>JAILRH010000009.1 GCA_024698345.1 Lachnospiraceae bacterium | reverse complement strand
TGATTCGAAGTTAAATATCGAGGATTTCAGTTCCTCGATATTTAGCACAATTTGAGTGAGTTTTCATCAAGAAAACTCACGAATTTGTGCGAACGAGAATCATACTTCTTTTATCAGAATCCTTCTAAGTTTGTCTCAATTGTTATTTCGAAATCCATTCATATAATTGCTCCTCTTGTTATTTTTGAAAGCATCTGTAATTCACATTTCAAAAGTATACGCTTTATGAAACGTAGACTACAGCAGTTTTCAGAATAACTCTGAAAGCATTCAAGAAAATGGTTTTCGCTAAAGCATTGAATCAAGTACATAGTTTTTCTGAAATAATAATAATGATACGAAGTCAAATTTTAAGGATTACAATTCCTTAAAATTTAGTTCCACTGAACGAGTTTTCATCAAGAAAACTCGTGAATTGGAACGGACGAGTAATCATTATTATTATGAAGTTAAAAACTATGTACTTGATGAACAGCTTTAAGAAAACATTTGCTTAATGCGATAGAGAATTCTGAAAACTGTGTATGCCCGTTTCAAAATGTATGATTAGTAAAAATAAATGATAAATATATAGGAAGAACTGAAAATTATGAAGAAGATTATTATTGCATTGTTGATAATTATTGCGCTGGGATCAGTAACCGCAGTGGGAATAATGATTAACAGAGACAACAAAGAAAAGGTAGAAGTGGATACGCCAAAGGAAGTGGGCTATAAGGAAGTGAGACTTCCAAAAATAAATGCCTACCTAAAGGACAAGAGAATTGGCGTTATCAAGGGATATGTCGACGAGATGAATATTTCCATGATGCGTGATAATCTTGTTGTCGCATCACAGTCAGACAGAAATGTAAGTTTTGACATTACAGACGAGAATAACAATATTTTGTCAGCAAGGTATGAACTTAGGACAGTTGACGGAGACAGACTTGTGGATGGTGGAGATATTGAAAATTATGCAAAAGGTGAGAAATTTGATATAAAAATCAGTTCCATAGTAGGAATTAACGAAGAATACATTCTCGTTATTCATTTACAGACGGACGAGATTGAAGAAATCAGATATTACACCAGAGTAATTGTTGTGGAGTCAGATTTGATTTCAGCTCAGATAGATTTCGCAAATGATTTCAGCAACACAACCATTGACGGCGAAGGAAATGTCAATATTGTAACTTATATGGAGCCTGATAACGAACTTCTTAACAATTCACTTGGAACAGTTACATTGTCAAATAACTATTCCGTTATCACATGGGGCGATTTAAGTGCAAAGAAGATAAGTGATACCGAAATAAGTCTTGCCGACGTCTATGTAAAGCCTACCGGAATTTCCGGAACCTATATAATGAAATATCAGGTTGAGGCAGTTGGCAACAACGAAATAAAAGATGTATATGATGTAGAAGAGAGAATAACAGTCTGGACCTATAATAAACAGCAGTATGTTCTTGCATACGAGAGAAAGACAAATCAGGTTTGGAAAATCGATGAAAACACAGTTCACAAATCATATATTGACCTTGGAATTCAGGAAGATCAGGATGTGAGCTTCAACTACAGCGAAAACAAATCTTATCTTGCATACGAGGTAAACGGACAGGTATGGGCCGTTGACATTGCAAAGAAAGAATTCACAAAGATATATGAAGCAGATAGGGACAATGTGGAAGTTATTACTTCGAGAGTGTACGACAATGGCAATATAGTGTTCGCCACATGCGGTTACAGTACCGGAAGTGCACATTCGGGGGAAAACGGAGTTTCTGTTTACCGATATAATAAAAAGCAGAATAAGGTGGAGGAACTGACATTTATCAAGGATTCAACACCGAAAAAGATTCTTGCCTCACAGGTGGCAGAACTTTGCTACATCAACGATGATGTTATTTACGTAAAAATGAATGATGGAATTTATTACGTAAACATCAGTACAAAAGAAACAGGAGTCCTTGTTGAGGGGCTCGGCGCCGGAAACTATGCAATAAACAAATCAAAGAATGTCATTGCGTACAACACACAGGGAAAATTAAGTGATAACAGAAGTATAACTATTTACAATTTTGCAGATGGTTCAAAGAAAGAAATTAATGCTGAAAACGATGACAGACTGACGGTTTGCGGATATGCATACAACAATCTGATTTACGGAGTTGCCACAAAGGAAGTTATTGATAAGAAAAAGAATAACTTCGGTCTTTCATCACTTGTAATTCTGGATGAAGCTGCAAATCAGATGAAGACCTATGATGCAAAGAAATGTATTATCACAGGACTTGATATACTTGATACAGTCATAAAAATTCACAGAGAAAAAGGTGGAGAGCCGATAGAAGATGATCAGCTCATTGATAACAACCAGTATGATGAGGGAGTTGCATCTCAGAGTTATTATGATGACACAAAGAAGCTGAGAGAAGCTGCAATCTCAATGCACGTTGAATTTGACGGAAGTATGGAAACTAAGGAGGGAAAGAAACCTTCTCTAAACCTTATTTCAGATGCGACAATAATGCCATTTACAAAGGATGAAACAAATAAATATTACGTTTACTCAATAGGTATTCTTAAAGGAATATATCTGGACAAATCCGAAGCAGAGCGTGTTGCAAAAGAGTCAAACGGACTTGTGACAGACTCAAGCGGAAAGAAGATATGGACGTTTGAAGAGAATTACGAATAGTTTTGCCAGGACACGAAAAGTTCATTGTTTTTGGGGATAATTCTATTGATTAAATGTCTACAAATAACTATACTGAATGAAAAAAGTTGCAGATAGTAGCAGCATTAGAGCATAGCAGCATTAGAGCATTTAGAGAATAAGAGTATTTCGTAAAAATAGCTTGGTGAATAATGATAAGAGAAGGGAAGGAAAAGTATGGACAATAACAAAAATGACAGAGATCAAAAGAACAAGAATCGATTTCTTGGTACTCCTTGGAGTATAGTAATAATAGCCTTAATATTGACAATTGTTGTGACAAATATCGTATCGACACTGTACGAGAGAGCAACCTCAAAGCAGATAACATACAGCAAGTTTATTTCTGCGGTTGAAGCGGGAGCGGTAGAGTCGGTACTTATTGAGAATGGAAAGATAATCATAAAACCATATGAAAAATATGAGAAGTTTCCGGGAATTACTTACTGGACAGCGGAAGTTGAAGAAGACTACGCACTGATTGATACACTTAAGAAATATAATGTTGATATCGATAAAAAGTTTATAAATCAGTCATCAAGCTTTTTCACATCTTTGCTGGTAATGCTTATTCCGTTTATTTTCTTCTATTTTATACTGTTTTCTGCGTCAAAGAGAATGGGCGGAGAAGGCGGAGGATTCTTTGGAGGAGTTGGAAGAAGCAATGCAAAGGTTTATGTTCAGAAAGAGACAGGAGTTCTGTTCAAGGATGTAGCCGGACAGGATGAGGCAAAGGAATCAGTTACAGAATTGGTTGATTTCCTGCACAATCCTGAAAAGTATGCAAATATCGGAGCAAAGCTTCCAAAGGGAGCATTGCTTGTAGGACCTCCGGGAACAGGTAAGACACTTCTTGCAAAGGCAGTTGCAGGAGAGGCAAAGGTACCATTCTTCTCACTTTCAGGTTCTGATTTTGTAGAGATGTTTGTAGGTGTCGGTGCATCGAGAGTAAGAGACTTATTCAAGCAGGCACAGGAACAGGCTCCATGTATTATTTTTATCGACGAGGTTGATGCCATCGGTAAGAGCCGTGATTCAAGATACGGTGGAAACGATGAGAGAGAACAGACACTTAATCAGCTTCTCTCAGAGATGGATGGATTTGATTCATCAAAGGGTGTGCTTATTCTCGCGGCAACAAACAGACCTGAAGTACTTGATCCGGCACTCTTAAGACCGGGACGTTTTGACAGAAGAGTTATTGTAGACAAACCTGACTACAAGGGCAGACTTGAGACACTGAAAGTTCATTCTACAAATGTGAAGATGGATGAGACAGTGGATCTTGAGGCTATCGCAATGGCAACCAGCGGAGCTGTTGGTTCAGATCTTGCAAATATGATAAACGAAGCTGCAATTCTTGCAGTTAAAAATAATCGTCAGGCTATTTCACAGGATGATTTATTTGAATCTGTGGAAGTAGTAATCGCAGGTAAGGAGAAAAAAGACAGAATTCTCGGCGAGACAGAAAAGAAGACAGTTGCATATCATGAAGTCGGACATGCACTCGTAACAGCGGTTATGAAGGATACTGATCCGGTGCAAAAGATTACAATCGTTCCTAGAACAATGGGATCTCTTGGATATGTAATGCAGGTTCCTGAAGAGGAAAAATATCTTATGACTCAGAAAGAACTCGATGCAGAACTTGTAACACTTCTTGCAGGACGTGCAGCAGAAGATATCGTATTTGACACTGTAACAACAGGGGCTTCAAATGATATTGAGAGAGCAACCAAGATGGCAAGAGCAATGATTGCACAGTACGGAATGTCAGAGAAGTTTGGACTTATGAGCCTTGAGACAGTTGAGAATCCATATCTTGGTGGAAACACAAGACTTAACTGCAGTGATAAGACAGCAGCAATGATTGAGGAAGAAGTAAAGATCTTACTGAAAGAAAAATACGAAGAAGCTAAGCAGCTTCTCAATGAGAACAGAGAAGCACTTGATAAGATTGCAGCATTCCTCTATGACAAGGAAACAATCACAGGAAAGCAGTTTATGGAAATCTACAGAGAAGTTAAGGGTGAAACCGCCGAAACAGTAGGAAAGGCTGAAACTTCTGAAGGTGAATAATAAAAATGTAGTGCGTAATTATGTGTTTAAGAAAATATAGCAAGAATAAGATGAAAAGCAGAGAAGACAGATGAAAGATATATTCAAATATGACAAAGGAATATGGAAAGTTTTTGGAATAGTGGCAGACGTGATAGTCCTAAACATTGTGTTTATTGCAACATGCATTCCTATATTTACAATAGGAGCAGCAAAGACTGCGTTATATTCACAGACAAAGAAAATGATAAAAGGCGAAGAAGGATACCTTGTGAAAGAATATTTTGACAAGTTCCGCGAAAACTTCAAAGCCTCCACAATAATGTGGCTGATATACTTAGCGGCATGCGTATTGCCTGTCATTGACATTTGGGCGTGTACCATAATGAAGGCCAACTTTTTTGTAACTTTTTGCATGATATTTATGATTTCAACATTGACGATATTCACAATGACTATCATATATGCACAGGCATTGCAGTGTTCATTTGAAAACACAATAAAGAATACTCTGAAGAATGGGTTACTACTTGCAATCGGACATTTTCCCATTTCATTGATTATTATCATTGCAGATTTATTACCGTTAATAGTGATTGGTTTTTTCCCGGCATTAACGGGAGTGGCGATTACAGCGGCCTTATTTGCATGGTGGGTAATTGGAGCTTGTATTAATTCATATTTTTTCAATAAAATATTTGAAATGCTGATTCCAAAAGAACAGGAAATGTCAGTTGATGAGAAATAAATGAAAAAATAAACTCCTTAAGCAGATGAACTATAAAATCTGTTTAAGGAGTTTATTATTTTATTTCATAGGAAAGTTCTTTGAACTTCCTTATAAAATAATAATGCTCCGCAAGGATGCGCAGCTCGCGGAGATGTAAGTTTGGCTTTCGCGATTATAAATAATCGCTTTCGCTTCGATAACTTACAGAGTAAGTTATCTCATGGCTGATGCATCCGCTCGCGTGCGAAGTGTCAAAAAACCTTATATAATATAAGGTATATACAATATTACATTTTTTGTAGTAAAATATAAATTTGAGTAAAAAGATAAAAGTGAATTTTGATGATAATAGTTTTGAAAATAGTGTTAATCAATCAATCAAGGAGGAGACATGTTCAATTTCAAAGATGAACTTGCAAAACTTCCGCATTCGCCGGGAGTGTATCTCATGCATGGGAAAAAAGATGAAATAATATATGTTGGAAAAGCAATTAGTCTTAGAAACAGAGTGCGCTCCTATTTCAGAGAGAGCACCAAGAAGTCTCCTAAGATTGAAAAGATGGTTTCCCAGATTCAGAGATTTGAGTACATAGTGACGGACTCGGAGCTTGAGGCACTGGTGTTAGAGTGCAACCTGATAAAAGAGTACAGACCAAAGTACAATACGATGCTCAAAGATGATAAGACATATCCTTTTGTAAGGGTTACAGTCAATGAAGACTTTCCAAGAATTTTGATTGCAAGAAGAATGAAGAAGGACGGTAGCAAATATTATGGTCCTTTTACAAGTGCAGGTGCAGTAAAAGATACTATTGAACTTTTACAAAAGACATACAAAATCAGAAACTGTACTAAAGCTATAACAACAGTCAAAGATGGTGATGGAGAGTACGTGTCTGTCACGAATAAGAGACCATGCCTTAATTATCACATTGGCCAGTGCAATGCTCCTTGTAAGGGAGGAATGCCAAAAGAGGAGTATGCCAAAAATGTGGCAGGGGTAATTTCTTTCCTGGAAGGAGACTACAATAAGACTATCAAAGAGTTGGAGACAAAAATGGCCGCAGCATCAGAGATACTGGATTTTGAGAAAGCAATGGAGTATAGAGATTTAATTGCAAGCATCAATCATGTTGCGGGTAATCAGAAGATTACAACGAAGAATTTTGAGGACAGAGATATCATAGCCTATGCCGAAGAGGGATTTGATGCTGTTGTCCAAGTGTTCTTTGTGCGAAATGGAAAGCTTATCGGAAGAGAGCATTTCTACTTAAAGACCGCACCGGGGGATACAGGTGCGGATATTCTCTCAAGTTTTATTAAGCAGTATTACGGCGGAACTCCATTTATTCCGAGGGAACTGCTCTTGCAGGAAGAGATAGAAGACGTGGAACTTATCAGCAAGTGGCTCAGCAGAAATCAGTCTTTCAAGGTAAAAGTTGTATGCCCTAAGAAGGGAAACAAGGAGAAGCTTATTGAACTTGCAAGAAAGAACGCAGAGATTCTCTTAGAGAAGAATAAAGAAAAATACAGACGCGAACAGAAGAGAACAGTGGGAGCTGTTGCTGAAATTGAAGACTGGCTTGGACTCAAAGGACTTTCAAGGATGGAGGCCTACGATATTTCTCATATCAGTGGTTACGAGACTGTGTCGTCCATGGTAGTTTACGAAGACGGAAAGCCAAAGAAAAATAATTACAGAAAGTTCAGACTTCAGTGGGTGAAAGGTGCTGATGACTATCTTAGTATGGAAGAAACTCTTACAAGAAGATTTACCCACGGGTTAGAAGAAATTGAAAAAATAAAGCAGGAGGGTGGAGACATTAACCTTGGAAGTTTTTCAAAATTGCCGGATATTATAATGATGGACGGTGGAAAAGGTCAGGTTAATGTTGCGCTCAAAGTCCTTGAAAAATTCGGGTTGCATATTCCGGTTTGCGGAATGGTAAAAGATGATAATCACAGAACCAGAGGACTCTATTTCAATAATGTGGAGATACCGATAGATACACATTCGGAAGGCTTTAAACTTATAACGCGTATTCAGGATGAGGCCCACAGATTTGCTATTGAATATCACAGATCACTTCGCAGCAAAGATCAGGTACACTCAATACTTGATGAAATAGAAGGAATCGGACCTGCAAGACGAAAGGCTTTGATGAAGAAATTTAAGTCAATAGAGGCCATAAGAGATGCGAGTGTTGAGGAATTGCAGGATACACCTGCCATGACGGAAGCGGCAGCAGGGAAAGTGTACAAGTTCTTTCACGAAGAATAGAAAATAAAAGAGGTGACGAATGGACGGAAAAATAAAGTTATATGGATTTAATAATCTCACAAAGGCACTAAGCTTTAATATATATGATGTATGTTATGCGAAGACCGCCAAAGAGCAGCAGGAATACATTGATTATATTGATGAGCAGTATAATTCAGAGAGACTTACGAAAATACTGAGAAATCTCACAGATATGATAGGAGCCAGCATTCTCAATATTTCATATCAGGATTATGAGCCACAGGGATCGTCGGTTACAATACTGATGGCTGAGGAATCAATGATTCCGACTCCGAAGACCCAACTTGCACATTTGGACAAAAGTCATGTGACGGTTCATACTTATCCTGAGTATCATCCCCAGAAAAATATTACTACATTTAGGGTGGATATTGATGTGGCAACATGTGGGAAGATAACACCTCTTTCAACGTTGGACTATCTGATTGGTTCTTTTGATTCGGATATAATTACAATGGACTACAGAGTAAGAGGATTTACAAGAGACGTAGACGGAAAGAAATGCTTTATAGATCATGCCATTACGTCTATTCAGGATTACATCAATCCTGAGATAATGGATAGATATAATGCTGTGGACATCAATGTGTTTGAGGCAAACCTTTTCCACACAAAAATGATTGTTAAGGAGATTGATATGGACAATTACCTGTTCCACAAAGATGCCAGCGATTTTTCTCCGGAGAGACAAAAGGAAATTAAGAACAATTTGCGTCAGGAAATGATGGAGATATTTAGTGGAAGAAATGTTTATGGGGAGTGAAAAGGCACAAGTGTTTAAACGTCTTTAAAAAAATGAAAAAACAGAACTTGTGAATAAACGTAAGAAAGGAACTGAAAAATATGGGGTTATCTCAGGAAAATGCACCAATATATGAGGCATTGATGGAGTTCGAAAAGAAAAGAATAGTACCTTTTGATGTGCCGGGACACAAGAGAGGTAGAGGTAATCCGGAACTGGTAAAGTTGTTGGGAGAACAGTGTGTCAAATTAGATGTCAATTCAATGAAACCACTGGACAATCTGTGCCATCCGGTATCAGTAATAAAAGATGCGGAAGAGTTGACTGCTCAGGCTTTTGGGGCAGCCCATGCTTTTCTTATGGTAGGAGGAACAACTTCGGCTGTTCAGGCCATGGTGCTTTCAACAGTGAAAAGAGGGGACAAGATTATTCTGCCAAGGAATGTACACAGGAGTGTAATGGGAGCATTGGTTCTTTGCGGGGCCATACCCGTATATGTTGATCCTGCATGCGATGAAAGATTAGGGATTCCTCTTGGAATGAGAGTGTCTGATGTGCAGCGTGCCATAAAGGAAAATCCTGATGCGAAGGCTGTTCTTGTTAATAATCCTACTTATTACGGAATATGCTCTGATATCCGTTCAATAGTAAAGATAGCACACGACAACGGAATGCTCTGTCTCGCAGATGAGGCTCATGGAACACACCTGTATTTTGGAGAAAATCTGCCGGTGTCAGCTATGGCGGCCGGTGCCGATATAGCGGCTGTTTCCATGCACAAATCAGGTGGAAGTCTGACGCAGAGTTCCATATTGCTTATCGGACCAAATATGTCAGAAGGGTATGTGAGACAGATTATCAACCTCACACAGACTACAAGCGGCTCATATCTCCTGATGGCAAGTCTTGATATTTCAAGAAGAAATCTGGCTCTTAGAGGAAAGGAGTCTTTTGCGGAAGTTGTCAGACTGGCTGAGTATGCCAGAAAAGAGATTCATGACATTCCGGGATATTATGCATACTCAAAAGAGTTGATTAATGGTGACAGTGTGTATGACTTTGATGTTACAAAACTTGCGATTAACACAATTGACATAGGGCTGGCAGGAATAGAAGTCTATGACATTCTGCGGGATGAATATGATATTCAGGTTGAATTTGGAGACTTGGGGAATTTGCTTGCTTACATCTCTATCGGTGACAGACCTAGAGAAATAGAGCGATTGGTTTCGGCTTTGGCGGAGATAAAAAGAAGGTTTGGCAAGTCGAATACCGGGGAACTAATGCGCCAGGAGTACATTGATCCTGAAGTTGCAGTGTCACCTCAGGAGGCTTTTTATGCTGAAAAAGAATCACTTCCTATATCAGAAACTGCAGGGAGAATATGTAGCGAATTTGTAATGTGTTATCCGCCGGGAATACCGATTCTCGCACCGGGTGAGCGCATAACAGAAGAAATAATTGAATATATTGTTTATGCAAAAGAAAAAGGATGCAGCATGACTGGTCCGGAAGATGCAGAAATCAATATGCTGAATGTGCTAATAGATAAAAGATAAGAATTGAGGGATTGTCCTGATAGAAGAAATTTGGTGATGAAACTATTAGCAGAAATGAGTGCAATTGGTAGAATCAATTTAGATACATGATAAAGGAGACAGAAGATGGAATTTTGGTATTCGGAGGAGCATACTCCAAATGTAAAATTGTCCATTAGAGTGGATAAACAGTTGTACAGTAGTCAGAGTGATTATCAGAGAATAGACGTCTTTGAATCTGTTGAGTTTGGCAGATTTCTCACTCTTGACGGATATATGATGATGACAGAAAAGGATGAATTTATTTATCACGAAATGATTACCCATGTGCCTATGGCAGTTCATCCAAATGTTGAAAGTATACTTGTAATTGGTGCCGGAGACGGCGGTGTTATTAGAGAACTGGTCAGATATGAAGATATCAAAAGAATAGATCTTGTTGAGATTGACGAGCAGGTTGTAGAGGTCTGCAAGAAATATCTTCCGACAACGGCATCGTGGTTTGATGATTCAAGAGTTAATCTCTATTTTGAGGACGGGCTTCGCTTTGTCAGAACAAAAGAAAATGAATATGACCTTATAATAGTAGATTCCACTGATCCTTTCGGACCGGGGGAGGGCTTATTTACAAGGGAATTCTATGGCAACTGTTACAAGGCACTAAAAGAAGACGGAATACTTGTAAATCAGCACGAGAGTCCTTTCTATGAGGGGGACGCACTGGCTTGTCAGAGAGCCCACAGAAATATAGTTGAGTCATTTCCAATAAGCAAAGTGTATCAGGCACATATTCCTACATACTCATCCGGACACTGGCTCTTTGGTTTTGCCTCAAAAAAATACCACCCTCTTCGTGATTTGAATGAGGACAGATGGAATGCCAGAGGAATAAAGTGCAGATACTACACAACCACTCTTCACAAGGGAGCTTTCTACATACCTGCATATGTGGAGGAACTATTGAAAAATGTTGAGAAGGAATCCTAGAAAATCTTAGGAGAGATGACTCACACTTCAAGTGCATACGCGCTATAGCAAAAAGTAAAAATAAGAAAAGAACGAAGATAAGAAAAGAACGAAAATAAGAAATGAACGAAGATAAGAATTGAACGAAGATAAGAAAAGAACGAAAATAAGAAATGAACGAAAATAAGAAATGAACGAAAATAAGAATGGAGTGAATGGATGTTAAATAGAAACGTTGAGACTTTTTTGGAATGCGATAAGAGTTACGGGGATGCAGAGATTGTTCTTTTTGGAGCACCTTTTGATTCCACAACATCCTACAGACCGGGAACAAGATTTGGTTGCTCGGCAATAAGAAGAGAGTCTTTTGGAATAGAGAGCTACAGTCCGTATCAGGACAGAGATCTGATTGATTATCCGGTTATGGACAGCGGTGATATTGAATTGTCGTTGGGGGACACGTCAGTGTGTCTTAATCAGATAGAGGAGATAACAAGGGAGATTATTGAGGCAGAAAAGCTTCCGTTTATGCTTGGTGGCGAGCATCTGGTTACACTTGGTGCCTTTCGCGCAGTCAGCCAAAAATATCCTGATGTGCATATAATTCATTTTGATGCTCACGCAGATTTAAGAGATGATTATCTTGGAGTGAAACTTTCTCATGCATGTGTTCTAAGAAGATGTCAGGAGATAATCGGTGATAACAAAATATTCCAGTTTGGTATTCGCTCAGGTGACAGAGAAGAATTCAGATGGGGAAAAGACCATGTGAATACACGCAAATTTGACTTTGAAGGACTTGATGAAATTATAGAAAAACTGGGTGACAGTCCTGTATATTTCACATTGGATCTGGATGTTTTAGATCCGTCGGTATTTCCGGGAACAGGAACGCCGGAGCCCGGTGGAGTGACCTTTGAGGAACTTAGAAAGGCAGTTACTAAAGTCTGCGGAAAACTCAATATCGTGGGATGTGATGTAAACGAATTGTCACCTCACTATGACCAGAGCGGAGTATCGACAATGGTTGCATGCAAGATAGTCAGAGAGATGATACTTGCCTTGGATAGAATGTAGTTCCAAAAATCAGGGAAATTCCGTTACAATAGCACATTAAAAGTGTTGTATGGTGGATTGCAGGAATGGGTAGACAAAAACAGATGAAAATAAAAGATAATGGGTGAAAAATACCAACAACAGAATATAAGGAGAAATAGAATGGGAAAAGTATTGATAATAGGTTGTGGAGGAGTAGCAGGTGTTGCTATTCAGAAATGTTGTCAGAACAGTGAGGTGTTTGAGGAAATCTGCATTGCCAGCAGAACAAAATCAAAATGCGATGCGCTGAAGGAGAAACTTGAGGGCAAGACTAAGACAAAGATTACTACCGAGCAGGTAGACGCGGATAAGGTTGATGAACTGGTGGCACTTATCAAGAAGGTTAATCCGGATCTGGTTATGAATATTGCACTTCCATATCAGGATCTTACCATTATGGATGCCTGTCTTGAATGTGGTGTCAATTACATGGATACCGCAAATTACGAGCCGGAAGATATTACAGATCCTGAGTGGAAAGCTATTTATGACAAGAGATGCAAAGAGGAAGGATTTTCAGCATATTTTGATTATTCATGGCAGTGGGCATACAAAGAAAAGTTTGAGAAAGCGGGACTAACGGCATTGCTTGGAAGCGGTTTTGATCCGGGAGTAACTCAGGCTTACTGTGCATATGCAAAGAAGCATCTCTTTGATTCAATTGATACTATTGATATTCTGGATTGCAATGGCGGCGACCACGGTTATCCGTTTGCAACTAACTTCAATCCGGAAATAAATTTAAGAGAAGTATCTGCTCCGGGGTCCTACTGGGAAGACGGACACTGGGTTGAAATTCCTGCCATGAGCATCAAGCGTGAATATGATTTTGATCAGGTTGGCAAAAAGGATATGTATCTGCTCCACCACGAAGAGATTGAATCATTGGCAAAAAATATACCGGGAGTAAAGAGAATCAGATTTTTTATGACTTTTGGACAGAGTTATCTCACACATATGAATTGCCTTGAAAATGTGGGAATGCTGTCAACGGAACCAATAAATTATGAGGGCCATGAAATAGTACCTATCCAGTTTTTAAAGGCCCTTCTTCCTGACCCGGCAACTCTTGGTCCGCGTACGGTGGGAAAGACAAATATCGGTTGTATATTTACAGGGAAAAAAGATGGAAAAGAGAAGAAAGCATATATTTACAATGTGTGCGATCATCAGGAATGCTACAGAGAAGTTGGCTCTCAGGCAATATCCTATACAACAGGAGTTCCGGCAATGATTGGAGCTATGATGCTTTTGAATGGAGAGTGGAACAAGCCTGGTGTATACACAGTAGAAGAGTTTGATCCGGATCCATACATGGAAGCGCTTAACAAGTGGGGACTTCCATGGCAGATAGATGATAATCCGGAACTTGTGGACTAAACCAAATACAATATGAAAGTTGAGATTCAAATGTTATGATTCGAAACAGTATGGCGGAAAAAGAAATAAGTGAGAATTGGATGAATGAAAAGGGTTTACGCACACCGTTCTTTCTAATAGATGAAGAGAAAATTCTCGGTAATCTTCAGATTTTGAAAAGTATACAGGATGAGACCGGATGTAAGATTTTGCTCGCACAAAAGGCATTCTCTTCTTATGAATGTTATCCTTTTATGAGAGAGTACCTTGCAGGAACTACAGCCAGCGGCCTGTACGAAGCCAGACTTGGCAAAGAAGAATTCGGTGGTGAGACCCATGTGTTTGAACCTGCTTACAGGGAAGATGAATTCCGGGAGATACTTATGTATGCAGATGACATCGTATTCAACAGTCCTTCCCAGGTGAAGCAATTTGGAAATCTGGCAAAAGAAAGTGGAAAGTCCATAGGCCTCAGGGTCAATCCGGAGTGTTCCACACAGGAGGGGCACGAAATCTATGATCCATGCGGAGCGGGTTCAAGACTTGGAACTGTCATTTCGGAATTTGACGAGGAGATACTTCCGTTGCTCGATGGTCTTCATTTCCACACTCTCTGCGAACAGAATTCAGATGATTTGGAGAAGACAGCAAGAGCTTTTGAGGAGAAATTCGGAAAATATCTCTACAATATGAAATGGCTCAACATGGGTGGAGGACATCATATCACAAGAGATGATTATGACATTTCTCTGCTCAAAAAAATAATAAATCATTTTCAGGATACTTACGGAGTGACAGTGTATCTGGAACCGGGGGAAGCAGTGGTTCTTAATGCAGGATATTTATGGACCGGCGTTCTCGATATTGTTCACAACGGGATTGATATTGCAATCCTTGACACTTCGGCAGCATGCCATATGCCGGATGTTCTCGAAATGCCCTACCGTCCTCCGATTTTTGAATCCGGTGAAGCAAATGAAAAGAAATACACATACAGACTGGCGGGACCAACCTGCCTTGCAGGCGATGTTATAGGAGATTACTCTTTTGACTATCCATTGGAGAAAGGTTCAAAAATCAGACTGGATGACATGGCCCTTTATACCATTGTAAAAACCAACACATTTAACGGAATGAGACTTCCGGACATCAATTTGTTAAAGAGAGACGGCAGCATTAAGAAACTGAAGTCCTTTGGGTATGATGATTTTAAATGTCGTTTGTAGTGAAGACAGAGCTCTGTTATTCATTTACAAATGCAGGTGTAGATGGTATTCTAAAAATGGCGTATGCTGTTTGTGAAGATATTAAGAATGCGATAACTAAATATGCATGATATCGAGGATGTAAGATATTGAATGTGCGAGATATTAAGCATGTGAGATTTTAGTCTGCGAGTTATAAATAAGGAGGATTATGGATGGCGAAAATTACTCTTACGAAAATTATTGATAATTACAATCTGGTGAATCACACACCTGATATTAATACTGATAAGATTTGGATCAATATTCCGGATGTTAACAGACCTGCGTTGCAGCTTGCCGGATTTTTTGATCATTTTGATAAAGAGAGAGTTCAGATTATTGGAAATGTTGAGTGGGCATATCTGTCCAGCATGACAAGAGAAAGACGAAGCGAAGTGTATCAGATGCTTATGTCCAGCGGAATTCCATGCCTTATTATTTGTCAGGGAATCAGTCCGGATGAGGATTTGATTAAGATTGGAAACAATTACGAAGTACCTATTCTTACTATAGATATAGCAACTTCAAGATTCGTTGCAGAGATAGTAAGATGGCTCAACGTTCAGCTTGCTCCATGCATTTCCATCCACGGAGTTTTGGTAGATGTTTACGGTGAAGGTGTTCTTATTATGGGTGAGAGCGGAATCGGAAAGAGCGAGGCTGCCCTGGAACTTATCAAGCGAGGTCACCGTCTTGTTACAGACGATGTTGTTGAGATCAGAAAAGTCAGCGACGAGACTCTTATCGGAACTTCGCCGGATATCACAAAGCATTTTATCGAGCTTAGGGGTATCGGTATTGTTGATGTTAAGACTCTGTTTGGTGTACAGAGCGTTAAGGATACTCAGAATATCGACATGGTTATCAAGATAGAGGAGTGGGACAGAAACAAAGAGTACGACAGACTGGGACTTGAGGATCAGTACACTGAGTTTCTTGGCAACAAGGTTGTATGCTATTCTATCCCGATCAGACCGGGACGTAACCTTGCAGTCATAGTTGAATCAGCTTCCGTAAATCACAGACAGAAGAAGATGGGATACAACGCCGCACAGGAACTTTACAACCGTGTAACAAATAATATTATGAATAAAAACTCTGAGAATGAGTAGTATCATAGAATAACAATTTTGAAAAGCAGCAATGTCCAAAAAGAGAAACTGTTTTAATAAAGATAATAAAATATAAAAGTTTAATCTAAATAAAAGATAAAAAAACATTTGAAAAACATAAGAAAAAAACATAATAATCAGGAGGAATTTAAAAAAATGAAAAAATATTGTTTTGGTATTGATGTTGGTGGAACTACAGTAAAAATGGGATTTTTTGAGACTTCAGGAAAGTTGATTGATAAGTGGGAAATCAACACAAATACAGACAATTACGGTGAGAATATTCTCGCAGATATATGTGATGCTATGGACAGGGAACTTGCAAAGCAGGAAGTTAGTCTTGATGACATTGAGGGTGTTGGTATCGGACTTCCGGGACCTATCACTGCTGACGGAACAGTTATTCAGTGTGTAAACCTTGGATGGGGTACATTCAACGTTGAGGAGAAGCTTTCTTCTATGTACCATGGCATAAAGGTAAAAGCAGGAAATGATGCTAACGTTGCAGCTCTTGGAGAGGCATGGCAGGGAGGCGGAAAAGATTTCAACAGCCTTGTTATGATCACTCTTGGAACAGGAGTTGGCGGCGGAATCATTATCGACGGAAAGATTCTTACGGGAGCAACAGGCGGTGCCGGAGAAGTTGGACATATGCACGTTGCTTACGATGAGACTGATTTTTGTAATTGCGGAAGAAAAGGTTGTCTTGAGCAGAAGGCATCAGCAACAGGTATCGTAAAGGAAGCAAAGAGATACATGGAGAGAACAGATGCTCCTACAAAGATGAGAGATTTTGCAAATATTACAGCAAAAGATGTATTTGATCTTGCAAAAGATGGCGACGAGGGAGCTCTTGCAGTAGTTGATGAGATGAGCAAATATCTCGGACTTGCAATGGCACACATTGCGGTAGTTGTAAACCCTGATGCATTTATCATCGGTGGTGGAGTAAGTAAAGCAGGGCAGTTCCTTTTAGACAGCGTTAAGGTAAAATACCGCGAGAGCTGCTTCGGACCATGTGGAGAGGCTGCACTCAGACTTGCAACTCTTGGAAATGATGCCGGAATGTACGGCGCAGCAGCACAGATAGTACTGTAATATCAAAAGTGAACTGCGAAATGCAGAAGCGCAAATGTTATTGTAACAAAAAAAATGATGGAGAGTTAGATGAACAAAGATTTTTTTGAACAGTTGAATGCAAAAATCGACAGTGATAATATCAAAACCAACGAGCAGATGAAAGAACACATTACTTTCAGAGTCGGCGGACCTGCTGATTATTACATAACTCCAAACAGCAATGAGCAGATTGTAAGCGCAATCAAGCTCTGCAAAAAATACGATGTGCCTTTTTACATTATTGGCAACGGAAGCAATCTTATTGTAAGGGATGAAGGCTTTAGAGGTGCCATTATTGAGATTGGAACAAACATGAGTGAAATCACCGTTGAGGGAAACACTGTGACAGCGCAGGCAGGTGCAATACTTGCCAAGGTTGCGGTAAGTGCAATGGAAAACAGCCTTACCGGAATGGAGTTCGCCCATGGAATACCGGGAACTTTAGGTGGGGCGGTTACAATGAACGCCGGAGCTTACGGCGGAGAAATGAAGGACATTCTTGTGAGTGTTCAGGTGATAAATGATGACGGAGAGATTATTACGGTTGCGGCCAACGATCTCAAACTGGGTTACAGATACAGCGTTGTTCCAAAGGAACATTATGTTGTTCTCAGTGCCACAATGCAGTTGAAAGAAGGAGATAAGGAAGCCATCAAAGAAACCATGGCTGAGTTATCTGCAAAGAGAAGAGAAAAACAGCCCCTTGAATATCCAAGTGCAGGATCGACTTTCAAGCGTCCTGAAGGATATTTTGCGGGAAAACTTATAGAAGATGCAGGGCTTAAAGGCTATGCAGTTGGTGGAGCCATGGTATCAAAGAAGCACAGTGGTTTTGTAATCAATTATGACGGAGCCACGGCAGAAGATATTCTGACTCTCATTGACAATGTTCGTGAAAAGGTATATGAACAGTTTGGCGTAGAACTTGAAACAGAGGTAAAAGTACTATGAGACTTGTTATTGTAACCGGAATGTCCGGATCAGGAAAAAATGAAGCTTTAAAGTTTTTTGAGGATAATGGATACTATTGTGTGGATAATCTCCCTATTCCCCTTATTTTGACTTTTGCAGAGTTTCTTACACAAAAAGCTGATCAAAGTGAAGTTTCAAATTTTGCACTGAGTGTAGATATTAGAAGCGGACATTTGGATGAAATGGAAGATGTTCTTGCAGGACTTGAGGAAAAAGGATTTCCTTACGAGATATTATTCCTTGAGACCGATGACAGCACTCTCATAAGAAGATACAAGGAAACAAGAAGAAATCATCCGATGAATGAGAAGAAGAGTATCATTCATGGAATTAACAAAGAGAGAGAAGAACTTGCTTTTTTAAAGGAAAAAGCAGACTGTATTATAGATACAAGTAATCTCCTTGTCAGAGATCTGAGAATGGAATTAGAGAAGATTTTCATTCAGAACAAAGACTATAAGAACCTGTTTATCACTATATTGTCTTTCGGGTTCAAGCATGGTATCCCATCTGACTGTGATTTGGTTTTTGATGTAAGGTTTTTGCCAAATCCTTATTATGAGTCAGATCTCAGGGACAAAACCGGCAATGATGCGGAGGTTAGGGACTTTGTACTTAACTCAGAAGTGACAACCACTTTTATTGACAAACTCTGCGATATGATGAAGTTTTTGATTCCAAATTACATCAAAGAAGGAAAGAATCAGCTTGTAATAGGAATCGGTTGTACAGGAGGTCACCACCGTTCTGTAACAATAGCAAGAAAGCTTTTTGAAGAACTTGAGAAATGTGACGAATATGGATTAAAGCTTTCGCATAGAGATATTAACAGGTAGTGTATTAACTAATAACTATAAATTTATATATAAATAGTTAACGGATAGGATAGATAAAAATGTCATTTACGGGCAAGGTTAAAGATGAACTGTCACGAGTTATATCCGGCGCACAGCACTGTAGGATTGCTGAGATTGCAGCCATTGTAAGCATGTGCGGAAATATAATAATTACAGAAACTGACAGGTATATAATAAGAGTTTATACAGAAAATATTTCTGTGGCCAGAAAGTTTTGCAGTCTTGTTAAGAAGTCATTTAAGATTACTCCGGAGGTATCTGTTCGAAACAGCGGCAAAAAAGCTAAGACTTATACGGTAATAATCAACAGACATGAGGACAGCACAAAAATACTTTTAGCTACAAAACTTATGGACCACAACGGCAATATTGAAGAGAATATGTCCATTACCGACAATATTGTTATAATGAAGAATTGTTGCAAGAGAGCCTTTATCAGAGGGGCTTTTTTGTCGACAGGATCTATGACGGATCCTAATAAATCATACCACTTTGAAATCGTTTGCAACTGCGATGAAAAGGCAGAGCAAATTGTAAAAATTTTGCAAATTTTTAATATTGACGCAAAAATAGTTGCGCGAAAAGGTTATTTTGTGGTATATATCAAAGAAGGCGAGCGCATTGTGGACGTGTTAAATGTAATGGAAGCTCATGTTTCTCTCATGGATTTTGAGAATATAAGGATTTTGAAGGACATGAGTAACTACTACAACAGACAGGTAAACTGTGAGACTGCAAACATCAAAAAGACAGTCACCACAGCAGTGAGGCAGATAGAAGCTATCCAGTATATAGAAGAGGTGGCGGGAATTGATTATCTGCCCGATAATTTGCGTGAAATTGCTGTTGTGCGCATGGAGAATCCTGACACACCACTAAAAGACCTGGGGGCATTGCTAACGACACCAATTGGAAAATCGGGAGTTAATCACAGGCTTCGCAAAATATGTGAGATCGCGGAAGAACTTAAAGGTCATAATTAAGGAGGAATGAAATGACAACTAAGGATATTACAATAGGACTTAAATCAGGTTTAGGGGCAGGTCCGGTTGCTGTGTTTGTACAGGTGGCAAGTCAGTACGAAAGTTCTGTATACGTTGAATATGAGACAAAGAAAGTAAATGCAAAGAGCCTCATGGGCATGATGTCTCTTGGAATTGCAACAGGAGAGACAGTTAAGGTGTCAGCAGATGGAAATGATGCACCGGAGGCAGTTGCAGCTATAGAGAAGTATTTGTGTAGCGAAGCATCAGCATAATATTCTTAATTAGAAATTAGAAATATATAGAAAAATTATTATTAAATATAATGTCAAATGAGATATTGCAATATGAAATAATATTATTAAATATAATGTCAAATGAGATATTGTAATATGAAATAATAATACATGTTATCATGTGAGATATTATAAAATAATACAATCAAATAAAACATCATTTAATGAAAATGGGTAGAGACTGTTGAAACGCCAATGAAATGGATGACAGACTCTACCCATTTTTTTGTGATGGTGAATAGTCTGATGCCGTATTATTATGTGATGGTGAACAGTCTGATGCCGCATTATTATGTGATGGTGAATAGTCTGATGCCGCATTATTATGTGATGGTGAATAGTCTGATGCCGCATTTTTATGTGATGGTGAATAGTCTGATGCTTCATTTTTTATGTATGGGGCTGAAATTTTATAAAAATCCTTTTATAAAAAATGTTCCCGAAACAAAAATTGGAACCCTTTCCAAAAAAAAAGTTTTAAGGCATAATTGTCTCATACGGTGTTAAACCAGAAATCGGACTTTACGTTTAATATCACGGAATTTATTTACAAAAGACATATAACAGAAATGAAAGGAGTCTGTTGATAAGTGGCGATTCATTACAACTGAATATTGGACTTTGGTCTTGAAGACTATTTTTTTATTATTAAGGAGGGTTATTATATAATGAAAGGGTTTAGAGATTTCTTCAAGAAAAGCTTGGCTATGCTATTAGCTTTTGCATTAGTAATTACAACGGTAGCGTTCGGAAATTTGCAGGAAGTTAAGGCAGCGCCTGCAGCACCATTTGGACTTGTAGTTTCCAGTCCCGCAAATAATACAATCGGGGTAGTATGGGGACGTGGTGAAGTTGATAACTACAACGTCTATATTGATGGTAACAGGGTGGCAAGCAATGTTGTCTGCGCATATTATGAGTACAAGAATATTGCAGCAGGAACTCATACAGTAGGAGTTACAGCTGTAAGCTCAGGTGCAGAATCAGCACAGACTACAGAGTCAGTTACAGTAGGAGGATCATCTTCTTCATCAAACAGCGGATCATCTTCTTCAGGTAATACAAGCCAAAGCGGAGGAATCATTGTTTACGGTGATGCTAATTACAGTGGTAAGTCTGCAACTTTTGGAGTAGGTCAGTACAACATGGCTGACATGCAGAACAAAGGTATTGCAAATGATTCCATTTCTTCAATAAAAGTACCTTTAGGATATAAAGTAACAGTTTTTGCAGATATTAACTTTACAGGAAGCAGCAAAGTATTTTCTGCAGACTCTTCTTACGTTGGTGGAGACTGGAATGATAAGATTACATCATTCATAGTAGAAGAAGCACAGTATTACATTTACAACAAACACAGTGGATTAGTATTAGATATCTGGTATGCAAACAGAGATAACGGAGCAAATGTTTGCCAGTACTCACTTAACGGTGGAGAAGGACAGAAGTGGAAAGTTTTTGGAATTGGAAACGGTTACTATAAGATTTTAAGCGCAATGCACGGAAAAGCACTTGATGTTTCTGATGTTTCAACAGCAAATGGTGCAAACGTTCATATGTGGGATTATGTTGGAGGAGCAAACCAGCATTGGAAGATTGATTTTGTTGACGGCGATTATGCATATATCGTTAGCCAGAACAGTGGTAAATCATTAGACGGCGACGGATGGTCAACAACACCTGGCGGAAATATTATCCAGTGGGATCTTGGTAACAAACAGGCAAATCAGTTATGGAAGTTTGTACTTGCTAACACAGAGCCGGCAAAAGGAAGCGGAAGCAGCAACAACAATAACAACAATAACAATAACAATGGAGATACATCTGTCGGAAACGGTGAAGCTATTCCACAGATTCCTAACTTGAGTGCAAGATCAGACAGAATGTACTTCAAGATGAACAACAGAACAAACGGCAAATACGCTGATAACAAAGTTTACTGGTGTATTCTTGGATATGATTCAAATATGAATCTTTGCTATGTTGACAAAGATGGTAACCTTGTAAGAGCTAACACAGGTATGAACACAATTTCTAAGAATGGAAGACAGTGTGCAAACATCTGTTATACATTAGCAGAGAGAGATTATGTATATATGCCTGACATCATTTCAGGAAGAATGTATGTAAGTTACGGCGAGCAGGTTTATATCACATTCAATCAGGCTGCAGACGGAAGAATCGGTTACGCAGGACCTGACCTTAACAATACAACAGATCCTAACCAGGATGTATTGTTTGAGTTTATCGAATTTACAATTAAGAACAAAGAATATTGGGGTAATACAACAAGAGTTGATTTCTACAGCTTCCCTGTTGCAACAAGACTTATCGGACAGAATGGTTCAACAAACGGAAAGTACTACGCTAACTACGATAGAACAGTTGGTGATGTAGGAACAAGAGATTCAATATTCTCAGCATTTAGAAATGAAGTTCCAAACGAATTCAAGACACTTATCACAGATAAGAGAATCATGGCACCATGTAAGTTGACATTCAACGAAGGTGCTCAGTACGGTCATTACTATGACAACTATATCAACGAATTCTGGAACAAATATTCTTCACAGGATTTAGTATTCACATGTGAAGCAGGTACATTCAGAGGTCGTGTATACGGAGATGTTATGAGATTCACAAAAGATGGTGATGGCGGAACATACAACGTATACAAACCAACAACACAGCATGTACTTGAAGGAAAAGGAAACTTCGACAGAGGTAACTCAACAGAGTTAGTTATCGAGGCTCAGCTTTGCGCAGCATTCAACAGAGGTGTTGCTACACAGCCTAACAACTTTGCTAATGAGAGCGCATACTACAAGAACAGCGTTTCAAACTTCTACTCAGGTTTCTTCCACAATCACTCATTCGACGGTTATGCTTATGGATTCTGTTATGATGATGTATTCGATCACAGTACATTACTTCATTTCACAAATCCAACAGGTTTAATTATTGACCTTAAATGGTAATAAACCGTTTTATGAATAATTCTTAGCGCTGCCGATATTAATAATGTTCGGGAGCAGGACGGGACAGCGAAAGCTGTCCCGTTTGTAGTTTGCGCGCCATGGGCACGCTCTAACGGGTGAAAGTCCTGAACGCCATGGGCACGCTCTAACGGGTGAAAGTCCTGAACGCGCCCAGATAGTGGGAAGTGTATAGCTAAACAGGGTGTCCATCGTGAGGTGGAATCATCCCATTTTGGAAAAAAATAGTATGGGATGTAAGCATTTTTGACAGAAATTCATATGTGCGACAACCCGATTGAAGAAAAATAGATATGGGATGTAAGCGTCTTTGACAGAAATTCATATGTGCGACAACCCAATTGAAGAAAAATAGATATGGGATGTAAGCACATTAAAAATTTTTTAGTCAAGGCATACATCCCATTTAGAAAAAATCTAGTTTGAGAGGTAGCCCCTTTAATTTTAGCTTCACAAGGCAACATCCCATTTAGAAAAAAACTAGTTTGAGAGGTAGCCCCTTTAATTTTAGCTTCACAAGGTATACATCCCATTATGAGAAAATCCTATTTGAGTTGAAGAGTCCACGAAAACCGGAAGATTGCTAAGAAGTCGGTACACAATTAAAAAGCAAGTTTAAAAGAAGAGTCCACGAAAACCGGAAGTTTGCTAAGAAGTCGGTACACAATTAAAAAGCAAGTTAAAAGAAGAGTCCACGAAAACCGGAAGTTTGCTAAGAAGTCGGTACGCAAAGAAAAAGCAAGTTAAAAGAAGAGTCCACGAAAACCGAAAGATTGCTAAGAAGTCGGTACACAATTAAAAAGCAAGTTTAAGGAAGGGTTCGCGAAAACCTAAAGATTGCCTGAAAGTCGGTCACCTAAAGTTTGTCTGGAAGTCGGCATGGCGTTGAAAAGTGTTCTTATTTCTATTACAATAGAAAGGTATGAGTATCGGAAAGGTTACTCTGCAGCAAGACAAATAGATGAGTCTTGTATGAGTATTTGGAGATGGCACTTTGCAGCAAGACTCACAAGGGAGTTTTGCAGTGTTGTTGAAAGGAGATTTGCATGAGCTTTACGCATTTACACGTGCATACAGAATACAGTCTGTTGGACGGTTCAAGCAAAATTAAAGAGATAACCAAAAGAGCAGCAGAGCTGGGGATGGATAGTCTTGCTATCACAGATCATGGTGTTATGTATGGTGTTATAGATTTTTATCGTGCTGCAAAAGATGCGGGGATCAAACCAATTATTGGGTGTGAAGTTTATGTGGCACCCGGTTCGAGATTTGATAAAGAAGCGGGACAGAGTGAGGACAGATATTTCCACCTTGTATTGTTGGCAGAGAATCAAACAGGATACGAGAATCTTGTGAAGATTGTTTCGGCAGGCTTTGTGGATGGATTTTATTATAAGCCAAGAGTTGATTATGAGATATTAGGGCAGTATCACGAAGGTGTTATTTGTCTTAGTGCATGTCTTGCCGGTGAGGTTCAGAGATTTCTTGCAAGAGGGCTCTACGAGGAAGGAAAGGCAGCGGCACTTAAGTATCAGGACATATTTGGTAAGGGCAACTATTTTCTTGAACTTCAAGATCATGGCATGCCGGAACAGAGGAATGTCAATCAGCAGCTTTTAAGAATGAGTGAGGAACTTGGTATTGATCTTGTCTGTACCAATGATATTCATTACACTTACGCAGAGGATGCTGAGGCTCACGATATTCTTCTCTGTATTCAGACGGGAAAGAAACTAACTGACGAGGACAGAATGCGTTACGAGGGTGGTCAGTTCTATCTCAAATCAGAGCAGGAGATGGCAGAGTTGTTCAGGTATGCGCCCCAGGCATTGGAAAACACTCACAAGATTGCAGAGCGTTGTAATGTTGAATTTGAATTTGGAGTTACAAAACTTCCAAAATATGAAGTGCCGGAAGGGTATGATTCATGGTCGTATCTCAACCATCTGTGTATGGAAGGTCTGGAGCGAAGATATCCTCAAGAAGACAAAAATTCAGAGCAGACAACAAATCTTCAGAATGAGGACAAAACATCAGGGCAGATAGCAAATCTTCAGAATGAGGACAAAGCATCAGAGCAGACAACAAATCTTCAGAATGAGGACAAAACATCAGAGCAGATAGCAAATCTTCAGAATGAGGACAAAACATCAGAGCAGATAGCAAATCTTCAGAATGAGGACAAAGCATCAGAGCAGATAGCAAATTCTCAAAATCAGGACTCTTACAAATGTCCTCTCACAAGAGAAGAGCTTCTTGAGAGACTCAACTATGAATTGAATACAATCCACAACATGGGATATGTTGATTATTTCCTTATTGTGTGGGATTTTATAAATTACGCTAAGAGCAATGGTATTATGGTTGGACCGGGGCGAGGTTCCGCTGCCGGAAGTATTGTTTCCTATTGCCTTGGAATTACAGATATTGATCCGATTAAGTACAATCTCCTCTTTGAGCGATTCCTCAATCCGGAGCGAGTTAGTATGCCCGATATCGACGTGGACTTCTGTGTTGAGAGAAGGCAGGAAGTCATTGATTATGTCGGAGAAAAATATGGAAAGGATCATGTAGCGCAGATTGTTACCTTTGGTACCCTTGCAGCGAGAGGTGTAATCAGAGACGTTGGTCGTGTAATTGACATGCCTTACGCCATGACGGATTCCATTGCAAAGATGATTCCGCAGACATTGCACATTACGCTTGAGGGCGCGCTAAAAGAAAATAAAGATTTAAAGAAACTCTACGATGAGGATCCTCAGGTTAAGTACCTGATTGATATGGCAATGAGATTGGAAGGACTTCCACGACACGCTTCAATGCACGCGGCGGGTGTCGTTATTTGCGGAAAGCCGGTTGTAGAATATGTTCCGCTTTCAAGAGCGTCGGATGGTTCAATCACCACCCAGTTTATAATGACAACCCTTGAGGAATTGGGACTTCTCAAAATGGACTTTTTGGGACTTCGAAATCTCACAGTTATACAGAATGCTACAAAGTTCATTGAGAAGAACAGAGGCATTCATCTCGACATGCTGAAAATTGATTACAATGATAAGGCGGTTTTCAACCTGATAGGTACCGGAAAGACCGAGGGAATATTCCAGCTTGAGAGTGGAGGAATGAAAGGGTTCATGAAGGAACTTAAGCCTTCGAGTCTTGAAGATATAATTGCCGGAATTTCGCTGTATCGTCCGGGACCGATGGATTTTATTCCTAAGTATCTTGCGGGAAAGAATCATCCTGACAACATTACTTACGACTGTCCACAGCTCATACCTATCCTGGAGCCGACTTACGGCTGTATCGTTTATCAGGAACAGGTAATGCAGATAGTTAGAGATCTGGGAGGATTTACCCTTGGTCGAAGCGATCTTCTTAGACGTGCCATGTCAAAGAAGAAACTTGGAGTGATGAACGAGGAGAGACAAAACTTCGTTTACGGAAATGAAAAAGAGGGAGTAAAGGGCTGCATCAATAACGGTATCAGCGAAGATGTGGCCAATAAGATATATGATGAGATGATTGATTTCGCAAAGTATGCATTCAACAAATCTCATGCGGCAGCCTACGCGGTGGTTGCCTACCAGACTGCATTTTTGAAATACTATTATCCGGTTGAGTTTATGGCCGCGATGCTCACATCTGTAATGGACAGAACTGACAAAGTCGCCGAGTATATTTATTCGTGCCGTTCCATGGGAATCAATATTCTCCCGCCTTCAATCAATGACGGTGAGAGTGGATTTTCGGTTTCGGGAAATAACATCCGTTACGGTCTCACTGCAATTAAAAGTATTGGCCGTACTGTGATTGACAATATAGTAAATGAGCGAATTGCAGGGGGAGAGTACAAGACCCTGGATGATTTTATCAAGAGAATTGCTGACAAGGATGTAAACAAGCGAGCAATAGAAAACCTTATCAAGGCAGGGGCACTTGACTCACTTGAGGGAACAAGAAGACAGTTTATGATGGTGTATGGTGCAATCCTTGATAAAATAAATAATGACAGGAAGACCAGTCTGTCAGGGCAGATGTCTCTATTTGACTTTGTGGCAGAGGATGAAAAGAAGAAATTTGAAATAAATATGCCTGACGTTGGCGAGTATGATACTAATCAGATGCTTGAGTTTGAGAAGGAAGTTCTTGGAATCTATGTCAGCGGGCATCCTCTTGAAGAGCAGGAAGAAAAGTGGAGAAAACATATTACCCACATGACTAATGCATTTGCTGCAGCGGATGAGGAGGATGGAATCTCAGGGGAAATGTCCGGAGCAAATGAATCCAAACTTAAGGATAAACAAAAAGTTACCATTGGAGGAATCGTTGCAGGAATCACAAGAAGGTATACAAAGAACGGTGAACCTTGGGCGATTGTGGTAATTGAAGATTTGGTTGGTACTGCTGAGGTGTTAGTATTTAACAGGCAGTTTGCCCAGTATCAGACGTTGCTGAAAGAAGACAACAAAGTGTTCATAACAGGAACTGTTCAGCTGCAGGAAGGAAAGCAGACCTCCATAATAGCAAACAGCATTGTGGAATTTTCTCAGATCAGCAATGAACTGTGGTTCAAGTTTGAGGACAAAGAGAATTTTGACAGATGCCAGCAGGATATTCTGAATTTCATCCTTGCAAATTCAGGCAATGACAAAGTAGTGATATACCTTGCAAAGGAAAAAGCTAAAAAGGTACTTCCGATGCAATATGGCATAAATGCCCACAAGGGTGTGGTAAAGTCTTTGCAGGAACTCTACGGAGAAGAAAATGTCAAACTTGTAGAGAAATAGCAACTGAAAGAATCAGATATAATAAAAATAGTAACTAAAGGTGAATGAAATGAGTAGTAGAAAGATAAGACCGTTATTTAATACAACCCATATTATTGTTTATGGGTTTGCGGCAGTAATATTGATAGGAACATTGATACTGATGCTTCCGATATCTTCGGCAAGTGGACAGTGGACAAATCCAATAGACGCCTTGTTTACAACAACTACTGCTGTATGTGTTACAGGATTGGTTGTTGTACCAACATATTCTTATTGGAGTCTGTTTGGAAAGATAGTAATATTTTGTATGATTCAGCTGGGAGGACTTGGAGTTATCTGTATAACAATGGGGTTATTTATATTGTTGAGAAAAAAGATAACCATAAAAGAACGAAAGCTGATTCAGGAATCTTATAATCTTGAACAGAGCGGAGGAATGGTTAAGACCGTAATAAAAGTTTTTAAGACAACATTTATTATAGAAGGAATCGGTGCAGTACTGTACTCGGTAAGATTTATTCCTCAGTACGGATTTGTAAAAGGAGTTTGTTTTTCAATATTCCATGCAGTTTCGGCATTTTGTAATGCGGGAATAGATATTTTAGGACCAAGCAGTTTAGAACCGTACAACAATGACTGGTACTTCATGATAGTTACAATGTTTCTGATAATAAGCGGAGGTCTTGGATTCATCGTATGGTGGGAGATTGTTGATTTGATTAAGCAGATAAGAAACAAGGAACTGGCATCAAATAAATTCATTGAGAGACTGACGCTGCATTCGAAAATTGCATTATTTGCAACCATTATGCTTCTAATATCAGGTGCAGTAATCTTATTTGTACTTGAATACAGCAATCCGGCAACTTTTGGAAATATGAAATTAAGTCATAAGATATTGTCTGCATGTTTTGAATCGGTAACACTTAGAACTGCCGGATTCGCGGGAGTGTCTCAGGCAGGTTTTAACAACAACTCGCTTATGCTTATGTGTGTGTTTATGCTTATTGGCGGATCACCAATGGGAACGGCGGGAGGAATAAAAACAACGACAGTTGCGATACTTCTCATTGAAGTGTTCAGTGCAGTGAAAGGAAAGAAGCACACAGAAATATTCCACAGAAGATTAAACAGGGAAAATATCAGAAATGCGATAAGCGTAACAGCAATCAGCCTTTTTGTTGCCGTAACGGCTATAGTTGCCCTGACATATACCGAAAATATCCAGTTCAAAAAAATGATATTTGAAGCCTTTTCGGCCATCGGAACTGTGGGACTTAGTATGGACATCACCTCGTCATTGTCTAGTGCCGGAAGACTTATAATAACCGTTTTGATGTTTGCGGGAAGAATCGGACCGATTACTCTGGTTATGGCTTTTACATCTAACGTGAGTGAGGCATTGGATCGAGACTATCCGGAACGTAAGATACTGATAGGATAATGGGAAAGTCATATATCAGATGCGAGATGACTCCCACTTCAAGCACATATGTGCTAAGTGGTGAGTAACAAAATAGTATCAGTGGGAGTACAATCTCACATCTGATATACGCTCCGCGAGGATTGCAGAAATGCGCAGATGAAAATGTCAGCATGAGATAACT
>JAILRH010000102.1 GCA_024698345.1 Lachnospiraceae bacterium | reverse complement strand
CAGGGATCAGTGGAACACGATATGATCGTGACGTGATGGTTCGACTCCATCAGATCCCTTTTAGATGGACAATATATATGAACAAAAATAAAGGTTCTATATATTATATTCGATACTCCTTTCATCGGTTCCTGTGGACAGGCTGCTGTATAGTAGAGAGGTTCGATTCCTCTGAGCCGATTTTTCTGATACAATGTGTATCAAAAAAAAACAACTAATAACAAAGAACCAAATTAAAGGGAGGAACAAAAAAAAGTAATGAAAAAGAAAATGATCAAAAGGATACTGATGCCTCTTATGGCGTTAGTTATATTAGGAACAAGTGTATTAGGAGCAAGTGTTGATGCAAAGGCAAGAATAGTATACTCCACAGAAATAAATATGGCTTACGGCAACTCGGGCTGGGAAGACTACTTAATAGATAAATATGGATGGACCAAAAAACAAGTTTTAAAATATATAAAAGATGATAACAACGATGGCACATATTTCCTTAATTGTTCTTGGGTATCTACTGAGAATCAGTTATACAATATTCAAAAAGCAAAACTGAAAAAGAAAGGGTATAAGAGTACCTTAAAGTTATCTGATGCAAAAGTTACTATTAAAAAAGGACAAAAAGCGTCAGTATACATTAAAGGTGTATCTAAAAAGAATCTCAAGAAAAATGGTATTAACATTATAAATTGTCAGAGTGGTAAAGATAAACGTGGTTACGTAAAAAAAGAACACTGTACAATGGATTATCTTGATATGTACAAAACATCTGAAGCAAAAGCCAATAAAAATACCGGTAAAGTAACAATTACCGGAAAGAAAAAAGGTTGTAGCTACATAATAATAAGAACTGGAAAGAAGTTTAACGCTGTTAAAGTAACCGTTGAATAAATAAGACACACTAAAGACGTTTCAAATCGAGACGTCTTTTTTTTTGCTCTCTAAATTTGTTCTCTAAAATCGGGTACATATTTAATACAAGAATAAACATTTAGGGAGGAAAAATATGAAAAAGAAAATAGTAACTGTTTTTATGGCAACTGTGATTACAGGTACATGTGCTATGGGAACATGTGTGCCTGTTTTTGCGAATTTGACACCCGAGGAATATATGGCAACATATCCGCCGAACAGTGAGGACGGTACATATTATGTGTTTTCAACAGATAAAAACGGACATGTGTTGCAGGATCCAGATTATGATGCGTGTGAAGAATTGATTAACGATTATGGATGGTCTGAAGAACAGGTAAAAGATTCTATTGTTGATTCAAATAAAAAAGGATCGTTTTGTGAAAATGTAGAAAATTATATTTCGGATGAAGAGCAGTACGCTATCATTGATGAATATGAACCGAAAAACCGAAACACAGAAATGACAATTGAAGAAGATACCAAAATCAAAACTGAGACGGAAACAGAATCTGAAATGACAACTGAGAAATCCGATTCGGATAGTGTCACATTAGAAAATGATTCAAATGAATTTTCAGACACCGAGACTGAAACTGAAATCAAACAAAACGTATCGGCTAAACAGGTCATAAAATCATCTGTATTGAACCGCATCATGCTATTGTTCAAAGCATTGTTTGGAGGCGTCTATGAGTAAAATAGTAAAGAGACATTTGCGTGTCGCGTTAGGATTGTTCGCCTTTGTGTTGCTGTTCTGCATTCCGATGGATTGTCATGCTACAACATATAATACAGATCAGGTTGAGTTAACCTTTAATGGATTAAATGAAAACGGAAAAATACCTAAAGATGCATACGGAGACCAAATAAAACAATGTAAAGAAGACAAAAATGGTGACCACGGTGATAACGTATTAAGATTTTGTGTAACTACAGGCACAATGTATGGCGAAAAAGAAAAACTGTATCATTATTATATGCAAAAAAATAAAGAGTCTGTGGAAATGATTTTGTATAAAAATGGTAATAAGGTAACACCCACTGTGACCGGACATTTTGAAATGGGTGACGAGCTTTATCCATGTTGGTATTTTACAGTTGCTTACAACAATCCATCCGGAATCAGTAAATATGAAGACCTAAAAAACTATAGTGCCAAAGTTATTATATCAAATGCGCCCAAACAAGAATGCGATGTTACAGTAGAGAAAGATACAAAAGCTGAATCATGTGAATATCCGGGATGGTATATTAGATCTTGCAGTAAATGTAATGGCGTTCATGAAATAATGCGAACAAAGGCTCATACATATGAATGGGAAACAATAGATCCTGCCGACTGTGTCAATGAAGGAACGAAAGCAAAAAAATGCGTTGTATGTGGCGATATTGAAGAGTATAAGCAAATAGATCCTTTGGGCCATCAATTTGAAAAAAAAGATGTAAGGTGGCACATACAAACAGTTCCAAGTTGCTCAACCCAAAAAGCAATTGCAATATTTCCATGTAAATATTGTGGCTATGAAGAATACAAAGAAATATCTGTAACTCCTACGATTAATCAAACATGGTCATGTACAAAAGGCGAAAGGATAACGGCTGTTTTTTCTGCATCAGTCAGAAGTCAGAGAAACAATAAAACTATCACATCAACAAATGAAGAATACACAAATGTACTATGTGAAGACGCTTCTTCTCAAACAATTGATGGTGTAACATATACTCTGGCACATGCAGGTCCTAAGCAGCATAATTATCCAACATCATCAGTATCATGGGGAAAGGCTACATATAAATGTGGTACAGGAAGTACCAGAACAGCAACATTTACGTGTACTGAACCAGGATGCAGTGAGTATGTAACTGTAAACGCATCAAGCACATCAAACGTCACCCGAATACAGTCATGCACTAGGGACGAATTGATAACAGCTACTTTCACAGCATCTACCAACAATCCAAGAACCGGTAGAACCACAACGGTTACTCAAACAGATGCAGGGCAGATATGTGTGAATCATAAAGCCAAAGGTCATAAGTGGCTCTGGGTTATAGATCAGGACCTCACATGTACTCAGGATTATAAGGGACATCAGCATTGTTTCCAGACAACCGACACTGCAACTTATAACGGTAAATCTGTAAAAGGTCAAGAGTGTCACAATATTAATGGAAGCCAGTCAGAAACGGATAAAACTGATATAAATACAGTAACAAAAGTACTTGAATCAGCACCAGGACATCATTTTGAGGAACTTAAAATTGACAAATACGCCACCTGTACAGAAGATGGAGTAGCTTATTATCAGTGCACCAATACTATAAATGGTGTCAGATGTACAGCTACAAATTCAGTCGCGAATGTTTTTGGAAGTAGGTGAATATGTGGGTTCGAATCCTACTCTTCTCACTCGCGAAAAGAATCGCGACATACAACTGCACTCACAGGCTAAAATGAGAATTCAAGCAGCAAATTTGCTCGACAAGAGCAGCCGCAAATGTGGGAGTTGCGGGATATAAATGGTTCAGAGACCGCCTTGAGTCGCGCTGACAGATCGCAGATTCGAAATAATCTGTCACAAATAATTGCAACAAGATTGGGCGGTATCATCGATGACGGCACAAAATTAACCGGGCTGGTTGGATTGTGACTAACAGATGAGCTTCTTGGTTATAGAACTTTATCGTGAAGAATTGAGATCTCCTTTCGTAAAGTGCAAGAGTCCCAAACATACACGGAACAAAGAAAATCGCCTCCGGGCTTGTTGCAGAAATATGGATCTGAAA
>JAILRH010000042.1 GCA_024698345.1 Lachnospiraceae bacterium | reverse complement strand
TGTCTTCTCCTCTTTCATCCGTAGCAAATTCCTAGTTTCTACGAACACATCTCTCTATCGCTCATTTTCATACGTAGCAATCGCCATATCATTACGGATACAATTTCCCTGTTTTCAAATTTCATTCGTAGAAAAAATCTTGTTCCTACGTATACATCTCCCTATCTCTTATTTTCATACGCAACAGTCCTCAATCCACTACGTATACACCTCACATTTTTCTATTTTCATTCGTAAAAGTCCTCAACTTCCCACGAATGAATTTCACACATTCTACAATTCCATTCGTAATTCGTAGGCCCTCGTCGTGTAAGCAAAAAAGTGCCCCAAACCCACTGGTTCAAGGCACCTCGTCTCCTACTTTTCTGCAATTACGCTCTGCAAATTATTAAATTGAATTCGCTTGCTTCCGCGAAGTGAATATCCTCTCTTCTTCATTTCCTTTAACAAAGTTTTCATAAAAAATCCATGGGTTACCAGGATGCAATCTTTCCCTTCCGCTTCACAAATATCAATTGCCTTATTTGCTCTCATTCTCGTAGCAGTAATATCTTCCTCCGTGCGCTTATTTTTAAAAAGCCATTGTCCTCTTCCCAAAACGTTCCACACCCACAACGGATAAGTCTTCTTCGTATCTTTGAAAGAGCGTAATGGCACTTCCGAAATTTCAGGAAGTTCCACAAACTCTCGATTGCCAAACAAACTTCTGGCCGTCTCCTTGCTGCGGGATAGCGAACTGACATAAATCACATCTGCACCATTTTCCAAAGATGTCTTTTCTATTTTGACAATGGGTGCTTCATTGTATCTTGCACATGCCTCATCAAATCCCGCCGACGTACAACTCTTCGGCCATTTCATATCCACTTTTCCGTGACGGATAACTATTATCTTCATTTCCTCGTTCTCTTATTTTCGTTTTGTTTTCATCGGAACAATCCACCAACATGACACGCCTGCCACAGCGATGTATGCAACAACCGGACAAAAGCCACCAAGAATTGCAGCACCTGTGTAAGTAATCAGGCTGGCAATGCTACGGATTTCCAAACTGAATTTTACTCCACTATGATTTTCTTTGTAAATAAAATAATACATCAAATGGAATGCGATACATGCCAAGGACATGTCCGCAAAATAAAAGCTCAATGGTGCCTGGGAACTCGGGTGCTGTCCAACCCACGCCGTGGCAAATGGAATAAATGACATAACAAATAACCATACAATGTTGCACCATAAAATTTTCAAATTAACCTGTTCAACATCATGAAATGTGATGTGATGATTTACCCAGTAAATTGCAACAAAAAAGAAACTTAACAGATACGCCAATAGCGTCGGAGTCAGCTTCAGTAAGTCCTTTAAGTTATCGCTTTCGGGCAGTTTTAATTCCAGCACCATAATGGTAATGATAATTGCTAAGACACCATCCGAAAATGCTTCTAGTCTGTTTTTTCCATAGGCACCTCTTTGTTCTTATTGTTTTTATTTTACCATACTTCCTGCTCTACATTGCACTTTTTTTCCACATCCATCAAGTTCATATGATTTTTCCTTAAATAAAAAATATATGCTCCCATTGAAACAATGGTATCAAAAGCATTACCAATACCAAATAACAATGCAATTCCCATTAATGTCGGCGTCCATACGCCTTTCCAATAGAGCATAAATGCTATGCCATAATAAACGGAATTGGTGACAATGGATTCAAACAACATATATTGCGTTTTTCCCTGTCCATAAAAGGTTGCATCGAAGACATTTTGTATTGCAAACAAAACATAAAATACGAACAGCACCATAACCAACTCGAATAACCGGTCAACATCACTATAATTTAACACATGCAGCATAAATGGTTTATACAATGGAATTGTAATGCACCACACGCATACAGTAATTGCCGTAATTGCAAAATATCCAATCGTATTGTTCTTGATTGCATCTTTATCTGTTGATGTTTCTTTCTTAATCAAATCCCCCAAGCTTAAAACTGGGAGCAACAACCATCCCCAGATAAAGTTATTGGCAACCCAGTAAATTCCCTGCTCACCAACCATATTTACCATTCTGGAAATCATAACCATATACGCTACATTTCTCACCAGCGATTCCACACCGGATATACTGCCGACTTTTGCAAATTCTTTCATCCAGCTGAAACTCATCTTCGTTCCATTAAATACATTGACTTCGTTTTTCGCAAGAAGATAAATAGTAATTCCAAATAGCAACAAATTTACAACGATATTAGATATTCCGATTCCATTCACCCCAAGTTTTGCTGAAAAGGATAAATCTGATATCAAGAATGTATCCAGCACAATGCATGCAATCAGTTTTGCCCCTGTCAAAATATAAACCAACTTATGTTTTGCAAGCGTGATTAGTCCGACACAGTCAAACTGCGCCAGAATGACAAACACGTTAGCAACCGCTTCAATTCTTATGTATATCACACTTGCATCAATAATCGACGAATCCGTGGCCATCAGTTCCAGCAACGGACGCGTGAAAAGAATTACGCCAAGAGAAATGAAAGCGTACAGAATGAAGGTCACCGACATGCCTGTTTTTATTCGATTCGTTAATTCCTGTTTATCTGAAAGTACCTTTCCCGTGAAATAGAACAACGGCAAGATAATTGCCTCGCTCACCACTTCATAAATCAGGTTCACCCAGGACAGCTGACCTGCTATAGAATAAGACCACTCTCCCGGTAGATTGCCAAGCCAGAATACTCTAAGCGTCGTATAAAGAGTTGGCACAAGGCTCATTACCAGCAATGACCAAAACAATCTGTGGTTAATGTTCCGGTATGACTTTTTGATTTTACTAATCATATCCCCTCCTTGTTTTTCCGTTCATCTTCTCCTAATAATTATTTTATCATATTTCCCGGAGTACTGGCTACCTACATCTCCCCCTTTTTCATTTTCCCTATTGACACCTTCTTCCTTTTGCGTTACTATTGCCGTAATATTTTTGAAAGGAGTTCTTCACATGTTTCAGTTTGTATCCAGATATTCATACAACATTACCAACACCATGCGCGTCAATTATGTGTATGGTTTTAATGATGTACGAAAATATATGGATTCCATGGAAGAATAAGTTTCAGCATAACGAATTATTAAATACTGACCACTTATCTTTTCTGGATAAGTGGTCTTTTATTTTTAATTAAAGGAGGATTTACCTATGAGTTTGAAACAATTAAAAGAGCTTGTACAGCAAGGCAAATTGGTATTGCCTGATTACGAAAATTGCATTGCCAACCTTCCAAACTCCGTTTTGAAAAAATTCGGATTGGAAACGGTAGGAAGTTC
>JAILRH010000038.1 GCA_024698345.1 Lachnospiraceae bacterium | reverse complement strand
ATGAGTCAGTGCCTGAAATTTGGAAAGAGTGTCATGGATAACAGCTTTGGAATGTTTAGAACAATACTCGAGTATAAGCTTGAGGAAAAAGGGAAAAAGTTTGTGAAGATTGACAGGTTTTATCCGTCAAGTAAAAAGTGTTGCAAATGTGGACGCGTTAAGAAAGAACTGAAACTTTCAGAACGAGTGTACAGATGCGAGTGTGGAAATGAAATGGACAGGGACAAAAATGCTGCAATAAATATCAGAGAAGAAGCAAAAAGAATGCTGATGGCATATGCATAAAAATGTCCGTAACCGGACTGAAAATAAAAATCATAAATGAGATAAATAAAAAAAGAATCGCGGGGCACGCGAGGATAGCCTGTTGATACTTGGCTCAGAAGAGTCATTGAGCAGGAAGCCCCTACTTCAAAATCATATTGATTTAAGTAGTGGGAGCATGTCACGAGGATTATAAAAAAATATTGACAAACAAAACTGTTTGTAGTTATACTCGATTCAATAACATAAGAAAAGCATTGACGGAAAAAAGTAGTTTATTCGGAGGCATACAGAGAGAGTGACATTTGGTGGAAGTCACTTATGAAGAAGATTTACGAAAACCATTCCAGAGCTGCAATGCCGAAACTCAGTAAGCGTTGTCGTACTCCTGCGTTAAAGGATAGAGTTTGATTGAACTCGAAGTGAAAAGTTAAGGTGGAACCGTGCATTTTATGCACCCTTAAGGCTATAAGTATTATGGCTTTAGGGGTGTTTTTTATTTTATCTCATTTGGAGCAATACTCCCACTTCTATATGTGTTGAGTGAATAACAATCCTCTTTCTTATGTTATCGGTAAATTATTATTGGATAAGGAAAGGAGCAACAGTTATGAAAGTTGTATTAAGAGATGGCGAAGTAGTTGAAAGAAGTTTTGAAGAAAAAGAAGGAAAGAAGGCATTTTGGCACACAAGTGCGCATGTGCTGGCTCAGGCGGTAAAGAGATTGTATCCGGATGCTAAGTGTGCAATCGGACCGGCAATTGAGAACGGATTTTATTATGATTTTGATTTCCCGGTTTCTATCCAGGAAGAAGATTTGATTGCGATTGAAAATGAGATGAAGAAAATCGTAAAAGAATCTTTGTCGGTTCAGGTGGAAGAAAAATCTAAGGCTGAAAGTATCGAGTATATGGAGCAGATAGGTGAGAGTTATAAAATTGAACTGATTAATGAATTGCCGGAGGATGAAAAGATTACATTTTACAGTCAGGGAGATTATGCGGAGTTTTGTGCAGGACCTCATATTTCAAATACAAGTCACATAAAAGCCATTAAGCTTATGTCATTGGCAGGTGCTTACTGGCGAGGCGATGAGAAGAACAAGATGCTTACAAGAATTTACGGAATTTCATTCCCAAAGGCATCACAGTTGGAGGAATACCTTCATATGCTTGAGGAGGCAAGAGCGAGAGATCACAGAAAACTTGGAAAGGAATTGGAACTTTTCGCATTGATGGAAGAGGGCCCGGGACTTCCGTTCTACTTCCCAAAAGGATTGGTTTTGAAGAATCTGCTCCTCGATTATTGGAGAGATGTTCATCACAAAAACGGTTATGTTGAAATCTCTACACCAATAATGCTTATGAAGAATTTGTGGGAAAAATCAGGACACTGGGATCATTACAGGGACAACATGTATCTGACAAGTGTTGACGATGCAGATTATGCAATTAAGCCTATGAACTGTCCGGGCGGAATGCTTGTATATAAATCAAAAGCTCATTCATACCGCGAGTTCCCAATGAGAGTCGGTGAACTTGGAATTGTACACCGTGCAGAGAAATCCGGAACACTCCATGGATTGATGAGAGCAAGATGTTTTACACAGGATGATGCACATATTTTTATGAGAGAAGATCAGGTGATGTCAGAAATTCAGGGAGTAATGAAGCTGATCGATGATGTGTATTCACAGTTTGGATTTCCGTATGAAATCGAATTGTCAACAAGACCGGAGGATTCTATCGGATCGGATGAAGAGTGGGAACTTGCAACAGATTCTCTTAAAAAAGCAGTTGAGGGAATGGGCAAATCCTATGTGATAAATGAGGGAGACGGTGCATTCTACGGACCAAAGCTTGACTTCCATTTAAAAGATTCAATCGGAAGAACATGGCAGTGCGGAACAATCCAGCTGGATTTCCAGTTGCCACAGAGATTTGATCTTGACTACATTGGCGAGGATGGAGAAAAGCACAGACCGATTATGTTACACAGAGTAGTGTTTGGCTCGATAGAGAGATTCATTGGAATTTTGATCGAGCATTACGCAGGTAAATTCCCGGTTTGGCTTGCACCGGTTCAGGTCAAGGTACTGCCTGTTTCAGACAAATTTGCAGATTATGCAAATGAGGTAATGCAGGAACTTGACAGCAAGGGCATTAGAGTTGAGGTTGATGCAAGAGACGAAAAACTTGGCTACAGAATTAGAGAAGCCAAGATGAGCAAGGTTCCGTATATCCTTGTTGTTGGCAAAAACGAACAGGATAGCAAGTCAGTATCTGTTAGTGCAAGGGATGCCGAAAGCGGCAAGCAGGAAGTGATGGGGCTTGACGAATTTTGTGAAATGATATCAGATGTGAGATGACGCCCACTTCAAGCACATATGTGTTTGTAATTGAACTCGAATCGTTGTAAAATGATTATAAAAATGGAGGGAAACAGAGATGAAAAAAACAATTGAAAGCAAAGATAACTGTAAAAATTAAATAGGGACAGTATTGTTTTTGATACAAGGAGCTACTGTACTAACTAGCATTAGTGCAACGCTCCTTTTTCATTTTACAGTAAAGTTCTCTGAACTTCCCTATAAAAAAATGCTCCGCAAGGATGTGCAACTTACCGTTATTTCTTTCTATTGCTATGTTATAATTATACGTATTACAGCAAGTAATGATTAAACAGAGAGGATTTTTTTATTATGAAGACAAAGAATACAGTAATATTTGATATGGATGGGACAATTCTTGATACATTGGAGGATTTGACAATTGCAATGAACCATGTGATGAGTGAGTTTGATTTTGATAAACATACAAAAGAAGAATACAGACACGCATTTGGCAATGGAATAAGATTTGCCATTGAGCAAACTACACCGAATGGCACATCGAAAGAAGTAATCGACAGAATGCATCCAATATTCAGAGCATACTATGATGAGCATTGCCTTGACAATACAAGGCCTTATGACGGAATTCTTCCTTTGATGAAAAAAATGAAAGATGACGGATACAAGATGGCGATTGTGTCAAATAAAATAGACTCGGCAGTGAAGGAACTGAATTTAAGATTTTTCTCGGAGTATGTTGATGTGGCTATTGGAGAGCGGGCAGGTATCAAGAGAAAACCGGCACCGGATACAGTAATTGAGGCTTTGCGAGAGCTTGGAAGCAATGTGTATGAAGCAGTCTACATTGGTGATTCGGAAGTGGACTTTGAGACGGCAAAAAATTCAGAACTTGATTGCATTACAGTTTTGTGGGGATTTAGGGATAAGGAGTATCTCGAGGAAATTGGGGCCGATGTATTTGCAAATACGCCTGAAGAAGTTTATGAGTTGTTATGCAATTAGAATGTGGAATTATTCTGAGGAGAGATATGAAAAATGAGCGAAAGAATAGTGTTCAGAGATTGGGTTAGAGAACAAACAATACCTCGAAAAGAAATAGAATATAGTGTAGAAAGATTAAAAGATTTGAACGATGATCTTATGCCTAGTATAGTAGGGGAGGAATCTATAGAAGAAACTCATGTGATTATTCGCTCAAAGGGAGCGGATTTTAGCCTGATTTATGTAATAATACTTATTTTTGCGATTGCAATGATAAGGCCCCCTATATTGGCAATTCCAGATTTGATTGAGTCGGCAGAACTGATGGGAATTATTTTTGAACTTCCAGTGCTATTAATTTGGATAGGATTAAGTATATTGTTCATGTATGAATCGATTGCACCACTTTATGGATATTTTAATGTAAGACTGCATGGTAAAGTAATTGTGGGGAAAATATGTGGAATTACCTATCAGAGTATTAAGCGTGCCCCTATAAATTACGTAGTTCTTATTAAGACAAGAATAGGGTACAGATGGCTTGAAGTTGGCAGGGGGTCAAAGTTCTATGAAAAGGGTGATATTGTCAGTATGAAAATATACAAAGATTGGGTTGTTATTGAAAAAAATATTAGTTCAAATGACGTACTGTAGGGAGAATTATGGAAACTCCAATTTGGAAGTGCGCGTTCTGACGGAAGAGAATTTTCACACGAAGGGATATATGTTTGAAAAAGGCGAACAGAAAACTTTCTCTCATGCAGAGAGAGGCAACAAAGTCATTGAAGAATCTGAGAGAATTAGGAGAGAATAAGGCGTTGCTGGTATCAGCCACAGGTACCGGCAAAACATATCTCTCTGCCTTCGACGTGAGAAATTTCTCCCCAAAGAAGATGCTGTTTCTCGTGCACCGCGAGCAGATTTTAAAGCAGGCAGAAGACAGTTTCAAAGATGTTCTTGGCAATGGAATTAACACAGGACTTCTAACCGGAAATCATCACGATAGTGATGCGGATTATATGTTTTCAACAGTGCAGACCATGTCAAAGGATGAGACCTTAAAGTCTTTTGCTAGGGATTATTTTGACTACATCATTATTGACGAAACTCACAAGGCCGGCGCGGACAGTTATCAGAAGATTATTGATTATTTCAATCCAAAGTTTATGCTTGGAATGACTGCCAGCCCTGAGAGAACGGATGGTTATGATATTTACAAACTGTTTGATAATAACATTGCCTATGAGATTCGTCTTCAGAAGGCAATGGAGGAAGATTTGCTCTGCCCATTCCATTACTTTGGAATTTCAGATATTGAGGTAGATGGAATTGGGATTGATGAGACTTCTGATTTCAATTATCTGGTCTGCAGTGAACGTGTAAATCACATCATTGAGAAGGCTGAGTTTTATGGATACAGTGGAGATAGAGTGAAAGGTTTGGTGTTTTGCAGTAGCAAAAAGGAAGCAAAGCAGTTGTCAGAGGAATTTAATAAGCGAGGTTACGACACAATTGCACTCTCCGGCGATGACTCGCAGGAGAAACGTGAAGAAGCTATTAGAAGATTAGAGCAGGACGACCTGGAGAATAAGCTTGATTATATCTTTACGGTGGATATCTTCAATGAAGGTGTGGATATCCCACAGGTAAATCAGGTCATAATGGCTAGAAGGACGGAAAGTCCGATTGTCTTTGTGCAGCAGTTAGGACGTGGGCTTAGAAAGGCTAATGACAAGGAATATGTTGTTGTGCTTGATTTCATTGGCAATTATCAGAATAACTTTATGATTCCAATTGCCCTGTCGGGAGATAGAAGTTACAACAAGGATACTATCAGAAAATATGTCCGCGAGGGCTCCAGGGTTATTCCGGGATGCTCCACCATTCATTTCGACGAGGTGGCAAAGCAGAAGATATTTGCATCCATTGATAAGATGTCCACGACTAAAAAGATGCTGACTGATAAATATATGCAGCTGAAATTCAAGCTTGGGAGAATTCCAACAATCCTGGATTTCTATGAGCATGGCGAGATAGATCCGATGCTGTTTATTAATTATGCTAAGACTTACGATCAGTTCGTAAGAAAGGTGGACAAGGATTATACGGTTAGATTTAGCAATGAGGAAGAGGCTGTGATTGAATTTATTTCGTCCACAGTTATTAATGGCAAACGCCCCCATGAACTTCTTATGTTAAAGATGTTGGCAGAGAATAAAGCAATTACTTGCGACAGCTTTAAGACGGAGTTGAACGCAGTAGGTGAAGCCTACCGCGAGGAAGATTATAACTCTGCGGTGAGAGTGCTTAACAAGGAATTTATGAATACAAAATCAGAAAAGAAGAAGTTTGCCGAGATTGAGTTTGTGGATGTTAATATGTCAGGTAAGGTTCAATCAGCATCCGGGCAGACAGTTGAGCAAGGAGAGGCTGTTGAAAAGAGACCAACCATTGAATATAGACAGGCAATGGATGGTGAGCAAATAGACAGAGCAGTGTCTTACTTTAGTAAACTGCAAAAAAGGGACTTTGCAGATGAGGTTAGAAATCTCATCGAGTATGGTCTGAAGAAATATAAAGATGTTTATCGAAGTCACGATGAGGATAATCTGGTGCTTTATGAAAAGTATTCCAGAAAGGATGTGTGCCGAATTCTAAACTGGGAGAAGGATGACAGTTCCACAATGTACGGTTATCGAATTAAACATGGCACTTGTCCAATCTTCGTTACTTATAAGAAGAAAGATGACATCGCCAGCAGTACCAAGTACGAAGACCAGTTCGTCAATCCGGGATTATTTAGCTGGATGACCAGAAGTAAGGTAAAGATGGACAGTGAGGAGAGTCAGAAGCTGATTCACTACTTGGAGAATGGACTAAAGATTTATCTCTTTGTAAAGAAGAGCGACGGTGAAGGCTCAGACTTTTATTATATGGGGCGTGTGACTCCGGAGAAGTGGCAGCAGACTACTATTGAAAATGATAAAGGGCAGGAATTGCCGATAATGAATTTCTTGATGCGATTGGAGAATAGTGTCAGGGAAGATTTGTATGATTATATAGTGGG
>JAILRH010000016.1 GCA_024698345.1 Lachnospiraceae bacterium | reverse complement strand
TTCAAGAACGCCTCAGCGTTCTTGCTGCGAAATGCGCGTCAGTCATGAGATAATTTACTCTGTAAGTTATCTCATGCTGACATTTTCATCTGCGCATTTCTGCAATCAACCAGATAACACATTTAATGTGTTATCGTAGCGAAAGCGATTAGTTACTAATCGCGAAAGCCGCCGGAGGCTTATAACTGAGAAGGAGATTGGACCCCTCCTCAGTAAATTTTCTTACCCCCACCTTCACTTTGTTTAGAGGAGGGGGACATCTACTTCTTAGTTATATATTCTACTATTTATTTTTACACATAGTAAAAGCAGAGTAATAAAACTCTGCTTTTATACTTCTTCAATGACTATTCAACTTCTGATATTATTCTGCAAAAATATCCTCTTCCGCATCAGTCTCTTCATCATCTTCATCAAATAAATCATCAAAATCATCTTCGAAATCATCATAATAATCATCTGACTTCTTTAAATAGATAGCATATGCAATTCCTGATATAGCTACAAGTGCGCTTAATAAAGCAACCGCAATAGCTAATATCTTGATTGTGTCTGATTTTTTTTCGTCTTTGCTAAGTGCTTTTCCCAACTTAACGCCTTTCATTAATTCGTCCATACCATTCTCCTCTCCCAATCCTATTCACGAAATGTATATTCACTAAACGCACTGTCCTTCTGTCATTTATTAAACAAAAAAAATATTCGATGGTGTTTTTAAACATTCGTGTGAAACTGATTGATTTCAAATTCATATATTTTAGTATATCATTTTAAATTGATTTTTACTACATTTTTTTAAGTTTTGCAAAAGATGCATACATTTTTTTCACACCGGCTTTGTCGAACATCACAGTCACTTCCATGTCGCGACCACCATCCACTATTTTTTGAACTACACCTTCACCGAATTTGATATGTTTTACTCTGTCTCCAACCGTATATTCAAGTGATGTTGATTTGTTCACAGTAAATTCTTTTCCAAAGGATGGCTTTGTACTCGGATTACCGTATGTTGGTGCAGCTTTCTTAACTGTGGAATATGGTTTTTTTCTCCCTATGCTGCCTGCTGAATAACTGTTTGGTCTGTCATCATTATAGCGATTGTATGCTCCTGCTGACGAACCTGCAAATCCGTTATTATAATTCATGCTGCCCTCATATCCGCCAAACTTAAAACTGTTGCCCTGACTTTTGTCCTTAATTGTTCCAAGCGAAACAGTGTTTACAAGCATCGGCGGAATCTCCTTCAAAAATCGTGAAGGAATGTTGTATCTGGTCTCACCGTGCACCATTCTTGTCTTAGTCCATGTGATTGCCAGTTCCTTCATGGCTCTGGTAATGGCAACGTAGCACAATCGTCTCTCTTCTTCAAGTTCATCCTTGTCGTCAGACATGATGTTCATATAACTTGGGAACAGTCCGTCCTCCATACCACACAAGAATACTTTCGGAAATTCCAGACCCTTGGCACTGTGAATTGTCATGAGAACTACATAATCACTTTCTTCATCCAGATTGTCAATCTCCGCAATAAGAGCAACTTCCTCCAAAAATTCGCTGAGTGACGGTGATTCCGCATGTTCCTCATAATCTGCCATCTTGTTTATTAATTCGTCTATATTGTCCAGTCTGTCATTTGACTCATCTGTATTTTCTTCAATCAGCTCAGCCTTGTAACCTGTCTCATCCAAAATCGTGTCTGCAAGAATTTTGATTCCCTCAACCGCACCGATAACTTTGAACTTCTCAATCATGGAAACAAAAGCTGAGAGTTTTGCTCCGGAACGTCCCACAACTTCAATACAGTTTCTGTTTGTGAGAGCATCGTAAAATGACATTCCGTTTGCATCAGCAAATGTCTGAACTTTCTCTATCGTTGTTGCTCCAATACCTCTTCTTGGAACATTGATAATTCGCCTTACCGCAACATCATCCATTCCGTTATCCACAGTCTTCATATATGCAAGTATATCTTTTATTTCTTTTCTCTGATAGAAGTTCTGTCCACCGATAATCTTATAAGGAATTCCGGACATGATAAAACTTTCTTCTATCTGACGGGACTGTGCATTTGTACGGTAGAGACATGCACAATCGTTGTATTTGTATTTGCCTTCATTCACATCATGTGCAATGGTCTCGGCGATAACACGACCTTCCTGATTCGCATCATCCACCTGATATACTTTTATCCTGTCGCCCTCTTCGTTGTCACACCACAAAGTTTTCTCTTTTCTTCCCTCGTTATTGTGAACAACTGCATTTGCTGCATCAAGAATAGTCTTCGTGGATCTGTAATTCTGCTCCAATTTGATTGTTCTTGCATTTTCAAATGCTGACTCAAACTGGAGTATATTTGCGATATTCGCACCTCTGAATTTATAAATCGACTGGTCATCGTCACCTACAACGCAGATATTTCTGTATTTGTCTGCCAGCAACTTGATAAGTACGAACTGCGCTGTGTTAGTATCCTGATACTCATCAACCATTATGTACTGAAATCTGTTCTGATAATATTCTAAAACCTCTGCATCAGTTCTAAAAAGCTCAACAGTCTTTACAATTAGGTCGTCAAAATCAAGGGCATTACTCTTCTTTAGAGTCTTCTGATATTCATAGTAAGCATCGGCAATCTTCATTTTTCTGAAATCGCCTGCGACTTCCTTTGCGTACATATCAGGTGTAATAAGCTCGTCCTTAGCTTTTGAGATTGCATTCATAATAGTGCGCTCTTTGTATATTTTTGAGTCCATATCAAGTTTCTTCATGACCTGCTTTACAACAGTCTTCTGATCATCTGCATCATAAATTGTAAAGTTTGTGTCATATCCGATTCTGTCAATATAACGTCGCAGAATTCTCACGCATGTTGAATGGAATGTGCTGACCCAGATACTCTCCGAGCCAAATCCCACAAGCTTATCGACCCTGTCTCGCATCTCCCCTGCTGCTTTATTTGTAAATGTAATTGCAAGAATATTCCACGGATTAATTCCAACTTCTTCTATAAGATATGCAATTCTATGTGTGAGGACTCTCGTCTTTCCAGAGCCTGCTCCCGCCAAAACCAACAATGGTCCTTCTGTATGAAAAACAGCCATCTGCTGCATGTCATTTAATGTATCGTATTTACTCATTTTACTCCTTTTTCTTTGCTAACTGTCATTACCTCATACATTATATATTAATAATTATATTAAAATCAACGAGTTATTGCTTCATATTGTAAATATAATCGTTACTTGTTATAATTATTTTATAATGAAACGGAGTGTGAAATATATGCAAAAAATGTGTTGTGTTACATACATTCTATGTGTGTCTTATTATAAGGAAAACTGCATATATAACATGAATTAATGCCGGGTTAAAGACAGGTGTGTCTTTAGTTCGGCTTTTTTTAGTTACTACTGTTATACGCACAAAAGGAGGTTATATGAAAAATTTATTTTTTAAACAAAAAGCAAAAAATGCTTTAGCTTTAACGCTTACCGTAGCATTGTCTTTCGGCTTGTTACCGGATGTTTTTTTTGAAACAGTAAATGTCTACGCAGGAAACGGAACCGGTGGAGATGCCTATCTGTGCCTTTTAAATGATGAATCCTACGACGATCAGACAACTCACACTATTTGGAAAAAAGATGGTGCCACATGGATTCCAAATGCTGAATCCATACCCGGCACCAGCTACGACAAGTCAACCAACACTCTTACCCTGAGCAATTTTGACGGTTCAAAGCAATATCTTGAAGCAAACTCAATGGGTGAAGATTTCAAAATCAAACTGGAGGGTACAAACACCCTTCACAAAATCTATGTTTACGGTTCAGGACACGGCGGTTCTCTTGATATTACCGGCTCAGGTTCTCTTGAATTAAATGCCACAAAAACTCTCCACTTAAATGATCGTAGTGCAATCTGCTTAAGAGGTGAAAACAGTAAAACAAGACTGACTGTTGAAAATACTGCCTCTGTCCACGCAATTTCTGATGAAGGACAGCCTGCCGTTATGATTACAGACAGTTTGGACGACATAGGAATCGATGTAAAAGGTATGCTGGAAAATGGCGAAGTACTATCTGAAAATTCTGTGATAGCAAAAAAGATTACTGCCAATACACAGGATGCAGGAATCTACGTTTACAGTGCTTATCAGGATCTCTACAAAGATGCGGTCGGAAACTTCTACGGAGTACTGTTCCAAACAATATACTCAGGTTCCGGTGGTGAGATTCCTTACTACAGAATATATACTCTAGACGGAGGCGAAGACGGAGCCAAAGTTACGGGAGCACTTACAAATGATAATTGGGAAGCTGAATTCGAATGGGCAAAAATATATTGCAGTCCAAACGATTTGTGGTTCAAAAATGTTCCTGACAATCTCACTCCTGTCCTTGATGTTTCAGGACGTAAAAATTTTACTGTAGGCCTTACAGTTTCCAATAATGAAAACATATTTGCCAATGCTCTTTCTGAAGTAATTTTTATACCGACCAAGACTGCTGATGATAGTGGTTCCGGCAGTGGCTATTGTATATTCCCTGAAAATTCAGTTGGTCTCATTAATAAAGATTCTTCATTTTCTCTATATTACTATCCAAAGGACACTGAATCTGTATTGAATGTAACTGCAAATATTAGTTACAAATCCGGTACTGATACTCACACACAGAACATAACACTCAAAAAGGATGGACCGGGATACAAATACCAGGCCAATATATCAGAGATATTAAAAAATGTTACCCACATAGATTCCGTTGACATATATGCCAACAACACTAAAGTATTTTCAAAGATTATCAACAAAAATCTCTCATCTGAACTTGCAATCAAGTTTTCAGGCGATGGATGTAGTGATGATACTCACACAAAAACTCTTATTATCAAATCAGGTGACAAAGAGATATTTAATAAATCGCTCGGAAAAGCCAAACTCTCTGACATTACTGTAAACACACTCCCTATTGATTTATCTCTTACTGCAGAACTAATGATTACTATTAACGGCGGACAGACACTTTTGGGGAAAGCTGAAGATGTCATAACAAAATCCGGCGAGAAAACAGACGTTGGAATCACTGTATCGTCAGTTCCTCTTACTTTTTCACCAAAGATTACAGTAACATCGAGAAACCATAGCGGACGAAGCCGATTATTCTGTACTACGCTACGCCCGATCGATTACTCAATCACATGGTATAAAGATGAAGAAGGTGGCGAGCCATTAGGTAAAGGGGCTTCATTTACCAATACTGCAGGTGATATGAGTGAATATCTGTATGCCGATATTGAACTTTTAAATACATATGCACTTCAATATGAGGCTACTAACCGATATAAAGTTAAATTTGGAAATGAAACCACAATAGATATTCCTGCAATTGCGACAACAAAAAAACTAACAATCAATCTTAAAGACAGCAATGGAAATACGAAAAATGATGTTCCTCTTCTCATTGAAAAGACAAAAAACGGTTATTCATCTTCCGAAACGATTATTTCAGGACATCAGGATAGTTATCAGTACCCTTTAAATGCCGGTGTATCAATAAAAATGGCATATCCGGCCTACCAATTTGAAGAAGGACAGAATACCTCTCTTGAATGTACTGATAACGAGATTAAAGAACTTGTTATTGTTCCAAGAAAAGGACTGATTAATTCCAATTACCATGTACGTAGCGCAACAATCAAAACATCTGATGGTGAAAATGTTCCTTTCGAAATTAACGATTCATTGATTCTCCTTGACAGCGATTCTGTAACACAGGGGCAAAAACTAAATGTCCGCTTGGAAAGTGGAAATAAAGGTACTTTCAAGAATCCATCCATGTATTATGATGGTCAGATAACACTTGACGGAGAAAATATTAGTACTTCTATTCCTGATGACTGGCAGTACTACGGCGAAGTTACAGCAGCAATAAAAGGGGGGACTGATAAATCCCAAGGACTCTTCTATGGTCTGCTTTACGACTCAAAAGGCAGATTGCTCGATGATTTGAAAACATTGTCTCATACTAAAGATGAGACAACAATAATATTTATGGGCTCACTGTATGAAGATAATTACACTTTTCTCATTGCAGATAAAGACGCTGTAAATGCCATAGGCAAATTGTCTGTTCAGAACCTTAACGATGCAAAGACCAACATCGAATCAAAAGGCTTAAATCTTTATACAGAAACAGATTTCAGTGTCAAGGATGGTAACTCTACAAATATAGAATGTCAATTTCCATCAGGAGATTATGACGATGGTACGGTTAAGTTAGATGAAAGTCAGATAACTATTAGTGCAACCCCTGAAAAAGTATCTTATCATGCTTTAGTTAACCTTAACAACACTTCATCAAAACAGGTTTCCGTACGAGTGATAACAAATCAGACCTTCAAGAGTGACTACACTAACCTACCAATATTCATTAATGATATCTTTACAATAAACGGAAAGAAAGTAAGAGCCGGCGCGGAACAGAAAGGGTTCTACGGCTGTGTTAACTATAATTGGGCTCCTGCCGGAAATACAGGTAATTATACAATTTATACTTTTATAATTGACGATATAAATAAATATGGTGGTTTTCCACTGGAAATAAAATGGTCAGCGGCCCGTACGCAAAAAGGAACTCTTTTAGCTGACGGTTATGTATCTGCTGACAGGTCAGGTGCAGACAACACGCAATATAATAGTACTGCTCATTTCTTTGGTCGCGACGAATGCATTTCTCCAGCCATTACCTGTTACGTTCCTGATCAGATTTCCGACAGTGAATTCAAAGTATACGGTTATGCCCCACTGAATTCAAAAGTCACATTGAGTCTTGACGGAAAAGATGTCAAAATTGTAAATGCTGCAGGAATAAACGGATACTTCTGCGAAACATTGACACTTAACAACCCTGTCGGACGTCAGAGACATTATGTTTCAGCCCGAGCTGAATATAATGAGACAACATTATATTCAAATCGTATGACCACTACTTACTGTGCTTCTAATCAGACGCTTAACAAAATTGAAATTACTGATATGAACGAAAACTATCACACATGCTGGACAGATGGGAAAGGTACTGAAGGTGGCTATTACTATTATTCAGAAACTGTACCAATGAAATACCGACTCTCATTTGACAATATAAATACCGGCGATGATTTGTCTGAAGTAACAGTACACATTCCACGTACCGACGACATTATCTCACTTCCATGCACATTCAAAGAAGTAAAAAACGGTGTGGGCATATGGGAAAGTGAAAGTTATTTGTTCGGTGTTGCGCCACCACACGGTGCCTGGGTAAGTTTTAAATCAGGATTATCTGTAGTTCAAATAACACCGGAAGATAAAAATAATTACAAAATTATCTCAGCAGAAAAAACAGAAATGAACAAAACTCTCGTTAATGCTGTAGGAACAGATGAAAATGACGAAAAACGTAATAGCGGGATTGGTTCACAATTTACAAAAGAACTTGCTAAAGTGGGTATTTCAGATGTCAAGTTAAATGCTGACGGCGAACTACAGGAAGCTTTAGTAAACTGCAGTGCGACAGAGTATTTTGGCAGTGACTTTGATTATGATATCGTTGTCAATTCATCAAAATCCTCCGGAAACGCAGCCACAAAAAAGAACCAATTCGACGCATTATCATACCCTGAAGATGTTTCAGCTATATTTGCCAATTCAGATGTAACACAGGTATATGATGAGACAACAAAAACTCTCTATCTTGAGCCTGACGAATTGATGCCTTACATCGCATATCATGCCGGAAGCGGAACTGACGAATCTCCATTTATAGTTGAGTGTGTAATTAAACACATTGGAAATGATGGAACTTATGTATACAATCATATAGAAATGAGTCTCTGTGATTACAAGCAGGAAATGGTTGACGGAATAAATGATGAAGTCACATCACTTACTTACCACTATAAGGATGGAAAAGAAAGTGACCTTCTCAATCTATCGGAGAGCACAAGAATGTTCTCTTACAGCGGTGACAAAACTGACTCAAATGCAAGCTATATGAGTGCAAATCTTGCTTACAAGCAAAATGAAGTTCGTGCATTTTGGGGAATGTTCACTTCCAATATTTACGATGCGGCAACAGGCACAAATGTTAAAACTAATGTTTCTGCAAACTCTGCATCAACCGAATTAACTAAAGTGCGTAAAAATGTACTAAAAAGAGGTTTCAAAAAACTGGCAGGCACTAAAGGATTCAGTCCAAAAGATGATCCAAATCCATGTGCTGCTCTCACAAAAGAGCAAGAAAAGATTTTCTCAAGTCCGGAGTCATCATACGCTGCATTGCTTATAATGGTATACAATGACAACAAGGGACCTGCAGGCTCAAATGACGCCGCACTTTATATGGAATCAAATAATCTTGGTATAAACAAACTGGCCCTTATATGCGGATTTCTTACTACAGAAGATTTCTGTAGAGAAATGAATGATCTGCTTTCCAAAGCTTCCTTAGGTGCCGGTCTTGTAAATAACGGATTAAGTGCAAGCGGTCTTACAAAAACTTTTAGGGAAAAAATAGTTTCAGATTTTCAGGGCGATGCCTTAGGCAAGTTTCTTGCAGAAATCGGGGTATCCAACCACAAGGCACTTGATAAGGCAACGGATATTATATATCAATCATTACTTCAGGCCGAAAAAGATGGGGTAAAAGTCAACTGGAACAACTTTCCATTCTCTGACAAATATCCTGACCCAAGAAAGAAACAGGAACAGGACGAAAATTCTGCAGGTGGCGGAGGCGGTGGCAATACCGGTCAGTCCGGAGAAGAACCCGGCGATAATCCTGGTGATAATCCAGGCGGCGGAACCGGCGACAATCCAGGTGACAATCCAGGCGGCGGAACCGGCGACAATCCAGGTGACAATTCCGGTGGCGGAACCGGCGACAATCCAGGTGACAATTCCGGTGGTCCATCAAATAGTGGTGGTGGAACTACTCCTTCCAACAATGGTGGTTCTTCTTCAGGTGGAACCGGATATACCGGCGAACCTATTCCTGATTCACCAACCGCTGCAAAAGATCCTTCCGGTTACGTATATGAAGCAGTTGCTTCAAACAGAATCAAAGATGTAACTGCCATTCTCTACGAGGTAGATACAGAATCCGGAACAAAGTACAAATGGAACGGTAGTGAGACCGGACAGCTAAACCCTTACAAAACAGATGAATACGGATTATATGAATGGGGCGTTGATGATGGTGCATATCAGGTAACCTTCGAAAAAGACGGCTATGAATATTATTCAACCGCCAACCATCCGGAAGACGGAATTGATACGCAAATGATTGAAAGCAACGGCGAATACTACATGCCTGTTCCTCCACAGCAAATCGATGTAAATGTCGGACTGATATCTACCGAATCACCTTGCATTAACACTTCAGATATCAAAGTAATTGCCGACGATGGAATTGATATAACTTTTTCACAATATATGGATGTCTCTACTCTGACACCAGATAAACTGAGTGTTACAAATCTGTCAGATGGTAAGACTTACAAGATTGATAGCAAGAGTATCACATATAAGGACGCTCAATCTGATCCTAAAGATGAAAACAAACAATACGCGACTACTCTTCATATCAGTTTGCCACAGTTAAAAAACAATGATGAAGTTGTTATCGAAGTATCATGCAATGTTAATAATTACGCCGGTCGTTCACTTGCCGAATCATTCTCTGTAGACACAAAAGCGGTCGGTGGTGGCAATCCTTCCGGTGGCAATCCTTCCGGTGGTAATCCTTCCGGTGGCAACCCTTCCGGCGGCAATCCTTCCGGTGGTAATTCTTCCGGTAGTAATTCTTCCGGTAGTAATTCTTCCGATAGTTCAACAACATCAGCCAACAATGTCGCAGATGATAAAGTAAGTGCACCTACAATCACAACTCTTATGAAAGGCTACAAATCATTTACTGCGACATGGAAGACAGCACCAGACATTACAGAATATGAACTTCAGTACGCAACTAAGAAGAACTTTAAGGATGCAAAAGTAAAGATTTGTAAAGCAAAGAAATCTGCTACAAGCATAAAAATCAAAAAACTCAAGGGAAACAAAAAATACTTTGTGCGCATACGTGCAATTAAAACAACAAATGGCAAAAAGTATTATTCAGACTGGTCAAAAGTTAAAACAGTTAAGACAACAAATGTTAAAGTCAACAAACCAAAAATCAAATCTGTTAAGACCGGCAACAATTCTCTTCATGTAACTTGGAATAAAGATAAAGACATAATTAATTACGAATTACAGTATGCTACAAACAAAAATTTCAAGGGCAAAAAGACTAAATCTGTCACTGCAAAAAAAGCTACAATAACTATTACAGAAACTAAGCTTAAGAAAAACAAAAAATACTTTGTGCGCATACGAGCGATTAAAGTGGTAAAAGGCAAAAAATACTATTCAGAATGGTCAAAAGTTAAAAATATCAAAATAAAGTAAGCTCAATTAGGAGGTAGGAATCTTTAATAGGACGGTTCCTACCTCTTGACTGTCTTCTATGCAAGAACTCCTCAGAGTTCTTGCAGCAATATGCGCAATGATTTCAACACTCAAACATCATGCAATGTTTTTTATTTGATATATAGTAATAAATACTATATAATGAAACAAGCAGACTACTTCTTGGACGTTTATTAGCTCATGGCTGACGCGCATTCCGCAGCAAGAACGCCGAGAGCGTTCTTGAATTTTGCATAGCAGGATTAAAGGAGAGAGAAAATGAAAACTGAGCAAATGATTAAGGAAATACTGGATACGTTTGGGGGATTTTCAGTTAATGATGTACCTGATATTGATTTATATATGGATCAGGTCACTACACTTCTCAACAACAAATTTGCTCCATTTAAAAGGGGCGATGATGACAAATTACTGACAAAGACAATGATTAACAATTATACAAAGTTCAAATTACTGCCGGCACCTGAAAAGAAGAAATATTCAAAGGATCACATTATCATCCTTATAATGATATATTTCTTTAAAAATATGATTTCCATAAACGACACCGGAACTCTTATCGGTCCTGCGGTAGCAGACTTTTTCCACAATGAAGAACATCCTCTGGGCAGCGTGTACGGAGAGTTTGTCCGTGGCATTAAGATAATGAACGATGACGAGGAGATTCTTCGTCTGTATAAGAAATGTACAGAACTCTACAATTTTGACGAGTATGAGAATTCAGAATATCTCAAGACTCTCTCATACGTAGCAATTCTCTGTTACCAGGCTTACGTCAGACAGCAGCTTGTGCTCAAATTAATTGACGGATTGCCTGACGAGTTAAACATTAATAAAAAAGAGGATTAGATTTTCACATAGTTTTCTCATAAAAGCTACTTCTTTATAAATATGAATTCTTACTGTTTGGAGAAAATATAATTGTTGAACAAGCAGAAAAGAATTATTGCTAAACGGAGAGAAAAGTATTATTGCTGAACGGAGAGAAAAGTATTATTGCTGAATGGAGAGAAAAGTATTATTGCTGAGCGGAGAGAAAAGTATTATTGCTGAGCGGAGAGAAAAGTTATGTCTTACAACCCGGAAGAAGATAATCCTAAAATGTATGTAATGTTTTTCCGATGAAAAAGTTAGACACGGCATCCCATTAGAAGTTTTTTTAAAACGGGATGTATAGAGTTTCTGAGAATGAAGTTAGGCACGGCATCCCATCTGAAGTTTTTTCCAAGAGGGATGCCGGAACTATATAAAAGAAAAGTTTCCCACGACATCCCATCTGAAGTTTTTTTTAAATGGGATGCCGGAACTATATAAAAGGAAAGTTCCCTCGGCATCCCATCTGAAGAAAAAGACAAAAGAGATGTATGGAGTTCTCAGTAGAAAAAATTTGTCGTACATACCAACAAGTGAAATTCCCGAAAGGGATATAATTGATTCCGAAAATAATGAAAAATAGAAAAATAACGCAATTAAGAATTTACAAAATTTAACAAATGAGGCGATTGCATTAGTGATTTTAAATCATCACTGGTGCAACCGCCTCATCTAATTATATTTTTATACTTTTATAATTCTACTTTTAATTCTCTTTATGTTTCTACATAAAATTCTACATAAAATTCTACTTATGATTTATGTTTCTACATAAAATTCTGCATAAAATTCTACTTATGATTTATGTTTCTGCATAAAATTCTACTTGTGATTTATGTTTCTACATAAAATTCTACTTATGGTTCTTCTTATGGTTCTCCAACCGGGTCCATCTCCTGTCCACTGTCAGCATCTGTTCCGTCAGTATCGTAAAGATTATCTGACCATCCATACTCTAACGGTGCAGACAAATAATACTTATATGTGTTGTTCTTCTCAAATTCAGTTCTCAACAAATCAGAATGTAAAATCTTGTTGTATATGTAGTTGTATACATTATAGTTAGATACTTTTCCTGACTTGTAAACGTTGTATGAGATTCTTGCAACAGAAGTTGTGTAAGAATAATATCCGTACACAAAATGCGTATTGTGTTCTGAATCCTCAGCCACGATGAATGGTCTCACCTGCATATAATGAGGTATTATCCAAAGTGAACTGTCTGATTCTCTGCTCAACATAGTAGTTGCATAGTAATCATGAGTAGTATCTTCTATATTGTATCCCGGCAATACTGCATTTTCCGAATTAATATACCCCACTGTATGCGCCTTATCAATAATTCCTCTGTAAGTTGTAAGACTGCTTCCTGCCACTGAGGTAGTAGTCGCCCCGTTGTCACGATCAAGTACGGTATAATCTTTGCTGTAGGCTCTTGGAATTGCGTCTCCGCCATCCATAAGCCCGTCTTTGTTTGCATCAATAACGTAAATCGTTCCATAATTTAATACGGTCATATCCTGATCGGCCACTGTGATAACGCTACCAATCTTAGGCGCTTTCATAACTGCTCTAAAACCAACAACCGTTGTGCCCGATTCAATATCAGGTGCGGCTGCCCTTATCTGAAATCCTTCCACAGCAAGATCAGAATCCGACAAAGTATATACTTCCGGAACATCGTCAGCCTTTATTATTATATTATTTACCGTGACGGCGGCCGAAGCCACCATCACTAACATAAATGTTTTTAAAATTATATTATTGAAAAATTCCTTCATACTGAACTCCTTTCTCAATGCATCGTATGAGTTTTATCATTATATTACAGACCTAATTAAACATATCAGCCTATTTTGAATGCCATTCTTATATGTCCTTATTTTACATATCATTCCTGAATGCCATTCTTATATGTCCTTATTTTATATACCATTCCTGTATGCCATTCTTATATGTCCTTATTTTATATATCATTCCTGTATGCCATTCTTATATGTCCTTATTTTATATATCATTCCTGTATGCCATTCTTATATGTCCTTATTTTGTATATCTTTCCTTTTTGTCATTCTTTTATGTCTTTGTTTTTT
>JAILRH010000201.1 GCA_024698345.1 Lachnospiraceae bacterium | reverse complement strand
GTTTTTGTCCCTAATTAATATAACACTTTTCATGTTATTATTTCCACTTTATTTACAATAAGAATATTTAAGATTTTATTAATCTTACGGCAAATTATCCAGATGGAGTTTCTTAATTGAGTTCATTTCCTTACCGGAAATATATGGCGAAGAAGCAAACCATACTTTACCGTCTCATCACCGTCATTTTGTTTTTTTATTGTGTTAACTACATAATCTTCAATATATATTTTTCTCTTGTGGGATGGTTCACCAATCTGTCTAATATTTTTTGGCACCCTAATTTCGCCTGAATTATCAGTTTCCTTTTCATTATAAATCATCTCTATCATAATTCCTCCTTGCCTTAACTTGCCTAAATGATATCACAACCATTTAGGAGAAATTTGTCAAAACAAAGAAGTAGGAAACTAAAATTTTGCGACAAAATCGGATGCCAAAAAATAATAATATATATAATATGAAATTAAAATACACATGCAGACATTTTACTACATTTGTTCCCGGTATTACTCAATAATCTGTGATAATACCTCTCCTATGCTGTCATGGATAACCAGATCAGCTTTTCCGTCCTTTGAAGTTTCGTCTTTGTTGATAAGAACAACCTTGCTTCCCTTAAAATAGTCAAGAAGACCTGCTGCAGGATATACCGCAAGTGATGTTCCTCCAATGATAAGCACATCTGCTGCCATTATTGCCTTTATGGCATTAGCGAGCAACTTGTGATCAAGACCTTCCTCATATAAAACTACATCCGGCTTAATGGTTCCGCCACATGAACATTTTGGAACACCTTCTGATTCCGTAATAGCTTTCAAGTCATAGAACTTACCACATTCCTCACAGTAGTTTCTAAAAATACTTCCGTGAAGTTCAAATACATTCTTGCTTCCTGCTAACTGATGAAGTCCGTCAATGTTCTGTGTAACAACAGCCTTCAGCTTGCCAATCTCTTCAAGCTTTGCAAGTGCAAGATGTGCCTTGTTTGGCTTTGCATCAGGGAATATCATCTTATCCCTGTAGAATTCATAAAACTCTTCCTGATGCTCTTTATAAAAAGTATGACTCAGAATAACTTCCGGTGAATACTTGTACTTGATATTATATAGTCCGTCAACGCTTCTGAAATCCGGAATGTTACTTTCAGTAGAAACTCCCGCACCGCCAAAAAATACGATATTATCACTGCCCTCGATTATTTGCTTCAATTCTAATACTTTTTCATCCATCTAAATCCGCTCTCCTTAAATAATACTGCAACGCATAGTCATATATTATAATTATAGAAGTTGAACGCTAATGTTTCAATGGTTTTTTATAAAAAAGCATGATTGTATTAGCATACTACGTACTCTTTGTCTGCTATTCCTATCAAATCTCCAATCTTTATTTCTGTCAGAACATGTGGGGGAAGTATCTCTCCATTAAGATACGTCCTGTTCGTTGAGTTCAAATCTTCAATTGCAAATCCCTCTTCTGTCTGTTCTATCTTTAAATGTACACGGCTCACTGCCTTATCATCAATTATATAATCCGCACTTTTTTTGCTTTTTCCAATAATGCAGGGATATGTATTTGGAATTATAGTTTCCATGCTTTCTACATCAGTACTTTTTAGTACAACACCTATTTGCAGCACATTGCTTCTAAGCAATACAGTCTCCTCTATTTCTTCTATTTCTTCTGGCATTTGATTTTTTTGCTCACCATAATTCACCTCTTCTTCCGAAACCATACACATCATTTCATCTGAAGTAACATATCTGTCACTTTTCTTAAAAAGCTTATCAAAAAACATCTCTATTATATTTTTTGTCTCCCTTTCCTGAGCTTTACCGGATTCACCACAAAATAAAGAATCATCGATATTTTCATCATTTCTCACAGAGTTGTTCTTTTCACAAAGCCCACTTTCTGAATAAAAATCTGTTTCTTCACCGTCACTTGGAATATCCACACTGTTCTTTTTATTGCTATAAATATATTCCGATATTTTTTCAATTGTTATATCCTCATTAGAATTAACGTATTGTTGGAGCCCATAAGCCATTATTACCGTTTCCCTGTCACTGTGGTCTGCGTTCTCAATAAAAAAATTCGCAAGTTGTCTTAGTGATGCAACTCCACCTTCCTGTTTATCAAAGTTACAGCAATACTGAAATTTATTATCTGCTTTCTCAAAGTAAATATATTTTGGATCAATCATTATGCGGTCTGCATCTATCATGTACTGATACAATTGTTCTTTCAGTTTTTTTATTTCAGCCACTAACTTTTCAATTAAATCCAATGTTAACTTTTCATTTTCTACCCTGCTCTCTAAACTGACTTTTCCGGATATATCATAATAAACAAACATTTCATCGTTTATTTCTCTTACCGACATTGGACATATCATATCAACTTTATTATGTTCTAACATCTTTAATTCATAACTGTCTGAACCCGCTCCTATTTTTATTACCAGATATTTATTGTTTATATCTTCTCTTAAGTCAACAACCATCTCTACCCTCCACAAATCAATCTCCCAATATACAGATACTCAATTTTGAATCTGCTCTCAGCTTCCGCTGTCTGAATGATACTACCATTTTCAACCATACCTCCAAACATCATAAGATGCTTTTTGAGGCTTCCTATATACTGAACTTTTGTATTACCCTTTTTCTCTATTTTCTCAGTTTTATTTTTGTACAAAAAAGTAATTACATTCTGCGTTTCTCCTTTTGCCCTGTCTTCATTGTAGGATAAGCTTACTGCTCTGCTGTATGCACCTGCCTGCATTTTTGTCGCATCATGAATATAAAGTCCCCACAGCACTATTACTGCCACAGTTAAGAATATTGTGGGAAAAATAATTGCCATCTCTACCGTCTGACTGCCTTTATATCTCTCCATTTATGTCTCCCCATTTATATCTTCTACCTATATGTCTTTCCATTTATATCTTCTACCTATATGTCTTTCTATTTATATCTTCTACCTATATGTCTTTCTATTTATATTTCTCAAAAAAATGTTATAAACATTAATGCAATCATAAGAAATGGGGCAAAGGGTATTTCATAATTTTTGCTTACTTTCTTTGCAACAATCATTACAAGTGATGCAACAGCACAAGTAATAAGTGAAATCATCAATATCCCAATTATTTTTTCAGGTCCCATTATTATTCCTAAATTTATAACCATCAAACCATCTCCCTTCCCTATTGCTTCTTTCGAAATAACCGATATTATTAAAAGTATTATTCCCGGTATAACTGAATACACAACCGACTGAACAGACTTTTCCATATATAAACAATATAAAATACCTGTAAAGCAAAATACTCCAATCCACTCTCCATATATTTTTTTGGTTCTGATATCTGTAATTGTACATATTAAAACAAAACAAAATGCAATAATTAATTCCTTCACTATTTTCACCTTTTTTCTAATTATCCGGGCATTCTGCCAGTGTCTTTTCCTTACTTCCTGTCAGTTACCGTTACAATCCTTACATGGAGTCCTGTCGCCCACCTGCGAAATATCAACTTCAATAACATTTCTCGTAATACTTGGACACCCCAAATCCAAATGAAATGTTGTACCATATTCCGCGTAATATACCTGCTGGTTGTATATCGGTTCTGTCTTACAACATCTTGGGCAACTATAATATTTCCCACCGGACAAATTTCTCTTCTCAGCTATCCTTTGATAATCACATTCTGAAATGGATATGGAGATATGCGGACAATCTTTTCTGCTGTGATATACCTTACCGCTTTTTGTTATGTATACTTTATTTGTATCACGACAAATACTTTGGCCATTCCACACTTTGATAAATGCTCTTTTCTCTGCATTTACACTTCCAAAAGATTTTGGTGCAAAGGGAATTTTTATTTTGTATTTTGCAACTACAGTAAGCTGACCGCTGTTTTGTTCATACTCCGATTTTGAAAAGTCCATTTCCTTTATTGATTCATCCGCTAAAACTCCTGCATTTCTACTTCTCATTTTCTTTATAAACTGTTGTTTAATGTATGCATCAAGAGCTTTATCCTGAAGATAATCTTTTACCTTTACAAAATTCTCATCCTCTTTATCAATGTCATATTTTTCAAGCAGTTCATCTATCTTTGTGCCGACATCTGTATATTTGTTATTCATTACTATTTTAGAAATCTGTTCTGTAAAATAGATGTTATGCGCAGTAGATTTTGCAGCATTATCAAGTGATATCTGTACACTTTGCTGCCTGTATATCACCAACATCAAACCAAGCATTACCAAAGTTCCAAGAAGAAAAACTGATGTGGCTATTGTTGCTTCCAACGTAAAACTCGCCTTTACGTAATGTGGGGTAAATGAAAATGCCCTTTTCCTTAAATTATTAATTCCGTTTAAAACAATATATTTAATTTTTTTGAATTTATTATTTATATACTTATCAAAATTCGCCTTAGTACTTGGAGAGAGCACAACTTTTATTTTTTGATTTTTATTGGAAAAGGACACTTTCATTCACCCCACTTTCACTTACCTTTCAATATATGAATACTTTATGTTTATTGTCTTTTTGTAACCTTCTTCTTTTGTTCCGGTTACACTTTGCACCACAGGCAGTTTTAGGAATACATTATTGAAGGAGTAATCGCATCTGACATCAATACAGTTTACACAGTCTGCCAGCCTGAAATCAGAATTATATTTCTTTGCCATATTTGCCTGCATCAGATCCATTGTTCTGTAGGCCAGTTTTATTTTTCCCTCAATCATGAGTAATATATCCAGATAGATTTCGTAATTTAATTTGACCTCAAAGTTATTTTCATCACCTGAATCCGCGCCTGCCAAACTCTCGCATTCCTTTGAAAATGATTTTCCCATCCCCCACAGACTCGTCCTCCAATCCTTAGCACTTTTGATGAGTTCTAAAGAGTTACCCTTAAGCAATTCTCTAACTTCCCACACCGATTCCGATAATGCCCAGGCTTCTATTAGCAACACTTTTATCGCAGGCTCAAGCTCCGGAAGCCCAATTACAATACTAATTAACATTGCAGCCTCTTCACACTCAGATATTTTGGACGAATCACTGAGTATGCAGATATTATTGATAACCTGTCGTATGGCAACCAGTTTTGTAACCGTGGCAGACATATTGTTCTTATCTGAATCTTTTCCGTTAATTATATATTCCATCTCGTACAAAAGAGCCGTATCATCCTTTCCATCAGACTTCGTATAGCAATTAAAATTATTGTTAATGTATGATACAAACAATCCCTTATTTATCAGATTATCAAGGGTGTAAATTTTAGAATGACTATCTGTTTCTTTTGACGGTAAGCCATCGGTAGATATTGCATTTTTTGATAATTCATCAGCATTTTCGATTACCAGTCCCAATACCCCGTCTTGAACAAGTTTCTTTGAAGTATCATACAACTCTTTAAGATTTTTCTTTTGATTTTCATCAATACTATCTTCATTCACAATAAGTGAATCTATCAAAGTGTCTGTATCAGCCAGTCGGCTATTCAGCGGTCCTACGATTTTCTTTCTGATTTCTTCAATATCAGGTTTATCACCTTCCTCAACAGAATTAACATAATTGTTAAATTCTGCCATTTCATTTTCCTCAAACAGCCTGAGGTTATCCTTAATTTTCTTTATCACAATACTGTTTGAATCCCAATTGTCTGACACATTCTTTCTTATTTCTTCATCAAATCCCTCATAAACCTGTTGACGCTTCTTTTCATAATTATTTCCTGCCTTTTCGATATCACTGACAATATTATTCATAGTTCCAATATATTTGGACATTTTTTCTTTTTCCTGTTTTAACTGGTTTATTCCATCATTTGTAAAGCCATCTTTTTCCTGTTCAAACATTTTTTCTATCCGGCCTGATATCTTTAATCCGTCTCCCTTTTTGTTAATAATCCGCCGAATGTGCTTATCTGTCTTTTTTGCAAATTTTGATAATTCATCTATGCGCTTTGAATTCTCTTCGGAAAACAGTTTACTTATGTCATCCCTCTTATCTACTGCCTTTCCTTCACTCTCCTTATACCTGTTCAGGCATTCGATAATATACTCTGCACCTTTTTCCACCACCTCATACTTCTCGTAATCAGTAATCTGCTTTATGAAATCATCTGCTCCTCCTTTGGTAACCGAGTTGTCACCTACAATATTTACATCTTCCAAAACTATTGACCGGTCTGTATTGTTTAGTTCAACAAATGACCTGAGGGATTGTGATATGTTTTTGTCCCACACCGCCAATACTCCATATTCATCATACAATTCTCTGGCATATCCTGCCAATTCCGACTCTGCAGCCATATACGACATACTCTTTGCTCTAGCGTAAGAGACGTAAACTTTTGAAGATTCCGCAACTGTACATAAAAGTGCTATTATCAGAGTAAAAATCAAACTGAAAAAGACAGTGATACTCCCCTTTTCACCTCTCATCGCTAGAATGATCCTACCTGTGACTTGATAGTGATAAATATAGTTTTTACCACTCCATTTATTTCTGTCTTAAAGAGTGAAGCTATTCCGATAAGCACTACAATAATTAAAATGACCTCCACAACTCCCATTCCATCTTCACCCCGAACTATTTTATTTCTGATTTCACCTAAACTGCTGTAAATTTTCTTACCAAATAATTTTATAAATTCCTGCATATATAATCCCTCCTACTTATTTTTTATTAGACACTCCTCTTTTCTTGCACCAATTAGATTAGTTTTTAATCCACCTCTTCCGAATTCATTGCTAAAATGCTCATCTATAGATTTCCGTTTACCGACAAAAATGCCGGAACAATAATCAGAACGATGCAAATAATAAGGTGAATAATCATTGGCACTAACAGTTTTGTTCCTGCTGCCTCCCCCATTTTTAGGGCATTCCCCTTTTTCTCACTAAGCGCTCTTTCCAGTTCTTCCTCCAGGCTCTTGCATATATCCTCACTCCCTCTCCTGATATTCTGATTGATAATATTTGAAAACCTTACATAACTGTGTATTGCGCAATTCTTTCCAAACTGTTCCAAAGCTATATATTCGGAAACGCCTCCCCTTATTTTATAGAGAGTATTCTTCATCTCCCTATAGGCGTATCTGTTGTTTTTATCACTGTTCATCTTCAAAATAATTTCCCATGCATGTTGAAATGACATGCCGGCCTTTAGCAGAAGCATTGTGTTACTTACTATTTCCGGATAATCTGCAGCCATCTCTTCATTTCGTTTACAAATGTCGCGATCAAGATCTCTGTCTTTTAGAATAAATACAGCTATCCCAACAAAGAATCCTAATAGCAAAAATATAATTCCCACATCATTTTGCTTTTCATAATATATTATGGCTTTTCCATTATATTTTTGCGGAAGCCTGATTTTGCTTTTTGTTCTAGCCTCACGGTCTATTACCCTCTGAACAAAATAACCTATATTACTGTTGTCTGACTTAGGAAACACTTTAAGGTTATAATTAACCGCCTTTGTGTATTGCTTAAAATGCAAAGTCGCCGTTATTTCAATATCTGTTCCTGATTCCTGTACTCCTTCACAAATCACACCATTTTCATCTATTACATCTGTATTTTCCAACTCCCAGCCAACTGTTATATTGCTGCCCTGAATTGACTCACACAAATTCAGATTACAGTCTACGTGGCTACATGATTCATTATCATTAAGCATTATTTGCTCTAATTGTTTCGCGGCCGCATCAAGTTTTTCGTGTGCTTCCGATTCAGTGTATTCCCTCGGCATTATTTCTATGGAAAAAGTCTCCTTCTCACCATCTATGTAGGCGTCTATGTCCATATCATTTTCTATAAGTTCCTCCCTGGTGACTTCTCTTATCATCTTATTGTCTTTTATATACTTTAATTTTGTAACTGTTGATAACGCTGACGAAATAACTATCACCAGTACCACTATGGCAATCTTGTCCACAACATATAAATAAGTCTCACTTTCAGTTTTTTCTTTAGCATTTATTTCACTGATTCGCTTTTTCACTCTGTTCATATTGCGGTGTACCGTTTTCTTTATTACATAGTCAGCCACAAACATGGCAGTTCCGTAAAGCATCCATAATCTGCTGCAACTTTTGTATTTTTCACGGTCACTCCTCCGATAAAAAAAGGTCGTCACATATAATATCAACAAAAAACAATCCCAAACTATAAAACCCCACATACCTACCTCTTTATATTTTCGATTCTCTGCATGCTTTCTATATTTTCACCTTTGTCAGTTTCAAAGAAACTACAACTGTTACCAGATAAACTGCCAGACACACTGTCATTACAACCCTTCCAAAGATAGTCTCATACATCACATCCATCATCCCACCTCCTGTCACCCCTACATATGCCAGCACCGCCAAAGGCGCTATATCCATAATGTAGGCTTCCAGTTTCTTCTCTCCGATAATGTGTGAAATCTCTTCTTCAACTTCGAAACTTTGACTGATAGTACCGGATACCAGATTGATTACAGACACCAGATTTTCGCCTGTTCGTTTTGCATTTATAAAAATCTGTCCAAACATGTTCAAATCATCTATCCCGCTTCTTCGCCCCAAATCCACAAATGTGTTTTCTATAGGAATATTTAGTTCTGTCTTTTTGACTATCAGTGACAGTTCTTTGCATATTACGCTATCCCTGCCATGAAGTATTTCCATCTCCTTATAGCATTCTTTTATACTGTTCTCTACTGAATACCCCACTGATAGCAAATCGGATATTGAATTCAGCGCATCACGAAACTGGGATTTGAGCTCTCTCCGTCTCCCCTCTATTTTTATCTTTTTCTTCCATTTGATAAATATCATTACAAAGGGAACCATCAACAACCCAAACATTATATTTCCATAAAACAGTCTGCCTGCGATAGCTGACATCAATATAAACTGTACTGCTAACATAGCATACTCACGTTTTGTAAACTCATATTCCTTATAATCCATCTGCACTACAACCTCTCTAGCTTGCTTCTTCTGATAAGTTTGTTACCTGTCGCTTCGAGACTTCCTCCAATTCCTTTTTTTCTCACGAATATAGGATTAATTTCAATCTCTCCACTTATAACACTCCCCACCTCACATATTTCAATAACGCCTCTGCTTCCGTCTCTGAATCTTCCAAGATGGACAATAATATCTACCGCGGAACTTATTTGTCCCATTATTGCCTCCAATGGCATATTGGCTCCCATCAGACACATAACCCCAAGTCTTGAAATCATATCTGCTGCAGAATTGGCATGAATAGTTGACAGGCTGCCTTCGTGACCTGTATTCATTGCCTGTAGCATATCAATAGCTTCCTCCCCCCTTACCTCTCCGACAATAATCCTGTCAGGTCTCATCCTCAAAGAAGTTCTTATTAGTTCTCTGATGCTGACACCATTCTTCCCTTCTACGTTCTGCTGTCGTACTTCCATTCTGATTATATTCTCTACATTGTGAAGTCTGAGTTCTGCCGAATCTTCTATTGTTACAATCCTCTCCCTTGTCGGGATGAAATCAGACAAAGCATTCAAAAAAGTGGTTTTCCCGGTTCCTGTTCCTCCGGACACAATAATGTTGTAACCTGATTCAACCAGATTTTTCAGAAAATCAGCGGCCTGTCCGGTCAGGCTGCCCATTTCCACAAGCCTTTTCATAGTAATACTGTCTTTTGGAAACTTTCTGATTGTAATGGCTGAACCTTCGATTGAAATCGGATTAAGTACAATATTGACTCTCGAACCATCTGCAAGTCTGGTGTCCACTATTGGATTTGCCTGATTCACTCTCTTATTTGCCAGGGCTGCAATCTGCTGTATTACATCTTCCAGCTGTTCATTTGAAAAGAAACTGTCCGTAATCTTTGAAATTACGCCTCTCTTCTCCACAAATATATCTTCCGGGTTATTAACCATAATCTCTGTGATTTCATCGTCCAGTAGCAGCTCGGATATTATTCCAAATCCCCTGAGCGAATCAAAAATCTGCTTGTGAATACCAATCCTTTCGTATACAGGCATATGAACATCATGGTTTCTCTCATCTATCACCTCATCTATTACTCTGTGCAATTCGTCATCTTGTATGTCTGACCCGATATCAATACAGGCGATAACACGTTTTCTAAGCTCCAAAACTATATCATTTCTATTTCCCATTCCGGCATTTTTTCCGTCGTCCATTTTGGTCGCTTTTTTCTCATTCCTTCCTGCTGTCTTTCTGTCATTAGTTCTTTCCATATCAGCCTGCCTCTTTTTCCAAAAGCAGTTTTTTCACAAAATCCCCCATACATCCCCAAGTCAGTTCTTCCATGAAGTTCTCCTGCCAATTGGAAATATCCTGCTTAGGTATTTTTATCTTATTTGTCTTCTCCAATATGCTCTCTCGACCGGTTAAAAACAGAAATTCCTCATATTCATTCAGTTTTAGCATGGAAATCCTGTCACTGCATATCGGCATATAAATGTAATCACACTGCTCTAATACTGTGAAAATATCCCTTACCATATTGCTTAAATCCAAAATGATATAATCATATTCCATTCCTGCAATTTCATTAATCAGTCCCACCCAGTCATCGCTTTTAATATTGCGCAAATCCTCACTGTACCTCATCGGCGGAATGTAATCCATCCCATGATTTTTTCTGACTACCGCATGTAATTTCACCGGTAGCATTTCTCTCGACTGTTTGAAATGATAAAACAAATCTGCCAGGTCACTCTTATAATCACCGTTCATCAGTGAACTCAGTCCTGAAAATTCTTCAAAATTAATGTACAGAACTTCCTTTTCATTAGACAGCAACTGTCCCATAGTCAGCGCAAATGATGTTTTTCCACTTCTCGATACAGGAGAATATATACCTATAATCTCTGCCTTTTTTCCTGAGAATACAGAATCTCCCACCGTTACCAATCCCATATCAGCTATATAATTCAGTAATATATCAATTATTGAATAAACTGACTGATACTTATGTACCCTCCTGTATGGCAAATCACAAATCACCTTCTTGTTACCGTTAAAAATAATAATCTCTGAGGCCCCATACTTTTCTATCTCTTCCGAATAGGAATCACTTGCCACCAGCAATACGTCACTTCCGCCTTTTTCAAAATGCTTTTTTAAAACCTTATTATTTGTAAACAGTTTAATCTTAAATGGCAATTTCTGATCTCTGCTGACGAAATCACAAAAACTCTCTGCATATGCAATATCCTCATCATAATATGCAATTGAAACCATATACCTCTTACCTCCCATACATTTTGTTTATCGTTGTTCTCTTATTATATATGCACTTCAGCATTTTGTCTACCACTATTTTGTATTTTTTTATATTTCTTATGTGATGTTTGTCGGCAATTCTTAATATATGGCCTTTTTTATCACAAATTACCCCATATGTCCCTTGAACTTGAAGCCACTCAACTTCTAACATTCTGACTTATGCCACACAACTTTTGGCGTGCCTGAATATGTCACACAACTTCTGAGATTCGGGCATATTGACTCTTAGCATATTATGTACTATACTATGTAGTATTGAATACTACATGTCGTTATATTGGGAGGATTACAATGAAAAGAACTAAACTTAAAGACAGAAAATTACCTGATTACACAAAAGGTGAAGAAATATTTAATATGGTATCTCACATAGTAGGCGGAGGATTTGGAGTAGTTGCTCTTGTACTCTGCATTATTATGGCTGCTATTCGTGGAAATGCTTTGGGAGTTATCTGCAGCATTATATACGGCATTACTCTGATTGACTTATATACTATGTCCAGCATTTATCACGGTCTGAAGCCGGGCACGGGAAAGAAAGTTATGCAGGTTATTGATCACTGCACAATTTACTTTCTGATTGCAGGAAGTTACACTCCTGTATTGCTTCTCAAACTACGTCCTGCTTATCCTGTTGCTGCATGGTGTCTTTTCGGACTTGTCTGGGGATGTGCAGTTCTTGCCTGTACTCTGACTGCTATAGATCTGAAAAAGTATAATGTGTTTTCCATGATTTGTTATTTAGCAATGGGATGGTGCATTATTTTCTTTATAAAGCAAACTTTTGAAGTAATGACTTTTAATGGCGGTATGCTTCTTCTGCTTGGCGGAATTGCTTATACTATCGGTGCTGTTTTGTATGGTGTCGGTTCTAAAGTCAGATATATGCACTCTGTATTTCATATGTTTATTATTCTTGGCAGCGTACTTCACTTTTTTGCAATACTGCTTTACGCAATCCCTAGCAATTTATCTTAAATATAAAAGTGAGAAGGCTTAATCCTACTCATTTTCCACTCTGTGGATAAAAAAAGTCAGTGCATTTTCTCTTGCGAATTTGCACTGACATTTTTTTATTTGTTATTATTTTTTTCTGATTTATTTAATACGTACAGACAACTATCTGGCACTCCACCTGTCTTTTAGCATAAATGCTGCAGCCTTTGGCTGACGATTTCTGGTAAATACTCCCTTCTTATTTCCATCAACTCTGTTGAGTCCCTGTTTTGTCTGGAAATCACAATAGGCCCACACATGCTCTCCAATCATAAAATCCAACTGATCAAACACTTTATTGAATTCACTGAGATACTCGCATTGAAATTCTTCAGTAAATGCCACTGCCGGAAGTTTGTGATATCCCGCAATGGTATCAGCCCCGTACTCACTTAAGATGATTGGCTTGTTATATTTTTCATGCCATTTTATCATCTCATTTTTAATCTGAAGTCCAATTACCTCTGTATGACCGTGGTCTGTATACCATCCATAATATCTGTTTATGCACACAACATCCACCCACTGGCTGACTTTATCCCCATCAACTCCACTGGTGTGCACAATTGTAATAGGTCTTGTATCATCAAGTTCTCTCATTTTTGAAGTCACTTTTTCAAAATATGGTACCGCTCCATCCTCATGCGTTGCCGCCTCATTTGCAACACTCCACATCACAACACAAGGATGATTCTTATCGCGTTGATACATACTTTCAAGCATATCGAGATGATGGTTTAGTGTATCATCATTGACTCTGTCTCCGGCAAATACTTTATTTCCGTCCCAGAAACACATTCCCACTGCGGGAACTTCGTCGATAACAACCATCCCCTCTCTGTCCGCCAGCATCATGTGTTCTTCTGAATAAGGGTAATGTGATGTTCTGAAAGAATTAGCCCCTATCCATTTGAGAAGATTGAAATCGCGGATATTTAACGCCTCATCCAATCCTTTTCCGTGAATGTCACTGTCCTCATGTCTTCCAAAGCCTCTGAAATAGAAAGGTATTCCATTTATAATAAACTGCTTATCAGTAACCTTTATGTCCCTTATTCCAAACTGTTCCGTATAACAGTCCTCATTGCCTCCCACTTTGACACTGTAGAGATATGCCTTTCCCGGACTCCACAAATGTGGATTGTCAACAGTAAGGGTAGCTCTATAGAATCCTTCCTGCTTTTCAATATCCCTATCAGATATAAGTGCAACCGTATTTCCATTCTCATCCAAAACTGATATCTCCATTACATCATCATCTGATTCCACACTGACATATATATTTGCTGATTTTGCAGACGGTGTAAGTTCTTTTTCTATCTCTTGATAGTCATTCAAGGTCATTAAAATTCTGTTATCAAATTCACTTTGCAAGCCTTCCACCTGAGTCTTAATCACGATATCCTTAATATATTTTTTAGGAGTTGTGTAGAGTTTCACCGGTCTATGAAGTCCGGAATAATTATAAAAATCAAAATATGTCTCCTGATAGTGATAACCTTTTGGATACTGTTCTCCTTCTTTACTGATTACTTCTCCGCATGGAATACATGTCCAGTCCAAAATATTGCTGAGAGCAACCGTCAATCGATGATTCGCCTCCACACTTTTTTCAACAATATCCGTCAATTCCACTTCAAAAGGAAGAAACCCTCCTTTGTGAAATGTAACCTGCACTCCGTCAACATAGACATATGCATGATGAGTTGCGCTACCAAATCTCAAAACTATTCTTTTATCGTCCCAACTCTTTGGGATGACAAATTCTCTCTCATACCAGACATAGCCTACATGTTCCCTGTCCTCTGCATTTGTAAACAAGTCATTAAAACTCGCAGGAACCGCCATTGGAACTGTATCTTTCAATGGCTGCTCAAACCATTTTTTCTCAATTCCTTCATTGTTTCTGTCAATTTTGAAATTCCATATTCCGTTCAAATTTTTTACTTCTCTCACTCTGTTTTCAATTGGATATAACATGTGACCTCCCTGTCTTTTCCGATAATTTACTCACAACCGATTCCATCAGTTGCAGTTTCCCTGATATTTTTGTCCTTTTACGATAAAAGGCAGCTCACCCAAAGCCGAGTGACTGCCTTTTATTAGTTTCAATAACAACTTATAAGTTATTATCATTTATTATTATTTAACTTTCTTTACCTTTGACCACGCACCAACTGTAATGTTCTTTCCTTTTCCGGCAAATGCTCTTACCTTGAAGAAATATTTTTTGTTTGTCTTGAGCTTATTAATTGTCTTTGTTGGCTTTACAGTCTTAACTGTCTTTGTTGTCTTTTTAGTGAACTTCTTAGATGTTGAATACATAATCTCATATCCTGAAGCACCGTTTACTTTAACAATTGTAAGTTTAACTTTCTTCTTGTTCTTTGCTCTCTTAGCTGCCTTAATCTTAGCTTTTGCTAAAGTAGCTTTTGTTGTTGCAGGAACTGCTGTCGTTGCAGGAACTGCTGTTGTTGCAGGAACTGCTGTCGTTGCATGAACTGCTGTTGTTGAAGGAGTTGCTGTTGTTACAGGAGCTGTTGTTGTCTCCTTGCTTGTATCTACTGTTGTTTCTTTGCTTGTATCTACTGTTGTTTCTGCGTTTGGATCCGGTGTTGTTGTCTCTATGTTTGGATCCGGTGTTGTTGTCTCTACGTTTGGATCTACTGTTGTTTCTGCGTTTGGATCCGGTGTTGTTGTCTCTACGTTTGGATCCGGTGTTGTTGTCTCTACGTTTGGATCCGGTGTTGTTGTCTCTATATCAGGCATTGTCTCATCTGATTCATCTTCGAATATATCTCCGTATGGATTTGTGATGATGTCACCATCCTCATTTACCGAATCTGCATGTACTCGCGTATTTGTTGAAACACTGCCAATATAACCGGCAGAAAAAGTTAACACTGTTGCTAACGATAATGCTAACACTTTGTTTGTGTATGTTTTCATAGTTACCTCCTTAATCTCAATACTGTACATGATTATAACATACATTTTTTTATTCCGAAATATGCAAAATGCTTTTTTAAAGTTTTCTTAATACTATTTTTTTGATTTTTGACCACTTTGTCATCTTTTTACCCCTGTACAGTATTGGTCTTACTGTTACATAATATTTTTTATGCTTATTTATATTAATCGAAAACTTTGTTCCTTTTTTAAAAAGCTTGTGTACTTTTTTAAACTTTTTATCATTGCTCCACCGTATCTCATACTTGACCGCCGACTTTACTTTTTTATATCTTATAACCAATTTTTTCTTTGTCAACTTATAAGTAGTTACTTTTGTTTTAACTTTATTGTTTCCGGATTTGTCTATTTGTTTGGATGAATTTGAATCAGCACTTTTGACTGTTTCATTTTCTGTTAATGATGTTGCAATTTCACTGTTATTTTGCTTGGCCTTTAGCTCCCTGCTCTCGGCTTCATTTTTTGAATTCATGCTCTCGGCTTCGCTTTTGCAATCCCTGCTCTCATCTTCATATTTGCTGTCCCAATCCACGTAATCATCCACTATCTTTCCGTCATATTCCGGCAGTGAACTTCCTTTCTTTACTACAGCAAATACAAATCCGGTGCCTGACTCTAAATCATCAGTTACACTTAGAGTATACTGTTTTCCCGGAATCAGTACTATATTCACCAAAAAATTACCATACTTGCCATATCTCCCGTCGCTGTCATCAGCCGTTTCCAGCAATACCTCTCCCTCATACAATTTCAAAAAAGTATCGCACTGATTGGCATTATATGCACAAATACTGTACTCGCACTCTTCATCAACCTGCAGATAATAGTTTCCAGAATTTCCATTAACATGAACGGCCTCTCCAACTTCTATCCATTTAGGCTCATTCTCTCCTGCATAAACTTCTGCCTGCATGATACTTACAAATAAAGCAAACATAAATAATATTAATTTTTTCATCTTTACTATCCTTCTCCTATAATAATTATTTGCATTTAAGTTATTATATTTTTCGGATATTCAAGATTTGCACATTTAACTTTCATCATTATAAATAAAAACTACTCCTGAGTCAATCAAGTAGACAAACTCCCTTCAAGAAGTAGACAAACTCCCTTCAAAACGGCGTGCATTATCACGTTACCATCTCAAAGGGAGTTCTGTTATTCTTTTATTATTTTATTATTTTATTATTTTATTTATCTGTTTATTTCTACAATCTCACCAGAAATTATTCATTAAAAAGGGATTTAGACTCCTTCTTAAATTACAGTCTCTTCATGAGTTCTTCTCTCTCTGCCTCAAATCCAGGCTTTCCAAGAAGAGCAAACATGTTTCTCTTGTAACTTTCAACACCCGGCTGATTGAATGGATTAACTCCTAAGATATATCCACTAACACCACAGGCAAATTCAAACATGTACATTAACTGACCAAGTGAGAACTCTGACTGATCAGGAATATTTACCATAAGGTTTGGAACATTTCCGTCTGTGTGAGCAAGAATAGTACCATTCATTGCACTCTTGTTAACAAAATCCATGTTCTTTCCTGCAAGGTAGTTAAGTCCGTCAAGATCAACATCCTCTGCTTCGATGATCAACTCATGCTTTGGAGTCTCAACATTGAGAACTGTCTCGAACATAAGTCTCTGTCCATCCTGAATATACTGACCCATTGAGTGAAGATCTGTTGTGAAGTCACAAGCTGTTGGGAAAATACCCTTTCCATCTTTTCCTTCACTTTCACCATAGAGCTGTTTCCACCACTCACTGAAGTAGTGAAGGCTTGGCTCATAGTTTGCAACTAACTCGATGCATTTACCCTTTCTGAGTAAGATGTTTCTGATTGCTGCATATTTCATTGCATCATTATCTTCAAACTTATTGTTGAGAGCTAACTCTCTTCCGCTTGCAAAACCTTCCATGAGCTTATCAATGTCAGCTCCTGAAACTGCGATTGGAAGAAGACCTACTGCTGAGAGAACTGAGAAACGTCCTCCAACATCATCAGGTACTACAAATGTCTCATATCCCTTGTCATCAGCAAGGTTCTTTAAAGCACCCTTTACTTTATCTGTTGTTGCGTAAATTCTTTCCTTAGCGCCTTCTTCACCGTATTTATTTTCAAGAAATTTCTTGAATACTCTGAATGCAATACCAGGCTCTGTTGTTGTTCCTGATTTTGAAATAACGTTTACTGATACATCTTTATCCTTGAGAACATCCATCAAATCAACAAGATATGCACTACTAATGTTGCTTCCTACGTAGTAGATTTCCGGAGTTTTTCTAATCTCTTTAGATACGTTGTTATAGAAACCATGTCTTAAGAACTCGATTGCAGCTCTTGCTCCAAGGTAAGAACCACCAATTCCGATTACGATTAATACATCTGAATTAGACTGAATCTTCTTTGCAGCTTCTTTGATTCTTGCGAACTCTTCCTTGTCATAGTTAACCGGAAGATCAATCCATCCAAGATAATCATTTCCTGCACCTGTTCTTGATAACAATAATTCCTTTGCATTTTCCGCGATTGCTTTCATACTCTCCATCTCATGCTCTGAGATAAATGACTGTGCCTTTGAATAATCAAACGTTACTTTTCCCATTCTTATTCGTTCCTCCGCATTTGTTATGATTTATTATATTTTTCCATTAAGCATATGATTTATGAGCTTTAAGACTAATTATAACCATTCGAAACGATTTTAGCAATAGCATATATTTTTTATTATTCTGTCACACATTTCTTTTTTTATATTTATTCTGTAGACCAACTATAACAATTGCTAGTATCTTCATCTTCAGATTCACAATTGTGATGGTAACCTTGATATATTTGATTTTTATAACTTTTCTCAAAGATAATTGTCCAGTATGTCAGATAACACTTTCTCCTGTTTTCTCTTGTTCTCTCTTATTCTCGCCTTTTCCTCCTCCATTCGCTTTTCTATATCCCTCACCGTACACTCGGTTCTTACTGTTCTTTGGGCCTTGGTATTCAGGGTGTTGTCCAGATAATCAGTTATATAACACACCAGGTCCTTCTCCTTATCTTCAATTTTAATCAGTCGTTCATACATAAACAGTGCGTATGCCAAGAAGCCGCCAACTACTATTATCATCATTACCTTTTCTTTGTCGTGGTTAGCTGCGTACAGAATGGTCCCCGTCACCCCCGAGACCATAATAAGAAGCAGTTCACACGCATTTATAAGTTTTCTCCATGAAGATATCCGCACCTTCCACGCTTTATAATTTCTTATGTATCGCTCCACCATTCTATAGGTATTTAGCACGCTTCCGTTTATTATAATAAACTGTTCGTATTTCATCTTTATCTGCTTTAGTACCACCATATCGCTCTTGCCCATCTGACCGGCTTCTTCCCTCAACGACCTGTAAATCGACAGCGTTACCATCCCACTGACAATTCCAAACAAAAAAATACTTCCCATAGACCATAGGAAGTATCTTTCGTTAAAATAAATATTCTTTTGTCTTAAAATATGTATTACATTTTCCATAGGCCACCTCCTGCTAATAATAGTATTCCTGACTATGATACCATTTTGGTTAAAATAGTATTATCTGACACTAAATATCCTATCACACATGAGATGGTCATTCACTAAAAATCGTTCGACAAATGCTGCTATTATTTGGGAATAACACAAAAATCGAATGCTATTATCGACTGCATCACTTTGAAAGTTTGCTGTTTTTATAATTTACCCTATATGTAATATCTTTGTTCTTAAGCTTTCTCTCCTGTGGTCTTCTCTCCACCGGCTGTTGTGGAGTGTAGTCCTTTACCATGTCCGCAATAATCCTGATGGAATCCTCCATAACCCCGGCATCATATGATGAATACTCCACCTCTTCACCACTCTCAAACTTATCAGAGATAAATCTTATAACTACGAAGGGAACTTTGTTGACACATGCACAATGAGCAATAGCTCCGCCTTCCATCTCTGCACAGTATCCGTCAAACTCTGCAATAAGCTTCTCTTTAATCTTCTGCTCTTCTACAAACAAGTCACCGGAAACAACTCTTCCCTGAAAAACTGTTACATCACTGTTTTTGTTAACACTCTTTTTGGCAAGTTCAATTAATCCGTCATCTGCCACAAAAAAAGACGTCTCCATACCGGGAATAATACCTCTGTCATAACCAAGTGGCATGGCATTCATGTCGTGCTCCACCGCATCTGTCGATATTACCACGTCACCAATTTCCGTTTCATCACGAAGGGCAACTGCAACTCCTATATTAATGATTGCTGATATATTAAACTTATCAACAAGCGTCTGTGTACAGATGGCAGCATTAACTTTTCCGATACCTGACTGTACCACAACAACTTCTTTTTCCTCTAAAAAGCCGTGATAATAATCCATTCCTGCATAAGTTACAATCTCAACATCACGCATCATATCTTTCAAACCGGCAACTTCATTTTCCATTGCTCCAATAATACCTAACATAGCATTCACCCCACATTCTAAAAAATCATCATCCTGCATTTTTTTATTTTTCACCACTTATGGAAGCGGGAATCATATCCGTCTGAGATAAATCCGAACAAAAAAAATAGTACTTGTTATCATTATAATACATAAATGATTAACAAACACTATTTTTTTGAAATTAATCGTTATCGTCTACACCTGTTTTTTCTTTGTACAAGCTAATTACCTCATCAATAGGTCCGTCAGCTATCAGCTGCCCGTGCTCAAGGAGAATTCCTCTGTTGCAAAGCCTCTCAACCTGCTTGATACTGTGGGATACAAATAACACTGTAACCCCATGGTCAAACATACCTTTCATCTTGGCTTCACATTTCTTTCTAAACTTTGCATCACCAACTGAGAGAACTTCGTCGAGAATAAGAATCTCCGGCTCAACAATAGTTGCAATGGAGAAACCAAGTCTTGCTTTCATTCCTGAAGAATAGTTCTTGATTGGAACATCAATGAAATCTCCAAGTTCAGAGAACTCAAGAATCTCATCATACTTTGACTCAAGAAACTCTCTTGAGAATCCGAGAACCGATCCGTAAAGGAATATATTTTCTCTTCCTGTATAGTTTGGATCAAATCCTGCTCCAAGCTCAATCATAGGTGCAATGTGACCATGTCTTGTAATAGTACCCGAAGTCGGCTTGTACACACCCGCTATTACTTTTAGAAGTGTACTCTTTCCGGCACCGTTAAGACCTAAAATACCAAGTCTGTCACCTTTGTTCAAGGTGAAGCTGACATTCTTGAGGGCCCAGAATTCGTTGAAACGAATCTTTTCACCTTTTAATTTCTTTATAATTAACTCTTTAAGATTATCAACTTTTTCCTTGCTTAAATTAAATCGAATACTAACATCATCAACTTTTAAAGCAACTTTCTTTTTACCCATAGTTCCTCCTAAATGTGTAAAATGAACTTGTCCTGATTCTTTTTAAATACAATTACGCCAATAGCTAACGCTATGAAACTGAATGCTGCAGAATAGCCAAGCATCCAGAGTTCCTGTGGATCGGTAATTATTGATTTACCAAGAATTACCACATATCTGAAATTTTCAATAATACAATACAATGGATTGAGCTGAATAACAAACTTAACTGTTTCATTATGCATGTTTTCTACATGATAGAAAATAGCTGAACAATACATAATGAGCATAAGAATTACATCCCACAAGTATTCAATATCTCTGAAGAATACACAAACAGTAGATAAAAACATCGCTGATGCAATACACATAACAAACAATACTATAATAGGAATAATCGCCTCAAAAGAGTGCCATGTAATAGGTATTCCAAGTATAATTCCCACAATCGCAAGAATAATGAGTGAAAGAAGGAAAATAACGTAGTTGTATATTACACTTGATAACGGATATAAATACTTTGGTACATATACTTTCTTTATCATTGCCTGATTCGACCTGACAGACTTCATTCCAATCTTTGAGGCACTTGAAAAACAGCTGTACAGCAATCTACCGCAAAGAATATATATAGGGAATAAACTTGATGGATATTTGGTCTCGCTGTGATTTGCAAATAAACTTCCAAAAACCGCTGTAAGAACTAACATAGTAAGAAGCGGCTCAAGCAATGTCCAAATCAGACCTAAGTAAGATCTTCTATATTTAAGCTTTATTCCTTTTTTGATAAGCTCCATTAACAAGAACCTGTAACGCATAAAACTTTCAATATACTTTTTCAAAATATCCCTCCTTAAAATCACGATAAAAAAGTATTTAACAATGCTATTATATTATATATGTTTTTCAGATAAAGTCAATTGTGGGGCTTTTCAGACAACCGCTTATATGTTATTGTATCCATTCTCTGTTACCAAAAGAGACTGTTGCACTGCAACAGCCCCGATTTTCTATTTTTCCGCCTCTATTATTTCAATTATTTCAAGTGGATTTTTTAAATGTCGATATCCATCCTTAATCTTAGATTGCTTTGATTTTTCATTAATAAACCATGTTGCCTGAAATGTTCTCATGCCAAAAGTGCTCGAAGCTTCCAATTCTTTACTTCCTCCATCCCCAATATACAGGCACTCACATTTTTGAACTCCAAGCATGTTCAAACATTCATCAAAAATGCGCATGTCAGGCTTTTTTATTCCCATGTCATAAGATAAACAACAAACAGAGAAATATTTGTATAATTCACTCTCCTTAATCACTTCAGCTTCCTCAGAAAAGCAATTACTAATAAGCCCAATCTTTATTCCATTTTCTTTCAAATAATCAAGCACTTTCATTATTTCATCTGATATGTTTTGAAAACACATTCTCTTAATATTTTTTCTTTTTTCCACTATTTGATTTAATAACTTTTCAGAAAATATATTATTTTGTTGTAATATTGTTCTTAAGGCATTTTCCAGATTTATTTTTCCCAATGTTCGGTCATCTTCAAAAGAATTCCAATAATCTAAAAATATATTACTGTCTATATTTAAATCCTTTGCTATATCTTCCCCAAAATATTGCGGGCAACGATAATGTGTTACCAGTGTTTCAAACATATCAAAAACAACAGCTTTTATCATTACAATTCTCCCAACTACTTCAAAATTATATGCAATCCAACCACCTATTAATAAAAAATAAGTATTAATTAACTACCTATATTAAAAATGTTTGATACCTTATCATTCTATCTATTTCCAAATCACTTAATTTTTTGCCTCTCATTTTTTGACAAAAAAACTGAAGATCCTGTTTATATTGATTAATTGAATCCGGACAATGAATAAAACTCAAAAATATCTTATCCATATTTGCTTCTTTTGAATTCTGTCCTTTATATATAGACTTATTCAAATCTATATATATTGTAATTAATTCATTTGTCTTTGCATATAAGAAATCTCTAATTTTGAATTTTAAATTCAACGTGGATTTAACTAATTCATCATAAGATTCTTCTTTTCTCAACAACACCAGCAATCCGTGCTCGCCAAATAGCGCCATATTAATATATGCTTGTGATTTAACATGTTGTTTAACAGTGCTGCTTTTTTTATATGAACTTGCATACACGTTTTCAACTGTTTCCTCCCAATCATCTATTCTGTATACTCCATCAACTTCGAAGTCACTGTTATGAATTTCGTCAAATATTAGTTTGACATATCTGGCTGAACTAGGATGCAATAACAAATATGTATTTTCCATTTCTACTTTCCATCCTTTTCAACAGGGTATACTGTTACATATTTCTCAACAGAATTTTCCTGATGATAGATCCAATCTGTACAATCTGCGCATGCACCCGGATAAATATGATTCTTTAAATTATTTTCTAGCTCTTCTAACTTTCCGTTATTAACTAAAGCTTCAATTGAATAGTCATAGTCCTTAACGTTTCCCAAACTATTTCTTCCCATAAAGTCACAGCAACAGGTTATTACTTCACCATTACATAATATTCCTATATTTTCACTTAATCTGACACACAATCCTCTTTCAATAGAATAATCGTGTAATTTCTCTGCATTTTCTCCCATTAAATCTAAACTGATTGTTTCTGCTCTGTTTGTAAAATTATGAAATGCTACATTAATTCCTCTAGAATGGAAGTAATCAATAAACTGTTGTCTGTCAAAATCGTCACACGTATCTATCATTACTGCTTGCAATTCTGTTTCGGCATTTGCCTCAATACATTCTTGTCTTAGTTCCATTGTATAATCCAACACTTTTTGTAGATTATCAACACCTCTGATTTCTTCATATTTCTTTGGATCCAGCGTCGAAATCGAAATAACAATATAATCAATTTTAGATTCTATTAATGCCTTTCGATTCTTTTCATTTAACAATTCCCCATTAGTTGATATTCTTACTTTAACACCTTTACTCTTTAAATATTTCACCCTCTCAAAAAATAAAGGATCCATTAATGGTTCTCCACTAAAGTCTAACCATACACCATTTTTATTAAACAATTCAACATTTTTGTCTACAATTTTAACAAAATCCTCTTGTTCCATATGATAATTTCTTACTCTCTCTACACAAATTGGGCACTTATAATTACACATACCTGTTGTTTCTAAATACTTTATTTCTATCATTTTTATTCCTTTCATTCACAAATCTTTATAATGTCTTCGCGTATTCGATAATATCATTTATCACTTCATTTTTTGCTTGTTTAAACAGTTTCATTTCATCTTCTGACAATTCCCAAAAGTTAACAGTGTTTGGTATATCTGAAACAACCACCCATGAAGTAAATTTACATAAATTTTTCAGGGCAACAGTTGCACAATACGCAGTCTCCATATCAATTATCGTGCCATTTTTACTCCTTGCCTTTTCACCATATTGATCTGCAAGTTCTCCTAACATACATGGCGAATATCCACATACTGCTCTCGTATAATCGCTTCGTAAACAATGCAATCCCTCTACAATATTTCCTGTTTCATTGTCAATTACCGTATCAACTTCAATTTTTGTTCCTACGACTATGTCATCTGCCAAACTTCCTGCATATCCAAAAAATATAATCTCGGCATTTCTAAATAAACAAATGCAATCCTGGGATGCTATTCCTTGCGGGGAATATATTATTATTCCTTTTCTTCCTTTGACAGTTTCAAATTTAGCGTTTTCAAAAAAGCAATCTTTGAAACTTTCTTCAACACATAGTGATTTAACACATTTGTCAAATGCAGATTTTATTGGAGTAATAATAACAACTTCATAATTGCCAACATGTCCAAATAACACTTTTTGAATCTGTTCTTCATTATCAGCCATTTTTATTTAAAACTCCTTTTATATACTCTTGCTTTAACATTCCATTTCCCAATATTTTTATATCCCTGTTAACTGCACTCACTAAGTCTTTTATTGCGACTTCAAGAAGTTGCGGAGTAATTTCGCATTCTCTCCTATCAATGGCTCCACCGAATCTCTTCAGTCCATCATAAGGACACCCTCCACCACAACTTGCAAGAGCAATACACTTTGCACAATTATTATCTTTATTATTATTTGCTGCCAAAACCATCGGACAACAATTGTTAAAATATTCATTTGAAAGATTTCCAAAAACTGAATCATGATCAATCTTTGAACATCTGACAATGCTATTATCAGATAATATAGTTTTTTGCGATGTATGCATTGAGCATGAATATTTTTTTATTTTGCCATCCCACAATGGTTTCAATCTCCACTTCAACTGCATTATCTCGGCATTTATTGCCTTTTTGTTCTGGTATAATTGAACTAATGCGTTTCCGTATTCACTTGCAGTAACTTCATAACTGTTATCTTTTGTCCAATGTGGTAAACTATAACCGATTCTATCCGGATGATATAATTCATCCATTTTACTCATTTGTTCTACAATGTTGTATACATTATGTTTTGTAGAGACTGTAAAAATGCCAAATCTAACATTTTCTTCCAGCAAATAATTCAACCCCCTAATAATATCGTCATACATAAATTCTCCATTTTTATATATTCGCATACTATTATCTTCTTTTTCCGGACCGTCCAATGAAAGATATACCATGACATTTCTTTTTGCCATTTTTTTTGCCATTTCGGAGGTAATTAATGTTCCATTTGTTGAAATTCTTACCTCACCATCAAAATTGTCCAGCAAATATTCTATTTGGTCAAAGCACAACAATGGTTCGCCACCAATTAATAATATAGTTTTAATCTTCTTAAACCATTCTTCCTGCTTTAATGAATCAACAAGCTGTATCATGTTTAAGTTTTCAAATTTTTCAATTTCATTTCCATAAACAATACAATATTTACAATACCCATTACAGTTATAAGTTATTTCAATACGTAAATCTGTCAAATCTGTAGGATAATACTCCAGCTCTAAATCCTGCTCCAGCTCATTAACCCAAAATTTATTATAAAACGGCGAAAAATATAATATATCACCATTCTCTAATTCATATTTTTTCAAATTAATATCATTTAACATGTGCCATCTCCCTTTTAAAAAGTAGTTCCACTATCAATTAGTAATATCTGTCCTGTCATCTTATTTCCATCTTCCAATATGTATCGGATTGCATTCCAAACATCTTGAACTGAAATAATCCCAAAAGGCATTTGCTCATCTGCACTCTTCACCATTTGCTTCATTTTTTCTTTGCCAAAATAATCTTTAATGAAACATGTATCAACAGATGATAAGGCAACTGCGTTGACTCTTATTTTATCTTCAAGTAACTCTAAAGCTGCAATTTTAGTCAGCATTTCTATCGCCGCTTTGGATACTGCGTACGGAGCGCTCTTTCTGTTAAATTTTTTAACTTGATCAGAACTTATATTTATAATTGCCGGATTAGTACCCTTTCTTAAAAGAGGTATCGCATATTTAGTCATCATAAACACACTATACGCATTTACTTTCATGACTTTATCCCACTCTTCATATAACAATTGATCAATAGTGGCTCGCTTTTTATAACATAAAATTCCTGCAACATTTATTAAATAATCCAACTTGCCATACTTTTCTTTTATTTCTTCAATAAAATCAATCACCTGTTTTTCGTCACTTACATCGCACTGTCTGCAAATCACGTTATCAAGCTGTATATTTTTGATATCAGCACCGTATACAACAACATTCTTTTTGGCCAATTGTTCAGCAACATACTTACCGATACCAGATGCAATTCCCGTGACAATAGCTACTTTACACATTCATTAGCCCTCATTAGTTATCATTTTATTAATAGGATCCTCTGCCAAATAGTGACCATTATGGATATATGCCATTGCAGGACACCCTGTATATTCATACTCTTTTACACGAGACTTTAGTATCTTTTTAAAATTGTTCATTGTATCTATACAATTGCCGAGTTCTCCCACATCCCAATGTCTTGAAAAACCGTCGCACTCTATTTTTGAGACCCATGAACATGGTGCTATTTTTCCCTGCGCATCAATATGCAATATCATATCTGCACCAGGACAAGAAACACATTCTTTAGATACTCCCTTTTGTCTCTTTATCTCAACTACCATCTTATCTTTATACTTTGATACTAATTTATCTATTCTCTTATAAATGTTATAGTACTCATTCTTTTTTACTAATATCTCTTTATTTTCTGTAACTCTGCCAACTGGAACCAAAATACTAAAATTGAGTTTTTTTACGCCAATTTTATATACTGTCTCTGCTATTTCTTCCAACTCATTTACATTTCCACTCCAGATCATAGTGCTGACTTTTGTATTTACGCCTCTTTCTGTAAGAATTTGCAAAGCTTCAATTGTTCTCTCATAAGCTCCAAGAATTCCTCTAAGGTTATCATGTGTTCTTCCTATTCCATCAAGACTTATAGATACAATATCTACATTATTAACGATTGCGGGAACATGATTTTTTACTTCCCATCCGTTAGTTGCTAAAGTAACCTTTATCCCCAATTCTTTAGCATAATCCAGAACTTCATCTATACCATCGTATAAAAGCGGCTCTCCGCCTGATACATAAAGTCTCTTAAAGTCCTTTTCAACTAACTCCTCTAATAATTTTTTAATTTTACTGACCTCTAATCCTCTAAATCTTCTTTCTCCGGAATCATTCATGCAATGCTTACATAACATATTGCACAATCCTGTTATTTCAATAAACGCTCTTTTTTCGTTTCCTCTGCTTCCAAATAAACATGAAGTTCTTTCTGCCATTTTTGTCCCTCTCCTTATCAATTAATTGTTTCATGTCTTTTGTCTAACCTGTCATCCAGGTTAACTACACTTTTTCTAAGCCAATACCCCTATTATGCTCAGAAAATAATCACCCCATTTTAAACTACATTATTATTGTTGATGTACTTAGAAAACCGTCACCACCCTCCATTTATTGATATTTTTTATAACAAAGCAATTTGCTTTATTAGCCCCCTAAACCATTTTCACAATGTGTGAATTAAAGTTTAAAACCATATTCCTTGTTTTTTCTTCAAATTCGCTATAATCATTTATGATTTTTGCTGCAACTGTTTCTTTATGCGAAATATTGTATACTAAAACATTTCTCAATATTTTTTGACTTAAATGATAAACACTGTCTGCAAGTTCCTCTATTGCTGAATCCTCTATCTTAAAAAATGCAACCCTGTCAATAAAAATCTTTACAAATCGCTCTATAATATAGAAGCATTTTGCATCAAGATATTTCTTGTCAGCTGTTCTTTTGTTGATATATTCTCCAATCTTTTCCAAGAACTTAAAACCAGTGTATATATCAGCGCTGTGTTCATCAAAAAATCCGTTATACAAAGTCTCATCTTTTGAGTTGATAAAATCATCCAAAAAGTTAATGATTCTTTGATAATCGATTTGGTCCGATGCCTCGTTTATTGATAACAATTCTATATTTGTACAATGATCAGCATCCACTTTACTTTCATCCAAATCAAAATCCTTATAGCACTTTTCAAAAACATCGTATCCTATTTCGATGACTCTGTATTTCCCTGCAAAAAAGTCGGCAATAGCAACTTTCCCAGAACTATCATTATATCCAACCACAAGACACTGGTGTTTTATATGCCTTCTCATTTTTAAGGTAGTCCAGTATTCTTCTATATAATACGGATCGTACGAAACAAACAAATACTGATTACCGTCTATGCTCTCTTTCACAAAATCAATTACAGATTCGTATTTATCGAGAGCATCTTTTCTAAATACTGTTTTCTTTGTTATGTTTGGACATAATTCTTCCATCTTATTTTCATCTCCGAATTTAAAATCAACCCAATATGGAAATTCAACTGTATTCTCATAACACCAAAGTAATAAGTAATTGCTATATAACCAGCCCTTCTCTTTACCATGTGCACTTAAAATACCGAGCAAAGCTGTAAAAAAAGGATAATTACATACTTCAGGTACAACAAAAGGCAGTCGTTTTGATTGCTGTTCCACATATCGCTTTAAAAATCTCGTGTTTTTGCCGGATATTTCTTTTTCAAAAGATATTCCTGCGTCTCTTAATTCAGCTATCAAATCTAACGGTTCACTATTTTGATATTCAATCTCCAATTCGTAATCTATATTTCCCAAATAATAATTTTTATCAAGGCACAATTCAACTGCATCCGTTTTCATTACTTTTCTATCAGTTTTCAGTGAACCAACACAGGAATATGTGCATTCTTCATATTTCAATTCCAGTTTTTCATTCAGGAAATCACTTGAAATACTCTCAGGCAATGTTTCCAGTTCACATTCATATTCCTTCTTTATATGAAGTGATTTGTCTTTTTCCATTGTTCTTTTTATCTGCAACTTATACTTGTTTTCAATCTTTCTGACACGTAGTGTATTTTCAAAATCGATGTTTTCCGGATTAACATAATAATAGTTTTCCTGGACAATATTTTTATCCCATGAAAACATCTGCATTACTTTCTGATATTCTTCTCTGTTGATAAGTACTTTAAGTTCTTTTTCTACCATTTTGCCACCTCTAGTAATCTAAACTTACAAATGATGGTAACGTATCAATTTCATCAATATTATTTTCTGAGAACAAGCTTGTCCAGAAATCTTTTTTTCTCACCTTAACTTCCTCATATTCATTTTCACCATATTCATACAAGAAGCTTTCATCATCAATATCCAGCTTATTTAAAATATCTGTTTCATATCCGTCATTGTATATTTCCCTGATGAAATACATTGTGAAGTATACAGCTTTCTCAAGATTATGTTTCTTTGCAAACTGCATTGCACGCTCCATTGTGTCATCATCCATTTTATTTAAAATAAACTCTCTGACGTCACAGAACTTAATTAAGTTTAAGTCATTTCCAATCATTATCCATGACGCATTTGATGCCTCTCTGTAATGATGGCAACACATGTGAATGAAGAAATGTTCCGGTGCCAGACACGGTATATCTTTAGAAAAGTCTGCGTTCTGAATCATTTCCTCTACAGGCGCTTTGTCCAGCGAGAAATCCAGTGAATGTGAAATATCAAACATTACTGTTTTTAATGCAGGATTATCTACAACTTTCACATATGGTAACAAATTATACATTTTCATTCTGTACAACATTTTCTTCTCAGCGGAAAATTTATCAACCTCTTTTGTTTTTGAATTATATTTCCCCTGAACAAAACCAATCTTGTTAAGCTCTTCATCAAGCTTTTTCACATCATCTTTGCTAACCAGAAAATCAAAATCGTTTGTTCCTCTGATTGCATAATCTTTATATACTTCCTTAATCATAAAAGCACCTTTAACCGGTACAATTTTGATTTTGTCCTTTACCGCATCGTAAAACTCTTTTAGAGCATTATATTTAATCTCATTTTTTACACTATTCGCATATAATAAATCATTCATAACCTTAGCATATTTGTTGTATGCCGCGTCCTCAATATCATATTTTTGTAAATGGTTAAATATAAGTAAATGAATTTTATTCTTTACTGTTACACTGAATATATATTGCCAATCCAATGGCTTCTTTAAAAGTTCCGATACATTTTCATCATCTTTCTCTGTTAATTCAATTCTGCTCAACAGTCTTATTAATTCTCTCTCATTTTCCTTAACTATTATGTTATTCATTTCATCATCCTCCTGCACTCTGATATTTATCTATTAATTTATTAAAAATTGCATATGACAATGCAAATACAGCCATCCCAACTGCGCTACAAACCAAAACTATCGCAACACTGTGATTGAAATTGTATTTTCCAAGGATTACACCTGTCGGGTAAAAATTCACTAATGCATATGGCACTAAACAGGTCAACAATATCTGCAGCCATCCCGAATATATGGTAATTGGATAATTGATAAAATTTCTAATTCCATAAATCAGCGTGTCTGCAAACGCAGATGCCTGAATAAATTTGAAACTAAGTGCTCCGGACAAAATGAGTATCGATGCCTGGATAAGAACACCTGCAATCATCAATACTACAAATGCCAGTACTCTCAACAACGTCCACTCTATTTCTAAATTGCCAAAACATATTACAAATACTATAAAGCCAAGAATTATATGTCCTAGGAAACCAAGGTAAGCATGATTCATCAGGATATTTATGAATGGATTTACCGGTCTGATCAGCATACTGTCAAATCTACCATCTTTGACTAATGAATCTATTGTTTTCATCGGCATAAAAAATATCTGGGACGCAACACCGTATGTAAAAAGATTGAAATTATACAGAAGCATTACTTCGTAGTAACTCCACCCGCCGATTCCACCAAATTGGTTCATTAATACCCAGATACTAATGTAGGTAACAACATACGAAAAAATATTAATTATAACTTCAAGGAAAAAGTTCAAGCGATATTCTAATCTGGACTTTATTATTAAACTAAGATACTTAATAAGCAGTTTCATATCTCACCCTCCCTGAACTACAATTTTTTTCATTCCCCTTCCCCAAAGCAAACGGGAAACGACAAATAAAATGACTAACCATATTAACTGACCGAATAACATCAGGACAATTTCCTGATTATTATATTTTTCCAAATATATAAAAATTGGAACGGTATAAATCATCTTAAAAGGTAAACAGTCTGCAACTTTTAGCAGCATTACCGGGAAAAACCAAAGGGGAATTACTTTTCCTGAAAAGAGAGCCAGCAAATCATATACCAATCTGTTCATTATCCATAGCTGGCTAAACCAAAATCCCAATATCCCCAAACAAAAACACATCATATAATTAATCAATGTTGCCAAAATTACAGATATTATAAAAACAAACCCGTTACCGAGACTTGGAATATTAATTCCAAATATTGCAATTGATATTATCATAGTCGGTAACAGTAAGTAGATTACATTGTACAGATTTTTGCTAACCGTATTCACAAACAATAATTTTTTATAATCTATTGGCTTTACAATATCCAAAGCTATCTGTCCTGATTTAATTTTGTCATTCAATTCCAAAATCACATCACTGTTTATAATCGTTGAAATGAAAGTACTGACAAGCATATACGTTATCATTTCTCTAAACTGTATACTACCTGATGCAGTTTCTACTGTTTGTTTTTCCATAAGAGCTTTCCAAATAAAATATTGAGAGAAAACAAACAATATTTTAGATACCAAATTGCACACATAATTAAATTTATATGTTAATCCGGAATTAAACTGCCTAATCATATATTCCCAATATAACTTCACAACACATTTCTCCAATCTGCTACATTGCTTTTTTACAAGATGCTACATTGCTTTTATCCAAGCTGTCACATCATATTTACAGGCCCAGGATTATCACTTAGGCAAATCGTTATACATTTGTCTGACTATCTGATCGATATCGTCTTCATATATCTTGAAGTCCTTTAACGAAATGTCGTTATTAACAAGAATATTTAAAATGTTAGCAGCAGATATTTCTTTTCTTTCATACCAGATATCAATATTACCGTTTCGCACTTCTGCTGAAGTAATTCCTTTCATTTTCAAAACATTCAAATCAATGTCAGTATCAGAAGTCTGTATCACTATCCTGCAATCATTACCATACTTTTCTTTAACTTCATCAATGCTTCCGTCAAACATCTTAGTTCCGTTATCAATAACAATTACTCTCGAGCATAACTTCTCAATATCCGACATATCATGAGTTGTCAGCATGATTGTTGTATTCATTTCTTTGTTTATGGTAGTTATTAGCTCTCGAATGTTTTCTTTTACTACAACGTCCAATCCGATTGTCGGTTCATCCAGGTATAAAATAGGCGGATTATGCAGCAGTGCACATGCAAAATCAGCTCTCATTCTCTGTCCCAATGATAACTGTCTAACCGGTGTGTTAATGAAATCATTCATTTCCAATAATTCCTTAAACATATCCATGTTCTTCGCAAATACGCTGTCAGGAATTTTGTACATATATTTCATCAAACTGAGTGAGTCAATAACCGGAATATCCCACCATAACTGACTTCTTTGTCCGAATACAGCTCCAATATTTTTTGCATTTTTTACTCTGTCCTTATACGGTTCATATCCCAATACATTAACGCTTCCACCGGACGGAACCAGTATCCCGGACAACATTTTCATAGTTGTGGATTTTCCTGCGCCGTTTGGTCCAAGATAACCTACTATCTCTCCCTGCTCGATTGAAAAAGACACATTCTTAACTGCTTCTTTCTCCTCGTACTGTCGGTGAAAGAAATCCTTCACCACTCCCGAAAATCCTTCACGTCTCTTTTGAACCATAAATGTTTTTGACAAATTTTTAACTTTTATTATTTCCTGACCCATCTTAATTCTCCTTAGGAAGCTGCTTCTTCCATTGGACTTAATAATTGTCCTAACTTAACGATTGATACCTGTTTATAATTTGTAAAATCATCAAAATCGATTTCACACTCAAATGTTTCTTCCAGTGCTACCATTAACTTGATTAATCGTATTGAAGTAAGTACTCCACTTTCCATCAAATCCTGCTCATTGTCTTTTTCCGTTAATTGAGATCCAAATTCTGAATTAATCAATTCACGTATTTTTGCATATATATCATCTTCATTGCTCTCATCTGATGTTTCACCGAAATTAATTGCAGAATTGACAACAATATTTTCCTGTTCATCGATCATTCTGTTGATATCAACTTTTCCATTTGGCAATTTCAAAAACTCTTCTACCTGGTAAATCTTCACCGGTATAAACTGCTTTGGAATATGATCTTCTAATCTGCTTCTTATCTCGTCTGAATTCTGAATATCCGCTGACTTTAAAAATGTCACAATCTGCTTATTATCAGTGATTGCTGTCTTTGAATCAATAATGCTTGAATCTTTTTGTATATAATTATCAATTTCATTTAAGTCAAATCTCATTCCATTCAGCTTTATCTGCTGATCTTTTCTTCCACAAAACTGTAAAACACCATTTTCAGATTCCTTTACCAAATCACCGGTCTTATAGTATCTGTTTCCTTCTTTTATCACAAATCTTTCCTCTGTCAGCTGACTGTCATCATGATAACCTCTTGCAAGTCCCTTACCTGTCAACCATAATTCACCAATTCCATCTTCATCCTTTTCATCAATGATATAATCAACATTATCAATCATGTTGCCAATATATACGTTATCTTCATCAGAATTCAGTCTGTAAACAGTTGAACATACACTGTTTTCTGTTGGACCATATTCATTGTATAATCCTACTGATTCAAGTTTCTTATAATGTTTCTTAACCAGCTCGCTTGTAAATGATTCTCCTGCAATAACAACAAATCTCATTTGAGTATCATCACTTAAAGCTTCAAGTAATACTGTATAAAAACTTGGAACTGTCAAAAAATGAGTTACAGATTTTTCCTTTATCTGTTTTGCTAAATATTTAACATCCAATTTTTTATCCTCAGAATACATTACAAGGGTTCCTCCGCTAAGCAATGTTGAAAAAATATCTTCAACTGAGCTGTCGAATGAAATAGATGGAATCTGTAACACCTTATCCTCTGAAGATAAGCCATAATATTTTATTCTCCACTGTATAGTGTTCATAATAGAATTGTGCTCGATTTCTACTCCCTTTGGTTTTCCTGTACTTCCGGAAGTATATAAAATATACGCCAAATCACTATCGCTCGCATTATTGATTGCATCTTCGCTTGTATCATTAATTGTCTCAGCACTTTCTGTCAGCAATTCATCTATCAGTACTATTTTTTCACTATGCTTCAACTGATCCCTAGTTTTTGATGAACAAATTATTTTTGCCACATTTGCATCACTAATCATATATTCGATTCTGTCCTGCGGATATGTAATGTCCAACGGAAGATATGCATTTCCTGACTTCAAAATACCCATAATAGATATAATCATGTTGAAAGATTTCTCAACATACACTGCTATCACACCATTCTTCACATCATTCAAATTAGCAGCAACATTATCTGAGAGTTTATTAAGCTCCTCATAAGTCATCTTTCCTTCATCATCTGATTCCAAAGCAACATTTTCATAATTACTTTTTGCAATTACATTAAACAATTCATCAATTCTCATTTTGCACCTCACATATTTTTTGCATCAAAATAAAACGCTATCCCGTCAAAAAAATAGCATAAAAATAAAACGCTATCCCGCCAAAAAAATAGCATAAAAAATTAACATTATTAAATTTCTAATAGATTTGGAATAAATAGTAAATGAAAATTAACCCCTTAATTTACAATACAATTTTATAGTCATTCCTTCATAGTACCATTAAGTATTGTCTGTATAGAAATAATAAAAATACAACTCCGATATAATAATTAATCATTTATAAACAAGATTATCATTTATCTTTTCCCATACTCATAATACTATAAGCGTGTACAGTTTACTAAACTACTTTTTTTTTGTCAAGCCGACTTTTATCCTTCATCGTTGTTTCCCTGTGTTTTTTTTGTGAACTTTTTTGTTTTTTGGTTTCAAAAGTATACGCTTTATGAAACGTAGACTACAGCAGTTTTCAGAATAACTCTGAGAGCATTCAAGCAAATGGTTTTCGCTAAAACATTGAATCA
>JAILRH010000208.1 GCA_024698345.1 Lachnospiraceae bacterium | reverse complement strand
AAAATCAATACTATATGTAATTGCCGAATACTGCTCCTGCAACAATATTTTATCAATTAATTCGACGCTTCTAACATTTATATCATTTTTTTCAACAACATATAGTATTGATTTTGAGTGGCAAGATTGGTTTAAAATGTATTCGATTAAAATTGATACTAATTATCATACATTGTTGGAGAGATTGGTAGAATATGTGAAAATAGTTAGTACGCTTTGTGGCATTAGTACTATTTGTTTTGTTGGCATTAAACAGTATTTATCAATTGAAGAAATACAACAACTATATAAAAATGCATATTATAATAAAATCTATTTATTGTTAATTGAATCTTGTGAAAGCAAGCGGCAAATTGATGAAAATGAGTATATCGTTGATAAAGATAGTTGCTTGATTATAAAATAATAGGTGTAATAATTTACAACCATGCCAAATGGAAAGTTCGGTGAGAACCTAATTTGAGGTTTGAGAACCTTGTAAATTATTATGTGAGTAAAACTCTTCTCTCATTGCGTTCGCGAAGTCTTCGGTTTGAGAACCTTGTAAATTATTATGTGAGTAAAACTAAAGATATTAATCCGACAGGTGAAGAAAAGTTTGAGAACCTTGTAAATTATTATGTGAGTAAAACGCGTTGCCAATGGCAACGCGGAAGGGTCGGGTTTGAGAACCTTGTAAATTATTATGTGAGTAAAACATAATCATGAATTTAATGCTTGCTGAGGCGTTTGAGAACCTTGTAAATTATTATGTGAGTAAAACCTGGATTGTAGCGTCCTGGTAGTCTCCAGTGTTTGAGAACCTTGTAAATTATTATGTGAGTAAAACTCTGAAAGCGGCTTTGTTCCTTTGGACTTAGTTTGAGAACCTTGTAAATTATTATGTGAGTAAAACCTGACATAAGCATTTTAACACCCTTACGAGTTTGAGAACCTTGTAAATTATTATGTGAGTAAAACTATAATTGTAAACTTGAACGTTCCTTCGGCGTTTGAGAACCTTGTAAATTATTATGTGAGTAAAACGATTATTTTCGTTCAACTTGAGCGAGGTGTGTTTGAGAACCTTGTAAATTATTATGTGAGTAAAACGTCAATGTTCGATTGAGTACGTCTCCACGGGTTTGAGAACCTTGTAAATTATTATGTGAGTAAAACGCTGGTTTGAAAAGATATTCCTTTCAAACTGTTTGAGAACCTTGTAAATTATTATGTGAGTAAAACCAACTAAACCTCCATCAGCTCTGTCGCCTAGTTTGAGAACCTTGTAAATTATTATGTGAGTAAAACACCGTAACACAGTTGAAAGATTGATTGCTAGTTTGAGAACCTTGTAAATTATTATGTGAGTAAAACGAGCAAGGCAAAGGATTATCGACAAATGATGTTTGAGAACCTTGTAAATTATTATGTGAGTAAAACTGGTCGGTATGTTTCTACCACTAAAGGAGTGTTTGAGAACCTTGTAAATTATTATGTGAGTAAAACGCTGAAGGAGAAAAGAGTCAACTACAATGAGTTTGAGAACCTTGTAAATTATTATGTGAGTAAAACGCCTACCACTATAGCGTCAACTCTTGGAAGGTTTGAGAACCTTGTAAATTATTATGTGAGTAAAACCATTGTTTTTGTCAATTACAATGGGAACTTGTTTGAGAACCTTGTAAATTATTATGTGAGTAAAACCAATTGTAACAGTGGCTATTTTAACACAAAGTTTGAGAACCTTGTAAATTATTATGTGAGTAAAACAATCATTGAAATAAATAGACATACCTATTGGTTTGAGAACCTTGTAAATTATTATGTGAGTAAAACTTCAATAGCAAGATCCTTTGCAGTGTTTAAGTTTGAGAACCTTGTAAATTATTATGTGAGTAAAACTGATACTTTCATCCATACATTAGACATGTTGTTTGAGAACCTTGTAAATTATTATGTGAGTAAAACTGTATAGTCGCCTGTTAAGATTGCAAGCGGGTTTGAGAACCTTGTAAATTATTATGTAAGTAAAACAGATGTCTAGTTCGGTGGTACTGCTTCGTTGTTTGAGAACCTTGTAAATTATTATGTGAGTAAAACTTCCACCTAGGTATATATAACCTATTAAAAAAGGAGAACATCATGAATAAACGTATTTTAGCATTACTATTATCAATCAATCTATTACTAATCATACCGGCGCATAATTCATTTGTTGCAGGCGCCGATAACACTGATATTGTTACAACTCAAAGCAACACGCAGACTGTCAGAAAAGGTCTTTGCTGTTGGTATTATGCAAGCACCAATAGCGAACAGCGCGATATTGGTGTGCTTAAAAATGCAGGCGTTTCCTGGATTTATAACTGGGGCATTTCAAATGATGTTGCCACGGAGGCAAATGAAGCAGGCATTGAGTATGTGCCACAGATTTGGGGAGTGTCTTCAATACAGTATCTTCAAACCCTTAAGGAAGGAAAAGAGAAAGGATTGTACAGAAATCTTTTGACCTTTAATGAACCGGATTTGCCGGATCAATCCAATATGACAGTGGACAGAGCAATAAAGCTTTGGCCGAGACTTGAGGAGACCGGACTTAGACTTGGAAGTCCTGCAGGGGCAGCTGTGGAAGATGCATGGGTAGAACAGTTTATGGCAAAAGCCAAAGAAAATGGATACAGAGTTGATTTTCTGACTGTTCATGTTTATCAGGATTTCACAGATCCGACTTCGGTGGGAAGATTGAAAGATGCACTTACCAGACTTCATAACAAGTATCAGATTCCATTATGGATTACCGAAATTGGAAATGTTGATGTATCTACACAGTGGGCAGGTTATAAATTGTCAAATCCTATGAGCCATGAACTGGCGACAAAGTACATAAAAGAGGCTTGTGAAATGATGGAGTCTCTCGACTTTGTTGAGAGATATGCGTGGTTTGTAGACTATTCAAGCAATATTGAGGGAACTGCGTATACAAGATTATTTAATATTGAAGAAGGCTCACTTACAGAGGAAGGTTTAGCATATAAGAATATTGTTTCAGACATTTCTCCAATGGCTACGGACGAACTTATTGAACCTGAAGAAACCACAACCGGGGTAATTACGACGAAAGAAAATGTGGCTGACCAGACTACAACCAAAGAGATTTCATCGGAAAGTAAAACGGCGGAAGATAATACTGATAAGTCTACAACAGTGCAGCCGATTTCAGGGAATAGTACGAAGGCAGATTCGAATAATGAAAGTGTAACTGCAGAGGACAATTCAGATAAAGCTAATTCAGAAATAAAAATAAAGAAAACTACAATCAAAAAAATCAGAGTTGTTAAGAAAAAACTTAAAATAACAATTAAGAAAGTTAAAAAGGCAGATGGCTATAAGATTCAGTGGAGCAATAATAAAAAGTTTAAAAAATCAAAGAGCAAAGCAGTGAAATCTATCATAGTTAAATCCACAACAGTCAGATCCACAACAGCATACTTAAAGAAAAACAAATTCAAAAGGGGAGTTAAGTATTACTTCAGAGTTAAAGCGTACAAGATGTACAATAAAAAAATAAAGTATGGCAAGTGGGGAAAAACTGAAAAATACGTGATTAAATAGTGAATTGCAAAGGCATTACTTTCATTTACTACAATACACTGATATAATAAGAGGATAGTAATAAGTGATAACGGTCGAGGAGTACATTATGATTGAGAAGCAGCTGGAAATACAACATGGCACTATTTATTATTATACATCAGAAAATTGGGATGAAGACAGGAAGACTATCTTTTTCTTTCATGGACTCACTGCTAATCACACTATGTTTGAGAAGCAGTTTGAGTTTTTTTGTGATGAGTTTAATGTTATCGCATGGGACTCACCGGGACACGGAAAGTCCAGATTGTTCAGAGTTTTTACTATGGACGAGGCGACAGATATTATTTTGAAAATAATGAAACAGGAGAAATTTGAATCTTTTATAGCAGTGGGACAGTCCTATGGTGGATATTTTCCACAGGCAATTATGTGCAGAAAATCAGGTATTGTACAAGGATTCGTAGGAATCGGAACATCTCCGTACGGTGAAGACTATTATTCAGAGATGGATTATTGGATACTGAGGCGAGCCGGTCTTATGTGCAGATTTTTCCCATGGCCTATTTTGAAACTTTTGTCAGCAATCGGTGTGTCATCCACAATGGACGGATTTAAGAATATGATGCAGATGTTGTCTCAGTATGACAAGAAAGAATATGAAAAGGTTGTGCAGGATTATTATGATGCCCTGGTTGATGATATAAAAGATGTTGATATTGATTGTCCGGTGTTGTTGACAATAGGGCAACACGACAGAACCGGAAAGGTTAGAAAGTATAATGTGAGATGGCACAAGCACACCGGATGCAGGCTAGAGGTAATAAAGGGTGCCAGCCACAATGCAAATGTAGATAATCCTGACAGAATGAATGAGATAATATATTCATTTGTATGTAATTTGAAAATAAATAGTAATACTAATACTAATAATACTAACGATGGTAATAACACTTCATCTGATGAAGAAAGTTGTGAGTTGTTCATAGAGTAAAAATATAACTATGTAGAAATATCGGACATCGAATATCAAATATCAAATATCGAATATCAAATATCAAATATCGGACATCGAATATCAAATATCAAATATCGGGGAGGAATTGATCATGAAAGGCAACACAAAGCAATTGATCTCGTTATTTCTTAATATTGTCATTGTCATTCTTACTTTTGTTGGAATATATCTGACCTTCTTTGTCAGAACAAAAGATGGCTATTTTTTGACAAAAGGTATTTCCAATTTTAAATATTTCACAGTGCTATCCAATGTTTTCTGTGGAGCGGTGGCACTTATCTATCTGATAGAGTTGATAACAAGAAGGGCAGACAAGTCAAAAGCAACCGGCAAATACTTATGTGTGATTCGCATACTCAAGGTTATGGCAGTTACGGCAGTGGGACTCACATTTGTACAGATAATTGCATTTTTGGGACCGCTTTATGGTTACGCAAAGATGTACAAAGGGGCAAATCTTTATTTTCATCTGATTATTCCTATTTTGGCAATGGTTGATTATATTGTGACTGATTTGGGAGATATTCCTTTTAGGGATACAATTTGGGGAATCGTTCCTACTTTGTTGTATGGAGTGATTTATTACATAAATATTATTATAAACGGAATAGGTGAGTGGCCGAATGGAAATGATTGGTACGGATTCATGAATTGGGGAATGCCCGGTGCCATTGCAATAATGGCAGGCTCCTTATTTGTCAGTTTTCTGATTGGTTGCATACTCAGAAAATTAAATTCAATCTGCGCAACACGGCGGTCACCTTGACTTTAAACCGGATATTTAATACAATGTAGCATAAGTGGACGTTGGTCACGTTATTTTATTTTTAAGGAGGATTCTTGATGGGACCCAGTGACATAGCGATGCTATGTATATTATTTGTATTAATACTGTTATCTGCTTTTTTCTCATCGGCGGAGACAGCTCTTACATCAGTAAATAAGATGAGTATTAGGATGATGCTGAATGAAGGCGTAAAGCGAGCGAAGATGCTGCAGAAGGTTCGTGATGATTCAGGCAAGATGTTAAGCGCTATTTTGATTGGCAATAATATAGTAAATATTTCAGCTTCATCATTAATGACTGTGTTTGTTCAGAGAATGTGGGGCAACGCAGCAGTCAGTGTAGGTACAGGTGTTCTTACTCTTATAGTGTTGGTTTTTGGCGAGATAATTCCAAAGACAGCAGCAACGCTTTATGCTGAGAAGATAGCACTTGTTTACGCAACACCGATATATATTTTGATGGTAGTTCTTACTCCGATTATTTTTATAGTGGACAAGATTTCATTTGTTTTCATGAGGCTGTTTGGAATCAAGAAGAACAGTGATGGGGAGCTCATCACTGAAAAGGAGATTCGTGCCATTATGGGCGTGAGTCAGGAAGAAGGGCTCATTGAAGAGGAAGAACTGGATATGATTAACAACGTGTTCGACTTTGGAGAGACATGTGCCAAGGATATTATGATTCCAAAGATTGACATTGCCATGATTAGCATAGATGCAACTTATGATGAGTTGATGCATATAGTTAAAAATGACAAGTATACACGTATTCCTGTATATAAGGATGATACAGATAACATCGTCGGAATTATCAATATCAAAGATATGATTATTCACGGTGTGGGGCGTAACAATTTTGAAGCAGAGAAGCTGATGTATGAACCGTTTTATACCATCGCCACAAAGGACTTGAATGACTTGCTTGTGGAGATGCGTGATGAGAATCACGGAATGTGTATCGTACTTGACGAGTACGGTGCAGTGGACGGTCTTATTACATTGGAAGATATTATTGAAGAGATTGTTGGTGAGATTCGTGATGAGTTTGATGAGGATGAAGAAAAAGCAATTATCAAACTCAATGATAACGAGTATCTTATTGAAGGTCAGTTGAATCTGGTAGATTTCAATGATCAGTTTGAGACAGATATTGATTCTGATAATTATGAATCAGTGGGTGGCCTTATATTAGAACAACTGGACAGAGTTCCGGAGATTGGAGATTCTGTAGTTGTAGATAACTGTAAGCTTGAAGTAATGCGCATGGACAATATGCGTATCGATAAGGTGAAAGTTACATTAGAAGCTCCGAGTGCTGAAGAAGAACTCAGAGAGGCGGAATGATTTGTCAGCTAGTCTGACGCAGATATTTGAATTATGGTCCTGTGATTACCGTATGGTGGTCGCAGGACTTGTTTTATAGGATTAGGGTGTCAAAAGGTTATATAACTTTTGATAAATATGTACCTTGAAAACTTAACACGATATATATAATCATATGAATTTTTGGTATAATGTAAGTATCATATTTCGAGGTGATTCATATGTCTTTTGTTAAAAATGATAATCAACAACTTACACTTCTTGATAGCACTTTTAATCTTACAGATCGTGAAAAACGAATGTTAGAAAAATCATGGGCAAAAACTTTTGCTGATAAAGTTTTTCCTGCTATTGATGAAAATATTTTTTCTGTTCTTTATAGTGAAAAAGCATCTAGACCTAACACTCCTGTCAATGTCATTGTTGGAGCTCTGATTCTTAAGGAGGCTCTTAATGTTACAGACGACGAAATTGTTGAAGCTATGGCATTTGATATTCGCTATCAGTATGCTTTACATACCACTAGTTTTAAAGAGCAACCAATTAGCGATAGAACACTTAGCCGATTTAGAGCAAGAGTGCTTTCTTATGAAACAGAGCATGAAGTTGATCTTATTCATGAATGCATTGTAAAAATGGCAAAAGAAATATCAGACTTTATGAATATCACACCAGATAAACAACGTATGGACAGTTTGATGGTTGCAGCAAACATTAGAAATCTTTCTTTGCTCGAACTTTTTTATACATGTGTAGCTAATCTATGTAAAATAATGGACGAGCGTGGAACTACTATTCCAGAGGCACAACATCATTACATTGAAAAAGATGATTATAATAAATGTATTTATCACAAGCGAGATATGGATGCTACAGAACGAACCATAGTTGTAATGAACGACGCAGATGATTTAATTAAAATCTGCGATTCTACAGGCGATTTTGATGATACAAGTGAGTATCAACTACTTATTCGACTGCTAAAAGAAAGGACTATCATTGATGACGATGGTTCAAGACGGCTTCGTCAAAAAGAAGAAATTGAAAATTCCTCAGAAGTATTACTTAATCCATCAGATCCGGAAGCAACCTTTAGATACAAAGCCGGCGGTAAGCATCTTGGATATGTAGCGAATGTTGTTGAATCAGTTGGTGAAAACGGAAGTTTAATAACCGATTATAATTATCAACAAAATACATATTCAGACAATCAATTCATGAGGGATTATCTTAGAAATCAAGATAGCTTTTCAAATGATTCATTTATCGTTGCTGACGGAGCATATAGTGGAGAAGAAAATTCTCGTCTTGCTGCCGGGCATAATCTAAAGCTGGTTACTACTAACTTCACCGGGAAAAAGCCTGACGAAATATATGCTGAATTTATATTTACTGATGATGGACACTATTTACTTAAATGCAAAAATGGATGTATTCCGGAAGAATGTATATATGATCCAAGCAATGATCGTTCTGTTGCATACTTCAAAACAAGTGAATGCAAGAACTGTCCATATAAAGAATGCTGTAAACCACGTTTTTTAAAAACACGAGTACGTAAAGAAGTATCATGGAAATCCGTAGGCAGAGCTAAGCAATTACAGTACATGAAAACAGAAGAATTTTCTGCGTATGCAAAATTTAGAAATGGAGTTGAAGCAATTCCATCCCTTCTTCGTCGAAGATATCATGTTGATAAAATTCCAGTTCATGGTAAAAAGCGAACTCGTCTGTTCTTTGGATTTAAAATTGCTGCGTTAGACTTTCAAAAGCTGTTAGATTATTCTAATAGCTTGAATAAGCATACCCCAAATAAAGAAATAGCATAAGAGCACCTAAAGGATAGGTTACTTGTTGTTCTCAAATCACATAATATCACATCACAAACTCTTTAATTAATCAATTCGTGTTAAATTTTCAAGGTACAAACTTAAATATAATATATAGAATGTGTCTTTTGACACCCTAATCTTTATAGGAAAGTTCTCTGAACTTCCCTATAAAACAAAAATGCTCCTCAGAGATGCACAGATGAAAAATAACAATGGGAAAAATTAATAATATCTTAAGAAAATAAAAAAGCACTGATATTATTGTGAAGGAAACGGTACCACGGTAAAACGTTTTATTGAAGTACCATATTTATTCTATAAAATGCTTGAAATATAGAAATAATGTTATAAAATAGACTCTGTGTAAAAAAATGAAAGAGAGGTATTGGGATAATGAGGTATTTACACAATAGTAAAAGAATCATTGCCGGTGTAATGGCAGTATTTATGTTGGCAACATCTGTTAACATGCCTGTAATTCAGACAGTAAAAGCAGATGAAACAACACAGGAAAATGAAGCAGCAACAAAGACAAGTGCTATCAGCATCTATAGTCCTAGGGTAAAGAGTTATTATCAGGGTTATGATTATACAGGAGAAACACCTTTGCATCATGGTTACAATATTCTTGATCCTGTAACAGGAAAATCAATAATGAACAAAGTAAATTATTCAATTAAGTATTATTTGGATAAAGACCACACAATAGAAGCTGAAGCTTTAAAGATGCCTGGAAGTTATTATCCTGTAATTACAATTGAACCATATGGAGATTTAATTGGAATTACTGAGCCAATGAATCATATTGATATTAAAAAAGCATCTCAGACACTTAATGCAAGACCTCAGGTTTCAGACTATACAGGTAAAAAGATTTCATACACTAATTATGATGTTATTGGATTCTTAGGTGAAGACGGAGAACCTTTTGGTCCACAGCCTAGAAAGAATCCTATAATAACTTATTATTCAGATGAGAATTACACAAATGCTATTTCTACACCTGTTGATGTAGGAACGTATTATGTTGAAGTAATGAATCGTACGGATAAGGTATATTTTGCATCAGAAAAATACAGAACAACATTAACAATTAGTCCGGCAGATTTGGTTGTGGAATGCAGCGATAAAGAAGTAAGATGGACGGGAAATCCTATTCCTTACAAAAATTATAAAGTATATGATTCAAACGGACGTCTTATTTCAAATCCACCTGTTAAAGTTGAGTACTTCACAGATGAAGCTCGTACAGATAAGATGGAAGAAATACCAAAAGATTTGGGTACTTACTATATCAGACTTACATGTACAGGCTCACTCAGATATAAGAATAAAGTTATTCCTGATTTAATTACATATACAATAGTAAAAGGTTATCAGAGACTGGATTTTGAGTATACAGAGGTTGTATATGATGGCTTGCCACACGGAATCAATTATTCACTTTTAAGAGACGATCCAAATGCAGAAGTAACTCTTGTATATTATATAGATACAGAAAGATCGATGAAAACAAGTGAGCATGAAGGAGCAAGTGTTGAAGGTGGCGAACCTACAGCTCCGGGATTTTATTATGTTAATGCAATTGTTGGCGCAACTGAAAATTGTACTAGAACATCAAACAAAACAGGTGTTTTGAGAATAAAATCTGCTACAAATGATCCAAGAGAAGATTATTGTTATCTTTGTGGATATAATTATGACGGATTACCACATGGAATTTTCATTAACAATGAAAGTGAAATTGAACTAAAAGAGGTTGTTTATCTTGATGAAGAACATACTATTATGACAGGTCCGGAAAATGGAGCAGAATATGAAGGCGGATATCCAACTGAGCCGGGATGGTATTTCCCAAGATTATATCGTTTAAATGATGATGGAGAATATGAGGAAATAGTAGATTGGCGTGGAAAAGCTTATATGTATGAAATTCGTCATTTCCCGTATACTCATATTATTATTCCATGGAATGGACAAGGCGATATGCCAATGTAATAATTATACATAATTAGATATTAGAATATAAAAATATAAAAATAGACTGCATACTAAAGTATTAAAACTAAGTATGCAGTCTGTTTTAGTTAAAGCCTATTTTATATCAGCCAACCTTTGTATCAGTTAGTTTGAGTTTAAGCCTGTTTATATGTAGCCATAAAATCTTTCATAGCATCCATTGCAATCTTCAAATCATCCACACATGGAAGATAAACAATTCTGAAATGATCCGGCTCATCCCAATGGAAGCCTTTTCCGTGAGTGAACAGAATGTGCTTTTCTTTTAAGAAGTCAAGTGCAAACTGTTCGTCGTCTGTAATATTGAACTTCTTAATATCTATCTTAGGGAAACAGTAGAAAGCAGCCTTTGGCTTAACTACTGAAAGTCCCGGAATGTCAGCTATAGCATCAACTACAAAGTTTCTCTGCTCGTATACACGGCCTCCGGGAACAAGCAGCTTCTTGGTATCTTCGAGATTGGCTAATGCAGCAGGTATGAGGGACTGTGCCGGAACGTTTGAGCAAAGTCTCATGGAAGACAAAAGCTTGATACCTTCTACATATCCCTTAGCCTTTGATTTGTCACCGGCAAGACACATCCATCCGCATCTGTAACCGGCAATGAGATGTGACTTTGATAATCCGTTGAATGAAACAGTAAGAAGGTCAGGAGCCAAAGAAGCTAGAGCAATGTGTTCATTTCCGTCCATAACCAGTCTGTCATATATTTCATCAGCAAATAAAATGAGTTCATGTTCCCTTGCAAGTTCAACAATCTGCTCAAGTATCTCTCTTGGATATAATGCACCGGTTGGGTTGTTAGGGTTGATTACGACGATACCTTTAGTCTTGTCTGTAATCTTACTCTTAATATCCTCGATGTCAGGATTCCATTCAGATTGTTCATCACAGATATAATGAACAGCAGTACCACCTGCGAGTGTAACTGATGCTGTCCAAAGAGGATAATCAGGGGCAGGAACTAACACTTCATCACCGTTATTTAGTAATCCCTGCATAGACATTGTGATGAGTTCACTGGCACCATTTCCTGTGTATACATCATCTACAGTAACATTTGGTATATTCTTTGACTTACAATACTCGACTATAGCTTCTCTTGCGGAAAATAATCCTTTTGAGTCTGAATAGCCTTCTGTCGATGTGAGGTTGTTAGACATAGTATCTATTACAGCATCAGGAGCTCTGAAACCAAAAGGAGCCGGATTTCCGATGTTAAGCTTTACAATGTGTTCACCGGCAGCAATCATTCTGTCTGCCTCGTCCATAACAGGACCTCTGATATCATAGCAGACGTTGTCGAGTTTTGATGATTTATCAAAAGTTCTCATTTTTCTCACCTATCCTTTTCTTCTAATTAAACCTATAGATAATCATATGCCCGACCAAAGAAAATGTCAACAGATAGGGGAAAAACGATAAAAACAAATGGAGAGAGAAGAAAAATCAGATGTTAATAAACTGTTAATAATTTGTTTTCATTCAGTATAATCCATAATAGTATTATATTACTGATTTATCCAAGGAAATAGGATAAGATTACGGACTTAATGGAAGTTCGTAGAAATAAGAAAGGAGTAAAAATATGACTAGAAAAAAGACAAAGGCATTAGCGTTGGCATTAACAGTTGCCCTTACAGCAACAATGACACCAAGTGCTAATGTAGAGGCAGCAAAGAAGAAAGCGAGATTGAACAAGACAAAAGCTACTCTTTTTGTTGGGGATACCATTAAACTGAAGGTGAAAAACGTAAAAGGAAAGGTTAAGTGGAAATCATCAAATAAAAAAGTTGCTCAAGTTAGTAAAAAAGGAGCAGTTAAGGCTATTAAGTCCGGAAAAGCTACTATTACAGCCAAAGTTGGTAATAAAAAGTTCAAATGCAAAGTGAAAGTAAAAAATAAAAAAACAATAACTTCTCAGGAAATGACAGTGGTAGCAACGACAGTAGCACCTACAGTGGCAACAACGACAGTAGCACCTACAGTGGCAGCAACGACAGTGGCAGCTACAGTGGCGGCAACGACAGTAGCACCTACAGAAAAAGAGAGTGCAGTATCTGAAACAGAAAGTATTGATGTGACTACAGAAAATGAAAATCAAGAGGAAACATCTACTGTAGTAGAGTCAAGTACAGAAGTGCAAACTACTGTAGCAGAGTCAAGTGCAGAAGAGCAAACTACTGTAGCAGAGTCAAGTACAGAAGAACAAACTACTGTAGCAGAGTCAATTATAGAAGAACAAACTACTGTAGATGGTTCAGAAAATAAAAATAGAGAAGATGTGGAACTTCTAAAATCTATTATTAAAGAACAAAAAGACAAAGGTGCAAAGGTTAGTGGTAATCTGAATTCAGAACAATATAGTTGGTCAAAAGACGGTAGATTAAAAGGCATTTATTGGACCGAAGGTGGATTAGGGATAAAAGGCTCACTTGACATTGATCCGTCCGGAAGTCAGTTCGAAGAGTTAGAGGATATTATGATTCGAAATTGTGACATAGAATCACTGGATATATGCGGTCTTCGTGAGTTACGCCTTTTGGATGTTCGTGATAATTATAATTTAGAGTCATTATGGGTAGATAATCAACGTAAATTAGAAGATTTGTATGTAGATAACACCAAGATTTCTGATTTAGAATTGTCAGATTGTGAATCATTAAGACTGTTAAGCAGGGAAAATGTTCAGTTTAGTCGTTTAAATTTACCGCTTCATACTCTTAATTATCCTAAAGATTTTTACAATGAAGAGGATGATATTGTTTTGTGTGACTCAAAGAGTTTTATTGATGTACTCTATTTATATATGGCAACAGAATCACTTGTACAATATAAATCACCTTACAGGTTGGAGTTATATGAGTATGAATGGGAAAACGATTATTCAGGTGTTCCTAGATTAAAATCTATTGATTTGTCAGGTAAAGAGTTGGGAGGGGGCTTTACTCTTCTTTTACCACCTTGTGATGATGAGAGCGATCCATATAAGAGACCTCTTTGTATGTTAGAAACAATCGATTTAAGTGACAATGATGAATTAGTGAATATTTGCGTATCTAATGTTAAAGGTGACCTTGAATCAGTTAAATTTGATCGCTGTTCAGGATTGAAGGGCATCCATATTTCGAATAATGCTTCTCTTCGATCTATTTCCGATATAACTGATATGGATGATTTGTATTATGTAGATCTTTGTGATAATAAGGAACTTACGGATATTTCTATTTATTTTACTAATAGTCTTTACAAAGTTGCAATTGATGGTTGTGAACAATTAACTCGTTTAATCATATGTAGGACAATGATTAGAGAACTAAATATTGTTGACAGCCCTAATATAATGGATGTGGACATAGAGAGTAACTATAGTTTGGATAGTTTGTATATAAACCCAAGTAATACATTAGAGTATTTATATGTGAGGGATAATCATTTAACTAGCATTGATTTATCTGGTTTTCCTAATTTGCGTAAATTGACATGTGCAGAAAATTTTATAAGGGAATTGGATGTATCAAATAATCTTGAATTAAAGGATTTAGATTGTTCTCACGCAAAAATAAGCGAATTGGATGTATCGAATAATTTAAAATTAGAGGACTTAGATTGTTCTTACACAAATATAAGGGAATTGGATGTATCAAATAATTTAGAATTAGAAAGGTTACATTGCTCTGACACAAATATAAGTGAATTGGATGTATCAAATAATCTTGGATTAAAGTATTTAATGTGTATTTGCTCAGATATAAGTGAATTGGATGTATCAAATAATCTTGAATTAAAGGACTTAAGCTGTTTTTTCACAAAAATAAGCGAACTTGATGTATCGAATAATTTAGAATTAGAGGACTTACATTGTTCTAATACAAATATAAGTGAATTGGATGTATCAAATAATCTTGGATTAAAGTGTTTAGATTGTTCTGACACAAATATAAGTGAATTGGATTTATCAAATAATCTTGGATTAAAGCGTTTATATTGTTCTCATACAAATATAAGTGAATTGGATTTATCAAACAATACTCTTCTTTCTGAGTCTGATACTTATGTTGATGATACTGTAAATGTAATTAGATAATATTGATGGTAGATTAGTGCAGACATTGTTCTTGAACTTGCATGATATTTATTTTTCTAATATAATAAAACGGTGTGTGCTCCATTGTAGTGGAGCATGCTACCGTTTTTTTGATTATTATTGGAAAAGAATTAGAAAAGAGAGAGTATTATGAGTGAAGATTTGAGAAAAGAAATTGAAAGACGTAGAACCTTTGCGATTATTTCCCACCCTGATGCGGGAAAAACTACACTTACTGAGAAATTCCTTTTATATGGAGGAGCTATCAATACAGCCGGTTCGGTTAAAGGAAAGGCCAATTCTAAGTATGCGGTTTCTGACTGGATGGGTATCGAGAAGGAAAGAGGTATTTCGGTTACTTCATCTGCACTTCAGTTTGATTATGATGGATACTGTATCAATATCTTAGACACACCGGGACATCAGGACTTCTCGGAGGATACATACAGAACTTTGATGGCAGCAGATTCGGCTGTCATGGTAATCGATGCTTCAAAGGGTGTTGAGGCGCAGACTATTAAGTTGTTTAAGGTTTGCGTTATGAGACATATCCCTATCTTTACGTTTATTAATAAGATGGATCTTGAGGCGAGAGATCCATATGAATTACTTGAAGAAATCGAGAATGTTCTTGGTATTAAGACTTGCCCTATTAACTGGCCTATTGGTTCAGGTAAAAGATTTAAGGGTGTATATGACAGAGATACAAAGAAAATCTCTATGTTCAAGGCAGTTTCTGTAGGTGGAGCCAAGGGCGCAGCAGAAACAGAATATGGTTTGGACGATGACGGACTAAAAGAGGCTATTACAGAGGAACTCTATGATCAGCTTATGGAAGATACAGAACTACTTGATGGGGCAAGTGAACCTTTTGATCAGGAGCTTGTAGATCAGGGTGAACTTTCTCCGGTGTTCTTTGGTTCAGCGCTCACAACATTTGGTGTTGAAACATTCCTTGAGCATTTCCTTAAGATGACTGAGTCTCCACTTCCAAGACAGTCTGATGCAGGATTGATTAGTCCGGTTGACGAAGCTTTCTCTGGATTTATATTTAAGATTCAGGCAAATATGAACAAGGCTCACCATGACAGAATTGCTTTCATGAGAATCTGTTCCGGAAAGTTTGATGCAAATAAAGATGTTTATCATGTCCAGAGTGGAAGAAAGATGAAGCTTTCAAGACCTCAGCAGATTATGGCTCAGGACAGAAAGGTTATTGACGAGGCATATGCCGGAGATGTTATCGGGGTGTTTGACCCAGGCATCTTCTCAATTGGAGATACACTCTGTATGCCGGGCAAAAAGTTTGCATATGAAGGTATTCCTACATTTGCACCGGAGCATTTCTGCAGACTTGTTCCCCTTGATTCTATGAAGCGTAAGCAGTTTATGAAGGGGGTAACGCAGATTGCCCAGGAAGGTGCGATTCAGATGTTCCAGGATTACAATCTGGGAATGTCGGAAATTGTAGTTGGAGTAGTTGGTGTACTTCAGTTTGATGTATTAAAATACAGACTGGAAAATGAATACAGCTGTGATGTCAGACTTGAGCCACTTCCATACAATTACATCAGATGGGTGAAAGATCCGTCAACAGATCTTAACAGCCTTAGCAGAATCAGCGACTGCAAGAAAGTTAAGGACATGAATGATAATCCGTTGCTGTTATTTGCAAATGAATGGTCAATCAGAATTATTCAGGAGCACAATGAAGGATTAGAATTTGAAGAATTTAAGAAAAATTAAATAAGTGATTACATGGTTTAATAAATTATAATTAAATAAGCAATTGATTGCATGGTTTCAAAAATATAATTAAATAAGCAAGTGATTGCATGGTTTCAAAAATGAGGAGCATTGCGTTTACGATTTTGAATCGTTGAAGCAATTGCTCCTCTTATTTGTACACACGATGAGGCAAATGTCGCAAGTTTGCTTGTAGACATTTGACGACCGTGATACAATCCCGAAACAAGCGTAGCGGTTTCGGTGATTGATATTTAAAAAAATCTACAAATATAGTAAGATATAATTAAGATAAAGTTCGAAAATAAATAATTATATTATACTATTGTAAAAAAAACAACCTTATAAAATAGAAAAATATGACGGTAAAATGTGAAATGCGGATATTTATTAGCTTTTTTGTTTCGGGTATGATAATAACAGATATACACAATAATAAATGGATATCAAGGTGTAATGTTTAAGGGAGGTGCTGTTATTGAAAAATGATCATGAAGTATTTTTAGATGAACATTATAAATATGGACCTACAAGATCAATGGATTATGATAGTGATTGGGACAATCTTTTCAAGAAGGAAAAAAAGGAAGTTGAAGTTGATATTAAGACTTCCATTATAGATGAACAGAGACGGCGTGACAGAGAACAATCTAAGAGAGGGTCTTTGCTACTCGCAGATTTTAAGTTAGCTGAGGGTGATGTGAAGATGGATCTTAGAAAAAAGCAGTCCGATAGAAGATTGTTGGTATTTTTAATCAGAACTATATTTATTGCGGCAGTCATTACTACGGGAGTTATATTTCAGTGTGCAGCAAGAAGAAGTATTCCATATTGGTTTAGAAAAGTTGAGACAGACATATATTTTATAAATTGGGGTATAGCGTTGTTTTGTCTGGCAGAGTTACTTAGCTATCTTCAGCTGTTATTTGTGGATTATGTATTATTCGATATTGGCAAGAATAAAGTCGCATATCTTAAGGTTATTCAGAAAAATGAAATTGAATACCTGTCAGTATTTAGAAACAGATGGAGATATATTTTCTGTGCGGACGGCAATGAAGTGCTCGATGATAAGATTGAAGTTCGCGGAATCATCTTATATAGATTCATTAAAAAAGGTGATATGGTGTACGTGGGTCAGACCAGAGCACTGGGACATCATTGGTACTACTTCCTTGGATGATTGTAAGGTGCTGATTGTAAGTAGTAATTGATAATTGAACAGATAGAAAAACGAGTAGCAATCTGATTGAAATGATGATTTGCTACTCGTTTTGTTTCATAATAAGGAAACTGCATAACACGGAACTGCATAACACGGAAATACATAACATGAGAATTCTATAACATGCTTCATGTATTTGACGACTTTGATACAATCTTTATAAAGGCGAATCTGTCTTGCCCTTCATGAAATTAAATATTTTATTTTTTGTATTTTTATCTTTAATGACAGCAGGTTGCCAATTGTTTGTATCCCCTGTATATACATAGCATGGAATTACTTTTCCATTTTGGGAAGATAGAACATTATCTTTGATTGTCAGCGTGTGCTGATATATGATAGTTCTGTTCTCCGGATGTCTGTTTCCGCCAAAAATAAAATTACCAAGTGAATAGATGATTGTAACACCGCTGTAAACTTCTTTGGGTTGAAGCACATGAGGATGGTCACCCATAATCAGATCAGCGCCGGCGTCAATAAGCTTGTGACAAGCGTTGACTTTCCAGGTTTCTGGCGCGTGAAGGCGTTCTGTTCCGCCGTGGAAGTATATAATCTGATAATCAGATTTCTTTTCTTCTTCCTCTATGTAATCGATAATGGTAGGAACAACTCCGTCACCGTACATTGAAACACATATAACGGCAATTTTGAATCCATTCTTTTCGTAGTAGACAGTCTTACCTTCTTCGCCCCATAGCACACCGGCTTTGTCCAGGGCTTTCCTGGTGTCTTCGTGACCGGCTTGACCGTAATCATTTATGTGATTGTTTGAAATCGATACGCAGTCAATTCCGCCGGTGGAAAGAATTCCCGCATTATCAGCTTTGCTCTTAAACCAGTAAGCTTCAACATTTGGATCCTTGTACTGACCTTTGTCAGAAACTTTCAGATTTTTGCTGTCGGAATACACATTCTCGCAGTCCCCGATTGTAAAGTCGTCATTCAAGAAATATGAACTTACTTTTTTAAAGAAGTAAGACTGATCTTTGACGTCGGCAACATCGTTAAAACAATTTGCATAATGAGTATTCTCATTTGTCGCACAGAGGCAGTCACCGATGAAGCTCAGTTTGATTTCAAAAGAATTTGAAGTAGTCTCTTTTGGCGTTTCAGATTCAACTTCCGTGCTTGAATCAGTGTTGGCATCTGAGCTTTTCCCTGAATTTGAATTAGATTTATCATTGGCATTATTTTCAGCATTATTATTAGCATTTGACTTTGCATTAGAATCATTGCCGGTTAGACCGGACGATTTGCTGCTTTTTGCCGAGGTGTAAGCATATTTTGCAACTTCCTTTGTATCTCTGTCATTCATGGCGCGGGCAAAATATATTATCCCACCGCATAACACTATAATCAGAGGAAGCTGTAACAATAGTTTTTTCATTTGCATTTTCTCCATTTATACATATGTGTATCGTGAGTTATCTTAAATAAATAGTATTTATGTTGATAATATCTAAGTTGAAGATATTTATGTTGATATTATCATTGGTTCTTCATTGTAATTATCCCAATTATATAAAAAATTAAAAATACGACAATGTCGATTGCAACAATAGTTGAGCCTACAGGAGTAGATGCGAGTATTGAAATGATGATTCCTGTCAATGCGCAAACTACGGAAATGATAGCCGAGCATATAATAACTGATTTGAAACTCTTAAATATTCTCATGGCAGAAAGCGAAGGGAATATGATAAGAGCCGATGTGAGAAGTGATCCCACCAGGTTCATTGCAAGTACAATAATTACAGAGGCAATTATTGCAATTATAAGGTTATAAGCATTTGCTCTTGTTCCGGTTGCGTTCGCAAAGTTTTCGTCAAATGTAATTGCAAATATCTTGTTGTAGAAAAAGATAAATACAAAGATTACCAGAATTGACATTACTACGCTTAGTATTACATCAGTTTTGTTCAAGGTCAGGATAGAAGTTGAACCAAACAGTGTGCTACAAACGTCACCGGTGATATTTGATGAAGTTGAAAAAATATTCATAATCAGGTATCCAAGTGCCAGGGCACCTACTGAAATCATTGCAAGTGTTGCATCGCCTTTGATTTTTGTGTTCTGCCCTGAACGAAGAAGCAGAATTGCTGCAATTACAGTGATTGGCATAACCAGAATCATGTTGTTTGTAAGGTTAAGAACCGATGCAATTGCTATTGCGCCGAATGCAACATGTGATAAACCGTCGCCGATAAATGAAAAACGCTTCAGCACCAGTGTTACTCCAAGAAGTGAGGAACATAATGCAATTAGTGTTCCAACCACTAATGCGTAAATTACGAATTTAAAATGAAGGTAATAAGCCAGAGTATCAAATATATCCATTATGAAATACCTCCCATCATATCAATAAATGCCTTGCCAATTTTGCTATTAAGGTAGTCGTCTTTTGTTCCAAAGAACAAAGGCTTGTCTGCAAGGTGAAGAATGTGACTGGCATACTGCATTGCAGCATTCAAATCATGCGAAACCATGATGATGGTTATTCCGTATTTTTTGTTGATTTTGTTTATTAATTCATACATTTCTGCGGTGACTTTCGGATCAAGGCCTGCAACCGGTTCGTCCAAAAGAAGGACCGACTCAGTAGCGCAAAGGGCTCTTGCAAGAAGCACACGCTGCTGTTGACCTCCGGATAATTCTCTGTAGCACCTGTGAGCCAAATCTAAAATATCAAGTCTCTCCATATTCTTTTTTGCTTCCGCTTTTTGTTCTTTTGAATAAAAAGGCTTAAGACCGTTTCTTCCTGAAAAACCTGACATTACAATCTCAGTAACCGAAGCAGGGAAATCTCTTTGAACAATAGTCTGCTGTGGAAGATATCCAATCTCTGAAGAATTGAGCCCCTCGTCATAAATGATTTCTCCGCTGATAGGAGATTTTAATTTTAACAATGCTTTTATGAGGGTACTTTTTCCAGAACCGTTCTCCCCGACGATACATAGATAATCGCCTTTATTTACGTTGAAATTGATATTGCTTGTGACAGTCATCCCTTCATAGCCGAGGGAAACGTCTTTACATGTTAATTGTGACATGATAATCCTTTCTGCTGGTAAATAATTGATAATAATTATTAGCAATGAATGATTGCAGCTGTTAATTATTGCTGTTACTTTGAATAATTGCTATTGTTATTTTGGACAACTGCTGCTTTGAACAATCGCTATTGTTAGTTTGAACAATTACTACTGTTATTTTGAACAGCTGTTACAGGTTCCGTATAGAGTGGTTTCATCTCTATCCACAATAAAATGCGAGTTAGCAAGAATCTCGTTAAGAATCTTTGTCGTCTCATCGTCCGCCATGTGGAACAACTTTCCGCAGGTGGTACATTTCATATGAATGTGTTCGTGGCAACTGGTTGATTCAACTATCTGATAATTGAAATGTCGACTGTGACCTTTGACAAAACGCTTTACAATGCCGTCGTCGACTAACTTGTTCATTAGTCTGTACACAGTACTTCTTCCGGGAACTTTTGTAATGTTATCACACTGCTCAAGTTTGGCAATGAGCTCCTCTATTGTAAAAGAAGAATTACTGTGGTCTGTAAGAAAACTAATAATACATTTCTTTTGTTCTGTATTATAAACAGCCATAAGAATCCTCCAAATATTGTATTTGAAATCCCAAAACGATAGCATTTAAAATTCTCAAAATGTTATGCTAAAGAATCTAAAAATGTTAGATTGAAATTCTCAAAATGGGACTAAGTCTCATTTTAATACCATTTATAAAAAAAAGCAACTTGAAAAAATATCCTCCAGTAGAAGCTTGAAAAACTGCCCTCCGAGAGAAGCAAGTCAAATATGGGAGGACAGAAATAAAAAAAGAAAGAGAAAAACTACCCTCCGAGAGAGGCAAGTCAAATATGGGAGGACAAACAATAAAAAACAAGAGCAAATGAGATTTTTGTTTTGGATTGTGGTGAGAGTGTGTATAATATAGTTTATGAAGATTTTAGTTATATTTACCGGTGGAACGATTGGAAGCTCGGTTAACGGGAATTATATTTCGCCGGATAAGAGTGCAAAGTATAAGTTGATAGAGTCCTATAAAGAAAAATATGGAGAGGACATTGATTTTGTTACGAAGGAGCCTTATACGATTCTCAGTGAGAATCTGGGCGGTGTGTATCTGACAAAACTTATAGAAAGTGTGCGAGAGGCATTGTTAGAAAAATCAAAATACAAAGTAATAACAGAATCAGCAGGCGTGTTCAGTGATAATACAAATGATGAATTGGGAGGCATCATTGTTACTCACGGAACGGATACACTGCAGTATTCGGCAGCGACTCTCTCCATTGCTTTGGGAAAGACAGATATTCCGGTTATTCTGGTTTCTGCAAATTACCCCCTTGATGATGAAAGGTCAAACGGTACAAATAATTTCATTGCAGCGGTTGAGTATATTTCTAAGGTCAGAAGAGGCGGAGTGTATGTGTCGTATCAGAACACAGGAGGATTTGCAAATGTATTTGATGCGGGCACGCTTTTAAGGCATGATATATATTCGGATGAGCTGAAAAGTCTCAGAAGTGTGAGCAAGGGGAATTGTACAAACAGTGTTAGCGCAGAGAATCGTGTAGATAATGTGAGAGCAACGATTTCTTTATCGGAGACTTCACCTGTAAAGATGATAATTGTATATCCGGGAATGTCCTTTGAAATTCCGGGGGAGGATATTAAGAAGATTTTGTTTGTGCCTTATCATTCGGGGACTTTGCCAACAGATAGTCCGAAACTGTTAGAGTTTTGCGAGAAAATGCGCGAAAGAAATGTAGAAATGTACATTTGCGGAGTGCCTGAAGGACCGCAATATGAAACTGCTAAACTGTATGGTGAACTGGGAATTCATGTGCTTGGAAGAGGAACGGACATATACTGGTATATGAAATTATGGATTGATACTGATATGAGTATTACAGATTGATACTGATATGAGTATTACAGATTGATACTGATATGAGTATTACAGATTAATACTGATACATTAAATTATGACTTAGTATTGATATGTGAAATATAGGCAACACACAATCGTGAAAGTGTTGATATTTAGGGATTTATTTGCTTATTAACGTGGATAATGATATAATTCATTCTATATAAGTATTGGAAAATATTACTTAAGTATTGGTTTATATTACTTAAGTTATGGAAAATGTTACTTAAAGGAGAAATACATGCGTTTTATTCACACAGGGGACATACATCTCGGATATGCGCCGCAGAGTAGTGAGAAATGGGCACAAACCCGTGCTGACGAAATCTGGGGTACATTTGAGAGACTTATCAAACAAATAAAAGAAAATCCCGTAGATATGCTGATTATTGCAGGGGATCTGTTTGATAGACAGCCACTGCTAAGAGAAATAAAAGAAGTAGATTATTTATTCTCCACCATCAAGGACACAAGGGTTGTTCTTATGGCGGGCAATCATGATGCGATTGTACCGGGGTCTTTCTACAAGGATTATGTATGGAGCGAGAATGTTATTTTCCTTGGAGGAAGAAATATCGAGAGAGTGAGTATTCCGGAATTGGGCGTGGATGTGTATGGCCATAGTTATTTCACAGAAGAGATTAGAGAATGTCTGTATGACAATGTTCTTGTTGAGGATCCTTCTGTGATTAATATTCTTGTGGGACACGGCGGAGACCGTAAGCATATTCCTATTAATAGAAGGAAGTTTGCCGGTTCGGATTTTGATTATATTGCATTGGGACATATTCACAATCCGGATTTGGATCAGAGGGGTAAGTTCGCGTATTGTGGATCTTTAGAGCCGACTAGCCCTAAAGACACAGGAATAAGAGGTTATATCGCAGGAGAGGTTACGACTGAGTCGCTTGATCTTGAGTTTGTTCCTTTCAGCAAGCGCAATTACAAGCATTTGATTGTTGATATCGAGCCTGATACCAATTTGCTTGAACTTAAGTTTAAGGTGCAGGATTATGTTGAGAGACATGGTCATGAACATATTTATAAGTTTACAATCAAGGGAAGACGAAATCCTTTGATGGATATAGATTTTGAAGATCTTGCAGGTATCTGTTATTTGGCAGAAGTCGTTGATAAGACAGTACCTGATTATGATTTTGAATTATTATATGAGGAAAATAAGGACAACATTTTAGGAATGTATGTTGATAATTTCCTCAAAAAAGGAGATACAATCACGGAGACACAGCGAAAGGCACTTCAGTATGGTACCAGAGCGCTGTTGGATTCCATGGAGGAGAAGTAGATGGTTATCAAGAAAGTTTGCTTGGAGAATTTTGGAAAATTTCATAACAAAGTACTGGAATTCTCAGATGGAGTGAACCTTCTGTATGGTGAGAATGAAGCCGGTAAGACCACTATTCATACCTTTATTAAGGCAATGCTTTTTGGGTTGGATGGCCGACATGGAAAGAGCAGTGAGAGTAACGAATACGAGAAGTATATTCCGTGGGATACTCCACAGAATTACAAAGGCTCTATGGTCATTGAGATGAAGGGAGAGGATTATCTCATTGAGAGAAATTTCCTTAAGAGTGAGAAGTCATATCGCATCACAAGGCTTAGTGATGACAAGATTCTTGACCAGCATGAGATGGATGAGTTCTTTTATGGATTTGATGAGAACTGTTATTACAATACAATCAGCATAAGCCAGCTTGGTAGTATTACCAACAGTGATTTGGAGAAAGTACTGAGGAATTATTCTTCGAATCTTGGTTCTTCAAAGACTACGGAGATTGACGTGGAGGCAGCGCTTAATCATTTAGAGGACACTAAGGAACGACTGATGGAGGAGAGTGGTGCTGATAGAAAAGAATCCCTTGAAAAAGAGATTGCAGCAATCAAACAACAGATAGAAGAACTCGAGAAAGAAGAAAAGATTGAGATTGCAGCTGTTGAAAAGAGCCGTGAGTCTGTGGGAAAGCTTAAGACTAAGGTTAGGGCATTAGAGGTTCTTGACAATGTTCAGACTGAGAGACAGCTCAAACGTAACATGGATCAGGAGAGTCTGATGCAGAGAAGTGACGTTCTGTCAGAGGATTTGGACAAACTTAAAAAAGACAAAGAAAAATCTGACAAGCACATGAGTGAACTTAAGGAACTGCTGGATATCCATGGTGTTTCAACCAGAGATGAAGTTGAAAGAGAGATGGAAAATATAATGTCTAAGACCAACATACCTGTTACGGTTTTAGCACTCATTGTAGTTGCATTTGGTATTGGAGTAGGATGTTTTATCGCCAATCCGCACATTGATTTTTCTGACAGTTCAACGTGGATAAAAGAGATGCTTTGTGCGTTTGCAACGCTGTTCTTTACATTGTTGTTCGTTATTATGTATTTCATGAAGAAGAACAACAAGACCAAGAAGATGCTTCTTATGAAGGAGTTGAAGATTTCAGTTGACAGATATGAAGCGGCAAAGAGTGAGTCAGATTATGCACAAAGACAGATTAATATAATAGAAGCAGAACTTAGAAGTATTTCATATAAACTCAAGGAAGAAGAGGACAAACCGGAAGAGACTTCTGATTATAATTCTGAAATCGATGATGTGTCAAAGCAGATTCAGTCAAAGAAAGAAGAAAAGTCACAGGCGCAGTTCAAGCTTGAGCAGAAGAAAGAGAGTCTGCTGAAGGCCAGACAGCAGCTTGAGAGATATGAACTTAGACTTGAGAAAGTTGATGCTATAGAGTGTGATCTTCAGGCTATTGACGAAGCAATGGCCACAATCAGAGAGATTTCCGAGGAGATTAGAAAGAGCTTTGGAAAAGAAATAAATGAGAAGGCTTCAGTGTACATGAATCATATTACTAACGGTAAGTACGATAATTTCCAGGTGGATGATGAGATGAACATCACTATCGAAGGCAGAGGCGGAAGAGTTATTGCAGTAGACAGACTTAGTAAAGGTACTGTCGAGCAGATGTATATGGCACTTCGACTTGCTGCCGCAGAGATTATATTTGAAGATGACACAAAGCCGATATTGTTAGATGATGCGTTTGTTATGTATGATAACAAACGTATGGGAAGCACTATCAAGTTCATGGCAGAACATCTTGAACAGATTATTGCATTCTCCTGTCATACAAGAGAAAAGGTTATGGCTGATAAGCTTGGCATAGAGTATAAGCTTGTGATTATTGATTGATGTATGCTTCGCGAGTCTTGGATAATAGAGTGCAAATCAAAAGAATAAGTAATTGAATATCCTGAAAAGACCAGAACAACGGAGATTAAGTATATAGATTTCAAGATAAAATAATCATGAAGTTAAGTTTTTAAGGGATGTTGCGTTTGTGAGTTGTCATAACTAACGCAACATCCCTTAATATATTTATTTTTCTAAACGAAACTGAATTGTTTTATAACTGTTTGAGAGTTGAAGGGATTTAAGATTGTTTATATCAATATTTTTAACAAAAGCTTTTTTGTCAGGAGATAAGCTTGTAAATACATCTGAATACAGAAGATAATTATAGGTTGAATTGTTGCTTTCGATGCCAAATAAACCTTCCATTTTAGGGGTGTATGATCCGGTAGAATCTATAATAGTTATGTCGGTTATGGACTCATTGTCTATTTCTTCATCAGGCAGAAGCGGTTTGCAGAAAAATCCACCGTTATTATTCTTCTTTGTTATTTCATACATGCCCTCCTGATTTCCCCATATGCTGTATGAAAGAGGGGATATCTCCAATAACATCGGTTTTACATATCGGCTTAATTCATCGCCATCTTCGGCAATGAGATTGTACCTGAGTACCGGTACATTACATTCTATGCTTAATTCTGTTGTGTTTTGTATTTGGCTGGGCAAATCATAAGACAGGTCTATAACGTTTGTTCGCTCGTTTAGTTTACAGCTGAGAGTATAATAAAGAACTGAGTTGGTGCTGTACTTTTCTAAAAATTCGGTGTTGTAACCTGCGGCACCGGCTGTTTTTTCATGAATCATAAAATTGGCGACAGGCCAGTTGTCTCTGTTTTTTGCCATATTTCTGTTTTTGAGCCAGTCCTCACCATATTTATCACGGGCCTGATATTTTACAAGGGCTTCCACACATACCCCATCACTGAGTAATTCTTCAACAGTCATAATCATATGTTCATCAGTATCTGTGAAAATATTATATTTAACATATTTATTGATTTGAACTTTCTGCCCCCATAAAGTGAATAATTTGTCGGCTGCAAAAGTACCGGTACCTATAATTGATAAGCAAAGAATTGCACAAAATGCTATTGCAGTTCTTCTTTTCCAAATAGGAACAAGGTCGGCTTTGTCTGTTTTGTTTTTTTCGTTTAATAAATTTATTCTTTTGAGAGTTTCTAAATATAACTCATCAGAAGGTTTTTCACCGGTTTTCATTATTTCAGTGATGATGTTGTCAAATTGTTTTTCCATAACCTGCATCCTCCATTTCCTTTTTGATTACGCTTCTGGCTTTTGCCAGTCTGCTTAGAACAGTTCCCTTTGGGAGGTGGAGCATCTGACCTATTTCTCTTATGGATAACTCTTCCGAGTAGTACAACAGAGTTACAATCCTTTGCTTTTCAGGAAGTCTTTCAATTGCATTTCTTACCAACTTGCACATTTCCCCGGTTATAATAGTTTCACTAATCTCTATTTGTGAATCGGGAATGGTAGAAAGACAATCTTCGTCATATATAAGTGGCGCGATTTCTTTTCTGCGATTATTTTTTTTGATATGATTTTTCCATAAGTTTAAAGAAATACTAATCAGATAGTTTTTGGTATTATCTTTGACACGGATTTTATCTTTAATTTCAATTGCTTTTAGAAATGTTTCCTGATATAAATCATCTGCGATGCTTTTGTTGTTAGTTAAGTAGCAGCAAAAACGATAGATATCGTCACCATATTCATATATGCATTGCTTAATCTCTTCGTTGGTCATTGCGTTCCCCTATCTATGAATTCATAATTGTTTTGCCGTCCTACTTATATATTGTAGTGAGAATGGATTTGATTCATTATTCAGCCATGCACATAAAAACTTAGCAGATTTATATGCAGATTCGAGCTGGCATTGCTGAAAGGCTGAATAGTTACCTCTTTTGTGATAAAGTGTAGGAATGGAGTTACTTATTTGAAACTTGTGATAATAAAAACAGAGAAGATTCTGAAAATATACATCAAAATCTTCTCCGGTATTTTTAAAGCGCGAAATGCTTCGTATAATTTATTATATAATTAACAGCGATTATATAATAAATTATTTATTATTATATTCTGCAACCTTCTTAGAGATTTTCTCAATAGGATTGAGAAGATCGCTGATTGATCCGTCATGGTTTAATCTGTCAATGAATAAAGCTGTATATTTAGCAATATCTACATTGATGTACCATTCTCTCTCTAAGAGTTCAGGTGTCTGGTAGATTGAGTTAGTAGTCATAACTCTGTAGATAAGACCTTCTTCGTATGCCTTGTCAAATCTCTCAAGACCGTTTGTAAATAAACCGAATGTAGAAGCAACGAATACTCTCTTTGCTTTTCTCTTCTTGAGCTGCTTAGCAACATCTAACATAGAATCTCCGGAAGAAATCATATCGTCGATGATAAGAACGTCTTTTCCTTCAACAGAATCTCCTAAGTATTCGTGAGCAACAATTGGGTTACGTCCATCTACGATAGTAGTGTAATCACGTCTCTTGTAGAACATACCCATGTTTACTCCAAGAACGTTGGCATAGTATACAACTCTGCCCATAGCACCTTCATCCGGACTGATCATCATAAGGTGGTCAGCGTCAATCTTGATATCAGGTACGTTCTTTAATAAGTTCTTGATGAACTGGTATGTAGGCATGATTGATTCAAAGCCGTTTACAGGAATTGCGTTGTTAACTCTAGGGTCATGAGCATCGAAAGTGATGATGTTGCTAACACCCATATTAACTAATTCCTGGAGCATAACTGCACAGTCCATAGATTCTCTTGATGTACGTCTGTGCTGTCTGCTTTCGTATAAGAATGGCATAATAACTGTAATTTTTCTTGCCTTACCACTTGCAGCGGCGATAACTCTCTTGATGTCAGCATAGTGATCATCAGGAGACATGTGATTCTTGTGACCGCAAACAGTATATTCAATACTGTAGTTTGTAACATCGTCAATGATGTAAAGGTCACATCCACGAACAGATTCACGGAGAGTACATTTTGCTTCTCCTGTACCAAATCTTGGTGTTGAAACATCAAGAAGGTATGAATCCTTAACGTATCCCTTAAATGTGATAGGTGATTCTTTAGCCTCAAGTCTTTCGCTTCTCCATTCAGAAATGTAAGCGTCTACTCTGTCACCTAATGTTTTGCTGCCTGATAATGCAACAATAGCAAGTGGCCCTACCGGAATAGACTCGATAAATTTTTTGTTAGCCATTTTAGATTTCCTCCGTAAAGTTTGATTGATGGTTTGAATTAGTGAATGATTATTAAATGATTATTAAATGTTCACTCACAGTTTTGCGACTGCCAGATGAATTGTCAGTCATAGAATTTGCTTTTGATTCTTATATCATCGCCAAAAAACTTGAAAAGTTTGTAATTTCCCAAAGCCCTCGAAAAGATACGTTCGGTGTATACCTTTTTGATATCTTCAATGCCAAGGTTTGTGGAAATGATAGTAGCTTTCTGACGTAAAAGCCTCTCATTCAGGCAATTGAACAGGGCTGAGCCTGTAAATGAAGTGGGCATTTCAGTGCCGAGATCATCAATAACAAGTAAATCACAGTCAAGTATCTCTGATAGTGAAACACTCTTGTAAGCGGATGCTTTTCCGTTTCTGAATGACTCATCAGCCAAAATGTCGAAAAATTGTACCGCAGATAAATATATAACAGAAAAAGCGTTTTCAATCAACTCTTTTGCGATACAATTGATAAGAAATGTTTTTCCGGTGCCTGCAGAACCATAGAAAAGCAGGCTGGATTTGTCTTTCTTAAAGTTTTTTATGTAGGAGTGAGCATAGTCGACAATATCTTCGATATTTTCAGAAGAAGTCTTGCCGGTTGACTCATCAACATAGTCATTGTCATAGTAATCAAAATTGAAGTTCTCGAAGTTTTCTCTTTTAAGAACTTCTTTTAAGTTAGACTGTGAATAGAGTGCAGTGACAACTGTACGTTTAAGACAGTCACATTCCTGTCCGTTTATATAGCCGGTATCATGGCATTTAGGACAGTCAAATATCTCATCAAGATAATCAATAGGATATCCTGCACCTACAAGACAGACGCGCTTGTCGTTGCTCAGAATCTCTATCTCGGAAGAGAGCGAATTGAGAGCATCTCTGTTGCCTTCAATTGCAAGTCTGGCAGCTGAGATAGAAGTAGTTGCAATCTTTTTGTTAATTTCCTCAATCTCGGGAACGGCATCGTAAACTTCACGAATACGTTCTTCGAGAATCGCTTTATTTTTCAGACGTCTGTTGTTATAAATATTTGAAATTAATTCATTCTGTTTGCTGGTTAGTTTCATGGTAACCTCATAAAAGTGTGTTAAATGCAAATCGTTGGTTATCAATAATCTGTTATTAGTTATTAATAGCCAGTTATTTAATTATTACTGAATTGAGTGTTCAGTAAATTTTCATCAATAAATTAATTGTTCAGTAATTTCTTCTCCAAGTCATCATAAGAATAAGATCTGTCAGTTGAAAATGCAGTATCTCTTACTTTCTTAGTAGGAACACCTTTTGCTTTGAGCTTGGCGTATTTTTCCCTGCTCTTCTTTTCGTGGTCTTCATCCAATTTTGAGATGTCACCCAAATCTTTGACTCCGGCTTTGTGCCATGAAGACAAAATGGAATTTGCATACTTGAAACTTGGCGAGTGAGTGTGGGAAATAGTTCTGTTGCAAGCTTCGATAATGATATCTTCGCCGTAACCAAACTCATTCTGCCAGATCTGAATAAAGCTGCTCTCATCCTTAGCGGCAAGTCTTCCTGTTATGCCAAAAGTGTCAAGAATCTTCTTGCCAAGATCACTGTTGTTCTTTTTATATTTCTTTGCGGAAGTAACATCTTTGATTCCGTGAATATACAAATCACAGGCATGCTTCTCGATAGGAGTGATTGACTTCACACCGTCTGAAATATAAGTTTCCATGAGATACTCAATTAAGTCTGCAGGAAAATGAAGAACATCATACATATAAAGAAGACTGTTAATCTCAGTTGAGTTAAGCGGTTTGGCAAGGTAAGCCTGTGCTATAAACAACAACTGTCCAATCTCCACATTCTCTTCAAGATTCTCAATGTCTTCAGGAGTATATTTCTTCTTATTAGGAAGTTTTATCTTATCTGATGCTGAATCGGAATTCGTCTGCATCTCTTCAGAACCCATCTGCATTGAATGTACTCCTTTGATGTAGTGCTCATTTCTGCCAAAAGGTTCAAGTCTGATTCCACTGATTACATCGTTTGAATCCTTAGAAACAGAGAGAAGTCCAAGGTTCTCCCAATACTTTAATGCTCTAAGAATATCTCCCTCTGTAAAGTTGAAGATGTCGGCGATGTTGCTCAAGTCTAAATCCTTTGCCTTGCTGCCAATCAGTCTTAGAAGGTGAAGATAAATCTTGACGAATTCTCCGCTTGCCTTTGGCATATATGTGTCAATAAAAATATTTGAAACAGTGGTCACATCTGTGGCTACTGAATTTTCTAATAATAATTTTCCCATAATTGTGCATCCTCGATCAGTATAATATTTGGGCGAAGAAGGTATCTGTCAAAGTTCAATTTTTTGATGTCAGAGACTCATTCTTCGAGCAAGATGAGTATAGCACAAAATCATGTTGAATAAAAGCATAAAAGTAACCACAAACCCTTGTAAAATAAGGGCAAAACGACAATGTGGACAGTGTGGATAATGTGGACAAACCACAAAAATAATTTGTCGAAAATTGTCGTTTGATAAGTATTTTCAAGGGGTTAATGAGGTTGACGTTTTTTGAATTATGTAAACTGAAAAATCCACATTGTCATTTGACCGAAAAATCAAAAAAACAATGTGGATTTGTGGATAAGTTTAGTTGCCAATCAGCTTTTCGCCGATTTTATATACATCTCCGGCACCCATAGTTATAACCAAATCACCGTCGATACATTTTTCTAATAAAAAGTTTTCAATCTCATCAAAAGATGGGAAATATGTCGCATTTCCGCCTAATTCATTAATCTTATTCATGAGATCTTTTGAACTTATACCGAGAGTATTCTTCTCTCTTGCAGCATATATTTCTGCAAGAATAACGTTGTCCACTCTTGAGAGGGCCTTTGCAAACTCATCTAAAAGAGCGTGTGTACGTGTGTAAGTGTGAGGTTGGAATACAAGGTATGTATTATTGTGTGGGTATTTTTCAATAGTGTTGATGGTTACGTTAATCTCATCAGGATGGTGAGCGTAATCGTCAATTACAGTAATACCACCGATTTTTCCTTTTAACTGGAAACGTCTCTGAGCTCCGCTTGTTTCAAAGAGACCTTTCCTGATTGTATCTAAATCGATTCCCATGAATACAGATGCAGCAATTGCGGCAAGGGAATTATATACGTTGTGCTTTCCTGTAACATGTAAATCAATGTGACCTATTATTTCACCCTTTGAAACTAAGTCAAATGAAGGATGAGCGAATTCGTCATATGTGATATTAGAAGCGCTGTAATCATTAGAATCACCGTCGCCGACTTTTATTACCTTACAAGGTAAATCCTTTGTAAAGAAATCCACATCTTCAATGTCTCCGTTAATGACAAGACAACCGTCTGCAGGAAGAAGTTCTGCATATTTTCTGAAACTGTTTCTGATATCATTCAAATCCTTGAAGAAATCAAGGTGGTCTTCAGCAACATTGAGGATAATTCCTATACTTGGAGCAAATGAAAGAAAACTGTTTGTGTACTCACAAGCTTCAGTAATCATGTTGCCGGAAGCACCAATTCTGGTATTTCCGCCTATTGTCGGCATTATTCCGCCAACTAAAATAGTAGGATCAAGTCCTGCCTCAATCATAATCTGGGAAAGAAGAGTAGTAGTAGTGGTCTTTCCGTGAGTTCCTGAAACACCGATTGCTGTATTATAATTTCGCATCATTTGACCCAAAAATTCAGCTCTTGAGAGAAGTGGTATATTTTTCTCTTTTGCTGCAATCAGTTCAGGGTTGTCTTCCTTGACTGCGGCAGTGTAGATGAGTACTTCAACATCATCATCTACATTTTCTGCAACCTGACCGATGGAAATACGTGCCCCCAGTGATTCGAGGTGCTCAGTTATTTCAGAGGCTTTGTTATCAGAACCTGTGATAGTGAATCCTTTCGAAAGCATTATTTCTGCAAGTGCGCTCATACTGATTCCGCCAATACCTGTAAAATGAAGTTTGGCAGGCTTATTAAAATCTAATTCGTACATTATCAATCGCTCCATAAATAATATTAACAATTTCAAAAAAGAACATAAATATCCGATATTTCAAATAGAAAGATGATTATCAGATTGTGTGAATTGAAATTGTCATTTCTAATTATACTATTAAATATAGAAAAATAAAGTGCAAATTGAAGTGGTGGTTTTATAAAATGGTAACTTTTCAGCAATGCACATAAAAGAATAAATATTTGGAATCAAAAGCTGTTCCTGAAATGAAATCAGAAACCACTTGGGAGAGAATTATTAATGTATTTATATAGAATAAAATACATAAAAAGTAAAAAATATACATATAATTTGTTTTGAAAATTGAAGAAAAAGCTGTAAAAACAAAAAAATAAAGAAAAAAATGACGAAATTTTATTGTAATAATGTTCGAAAATTGGAATGATTAATGACATGAAAAAATAGAAAATTGGTAAAGGTGCACAAAAAAAGTTGATATCGTGTTTCAAATGAGTAAAATTAGATGAAAAAAATCGCTAAAAACCCTTTTATTCATGGCTGTAAAATGATATAATTTTAATTACTATAATTTATGCAGCGAGGTGATAACGTGATTAAGAAAGAAATGATAGCTATGTTATTAGCAGGGGGACAGGGTAGCCGTTTGGGAGTTCTCACTTCTAAGGTAGCAAAGCCTGCCGTAGCATTTGGGGGAAAATATAAGATTATTGATTTCCCTCTGAGCAATTGTATTAATTCAAGTGTGGATACAGTTGGTGTGCTCACACAGTATCAGCCACTTAGGTTGAATGCCCATATTGGAATAGGTATTCCTTGGGATTTAGATAGAAATATCGGTGGGGTTACTGTACTTCCACCATACGAAAAGAGTGAAAATACTGATTGGTATACAGGTACGGCAAACGCTATTTTCCAGAATCTTGATTATATGGATTCCTATAATCCTGATTATGTTCTTATTTTATCAGGTGACCATATTTACAAGATGGATTATGAGATTATGCTGGATTATCATAAGGCAAACAATGCAGATGTTACTCTTGCGGTTATGCCTGTTCCTATTGAGGAAGCAAGCCGTTTTGGTGTAGTAGTTGCGGATGAGGAAAACAGAATTAAGGAATTCCAGGAAAAACCTGAGAAGCCAAAGAGCAATCTGGCTTCAATGGGTATTTACATATTCTCTTGGCCGGTATTGAAGGAAGCTCTTATTAAGTTGAAAGATCAGCCTTCATGTGACTTTGGTAAGCATGTTATTCCTTACTGCCACGAAAAAGGTGACAGAATTTTTGCATATGAATTTAACGGATACTGGAAGGATGTTGGAACACTTCATTCTTACTGGGAAGCAAACATGGAACTTATTGACATTGTTCCTGAGTTCAATCTTTACGAAGAGTACTGGAAGATTTACACAAAGAGTGATGTCCTTCCACCGCAGTATATTTCTGATAAGGCGAGAGTTGACAGAAGTATTGTGGGAGAGGGATGTGAGATTTTCGGTACAGTCTGCAATTCGGTAGTATCTGCTAACGTAGTGGTTGAGGAAGGTGCGGAAGTGTACGACTCAATTATTATGCAGGGCGCTGTTATTAAGAAAGGAACAAAACTCCACAAGACGATCGTTGCCGAGGGAGTAGTTATCGGTGAGGATTGTAGAGTGGGTGTTGGAGAGTACGCAGACAGCAAACTGAGCACAAAGATTTACAATTGTGATCTTGCCGTAATCGGCGAAAATTCAGTAATTCCGGATGGAGTTACCATTGGAAAGAACACAGCTATTGTCGGAAAGACGGATGAATCTGATTATACTGACGGCAAGCTGGAATCAGGAGACTATATTATTAAGGCAGGTGAAATCTAATGAGAGCAATAGGTATTATTTTAGCAGGTGGTAACAATAGCAAGATGAAACAGCTCTCAAACAAGCGAGCAGTTGGAGCGATGCCTATCGCAGGAAGCTACAGAGCTATTGATTTCGCCTTGAGTAACATGAGTAATTCACATATTCAGAAAGTAGCAGTACTCACACAGTACAACGCACTTTCACTTAATGAACATCTCAGTTCATCAAAATGGTGGGACTTTGGTAGAAAGCAGGGAGGTTTATTTGTATTTACACCTTCAATTACTGCTGATAATGGTTTCTGGTACAGAGGTACAGCAGATGCCATTGCACAGAACATTGCTTTTCTCAAGAAGAGTCATGAGCCATATGTAGTTATCGCATCAGGGGATGGAATTTACAAACTTGATTATAATAAGGTATTAGAAGAGCATGTTAACAAGCAGGCTGATATCACAATCGTTTGTAAGAGAGTTCCTTCAGATTCAGATAAGTCTGAATATGGTGTTGTAAAGACAGATGACAGAGGGTTCGTTACAGACTTTGTTGAGAAACCAACAAAGAGTGATGCTACACTTATTTCGACAGGTGTGTATGTAATTAGAAGAAGATTACTTATTTCACTTATTGAGAAGGCAGCAGAAGAAGAGCGTTATGACTTCGTAAATGACATTCTTCAGAGACAGAAGACTGAAAAGAAGATAGTGGCATACGTTATGGATTCTTATTGGAAACATATCTCGACAGTAGAGAATTACTTCGAGGCAAATATGGACTTCCTCAATCCTGAAGTTAGAAATTATTTCTTCAAGGAATATCCTGACGTATACTCAAAAGTAGATGATTTGCCACCGGCAAAATATAACCCTGGATCAAATGTTAAGAACAGTCTTGTATCAAGCGGTTGTATTATCAACGGTTCGATAGAGAATTCAATTCTCTTCAAACAGGCATATGTAGGAAATAATACAGTGATCAAGAACTCCATTATTTTGAACGACGTTTATATTGGAGATAACGTATACATCGAGAATTGTATTATTGAGAGTCACGATACTATTAAGGCAAACACAAGATATGTTGGTGGAGAGAAACCTGAGATAATCGTGGAGCGAAACTTCCGTTACGGAATTTAATTAGGATCCAATTTAGTGATAACCGTTCATAATACGATTTGTCTTAGTTGGACAAAGTGTATTAGGGTGGTTATCTGAGTGAGACATAAAAAGGAGGACACATATGGAAATAACAGACGTACGTGTACGTAAAATGACAAAAGAGAGCAAGATGAAGGCTGTTGTTTCAATTACAATTGATGATGAATTTGTAGTTCATGACATTAAAGTGGTTGAAGGCGAGAAAGGCTTGTTCATCGCAATGCCAAGCAGAAAAGGCGCTAACGATGAATACAGAGATATTGCTCATCCAATTAATTCTGATACACGTTCAAAAATCCAGGATATTATTCTTGCAGCATATGAAAAGTCATTGTTGGAAGAAGAATAAGTACGACGAGAAAGAAGGCGACTGCGCAGGCAGTCGCCTTTCTTGCTTTATAGGAAAGACCGCCTTCGGCGCTCTCATGAAAAGAAAAACGCCCACATATTTGTGGGCGTGGCAAACAGACGATGCAGATTTAGAAGATATAAAAACCTTCTTCTCCAAAATCGTCATCAAGATCGTCATCAT
>JAILRH010000109.1 GCA_024698345.1 Lachnospiraceae bacterium | reverse complement strand
GAAGTTATAGCTTTTAATGAAAAGTTTATGTGTAAGTTAGGAACTCCAGAAATTATGATGCAGTGTTTTGAATCTAACACATAAACTTTTCATTAAAAGCTATAACTTCATAATTAAAAATCAATCCAGTATAATTAACTGTTAAATACTCAATAATTTCCGTAGCTATTGCACTTCCAAAACCACCAAAACTAGATAGCACAAAATAAATCTCATCTGGTTTATTAGACATAATTTCTTCAAAAAAAGCATCCATTTTTCTTGAATATAATACTTTTTTAATAAACGAACGACCTATATTTCTACAAACAGAAGAACCATATTCCAACCCCTCAACAATATATTTATTCTTACTTTCAATTTCACTAATTCCTACATCTGTATCAATATAAAAACAAAACTTTTCGTCTATCTCCGTTTTTTTACATAAATCTTTTATTGTTCTACAACCAATACCACCTATACCAACGTAACAAACCATAATTTTACCTCTCCTTTTTAATTCGTTTTTTCCTAATCAATGTCATAATTGGTTTCATCATCTTCAAATTCTTTTGAATATAACTGTTCATATTTTTTTGCAAATTCCTCGTCTGCAAATATTGGATCATTTTTAAAAATATCCGCCATTTTTTTATATGCTTGCGCTGTTTTTGACTTTTCATACCATACAAGTGCATTATATGTATTTTGTGGCAAAATTCCTTGGACCCCACTCATATAAAAATCACCAATATCTTCTGCATTCATTTTGTTCCTGTAACAATCTGGTGACGTATCCCATATACTAAACGCAAAATAACTTTTGTGTGCAATTAATTCAATAATAGTCCTTTCCTCGCCTGTTTCATCAATGTATTTTTTTCTAGGTATCTCATCCCCAGTTTCTGGATCCAGCATGATAACAGACGATTCATCGTTTCCCATAACTTTAATCTTATCATTCCCTGAATAAGTCCAATCGCTATAGATATGGACTACTATAGGATGTGTTGTGATTATCACAACATTCTCTTTCACATCATAAATACCATTATTTATTATAGCTGTATCTTGTGATTTGCAAAATGTAACAATATATAGTTGAATATCCTCACTTAATGAATCTATGTAGAATAATGATTTTGTTTTTCCGTCGGGTAATTTTTCCTTGAATGTTTCAAGTCTTTTTGCCGTAAAATAATATGTAAAGTCTGAAATATCATAAGTTTTCCATATTCCATATATTACAGTAATATATCCTTCTTCGTCTATTATAGGGAAATGAGTTCCTTCTGGACTCACTTTTCTCTCATCATAGGTTTCTGTGCTTTCTATATGTTTTTCATGTTCTTCAACTTCTTCGTCACACATTTTTGGCAGTTCTTTCTGATTTCTATACAAATTATTGTCTTTAAATAATTTCATATAATTATTACTTATTTTTTGATTAAGCAGTTTTCGAAATTCATCTATTTCTTCTTTATCCTCCTGTGTATTATCTCCAAATAACTCTTCAAAATTTTTTTCCATTTCGTAATCTAAATTAAATATAATTTCATGAGGATTTTCTAACTTTCCTTTTACTGTAGTCACAATATTATTTTCATATGATTTCAATGCAGAAACATTTACATACATAAATTGCCCCATCGACAAATGGTATTTCAAAGTAGGATTCATTTCTATCCGTTCGATTGCCAAACAAACAATAGGAATTCCTAAACTGTCCGCTATATTAATCTCTTTTGGACATTGTCGTGACATATTAGAGTTTTTACTAAATAAAAAAATAAAAACTTTACTTTTTTCAATTGCATTCGTTATTTCACCTGCCCAATCATTACCATAAGGTATATCCCTAGGTGCAATCCAACAATTTATTCCCTCATTTTCTAAAAAACTACAAACAGCATCCGCAATAGTTTTGTCTTCTTTTGAATGACTGATAAAAACTTCTTTATCCATTTTACAACCTCCTATTTTTTATCCGACGAAATTCTATATTCCTAATAGAATCTCAGCGTAAAATCAATCATTTTTCTGTATCCGTTGCATTTCACTATTATAAAAATATAATTGTCATTTAATATTCTACCATTTATTTTCTAACTAATTAAGCATCCCAAACAACGTAATTCAATTTATCGGTTATTTCTTTATACCTATCAAACGTTAATTCTTCACCATAATATACTTTTCCCAGTTTAAATAATGATACAAATATTGCTGCCGAACGTGCCTGGCAATTCTTTGATCGATTTGGATTATATTCTACATCAGTGAATGCCTGATATTCCAAAAGGCCTCTTGATAATGTTTCGTTTTCCAATAGTGCTCTAATATATAGCCAGTTATAAAAATCACAGAAGTTTTCTGTATTTACCCGTTGACTTTCAAATAAAAAGTAGTCTACTTTGCCAAAGGAATTATTGAACAAATACTTTTTACATTCACGCGGAGTCATATCAAGCATTTCTCTATGTTGTCCACTTTTTTCGAACACCTTTCCCACGTGATACATAACCTCTACTGGCATGTGTTTTTCTAATGATTTCACATATAGTTGCAAGTTAAATGCAGATAAATTAACACCTGTTTCATCAAATGATTTACTTGATATTTCCAATACATTTACATCTTTATGGTCCTTATGAAAAGCCCCATGTATTGCAATAATATTCTTCTTTTTCTGGCACGGTGCAAATCCTTGATTGTATACAAAGTCTACATCAACTTCTGAATAATACGGAAAACATGAATTTACTAAAAATACTGGTCTTGTTGCCATAAACACTCCCCTTTTTTTTAATTGTTATATATTTTAATTATTGCTTATAATACAATTAAATCAGGCATTGTCTGTTTCATCACTAATCTTTTGCAGTAAAATTTGCAACATTACATGAAACATGAAATAGTTTTATCAAATATCTGATTATCAATTTATTTTCTCAACATCTAATCTGCAAAAATCACCATGTGTATCACCTGTTATATAAATCACAATTTCACCCCCTTTTTATATAACTGTTCCAAAAGATTTACAATTATAGCATCTAATTCTCTTTCTTTTTTTTCTATATCGGAATCTGTTATATCAGCAACTACTTCTTTTAAGAACTGTGCTAATTGTCTTAATCCAAGTATCTCTAATTCTCTTTTTGATATTTTAGAAAGGACTATTCTTTCATTTGAATTATATTGTTCCTGATTTCTATATATAAATATCTCGATTACGCGCTCTGTCTCATTTATTTCAAGAATCAATTTTTCTAAATCATATTTTTTTATCTTGTAAATATCTCTAAGTGTTAAGTATATATGCGTCAACTCATATATAATCATTTTCTTTCTCCAATCTTCTATTGTTTGTTCTATCTTAACCTCAAAAATATTAATGATAAAAAGTACTGCTATTATCAGCAACATACAAATCAAAAGCTGATTCATTGTTATCCACTCAAAATGTTCTGTCATATCTCCTCTTGCAAAAAATGATGTCAGAACATTGCTTTCATATGTAGTCCCAACATAATACAATCTTACATTATTGATAACTACGAAATAATCTATATGTTCTATATGATCGATATTTAACGTGTTAACGTAAGTATCATAAAAATTTATTTTATATTCGTCATGGCTTATTTTCTCCACATTAATACTCGGCAAATCATAACTTTGTGACCCTTGCAAATAATCATCTCCGATGGCTATTATTTTC
>JAILRH010000052.1 GCA_024698345.1 Lachnospiraceae bacterium | reverse complement strand
TATCAATATAATAAACAGTAATATGATGCCCAAAGTCTCTCAGATAACTCACCATTCTGTATATATTTCTTACACCACCACTGCCTTGTATTGGTCTACCTGCAATAACAGCTATATCAAGATGTTCTTTGTCTAATGTTCCTTGGCCTTGTCGTAACGGAAACTCCAAGGCTTTTTTATTGATTTCCATACTCAAATCGTCATAAGGAGACCAAATTTTTTGATAAGGCACATGCATTTCACTCAACTTATCAAAAATTCCTATACAATTACCTTTTGTTGCTACCGCAATTATGACTTTATCAAAATCGACATCTCTAATTTTCTCAGGAGATTCTACTACTCCAACATTAGTATTGATTGACTCGAATTTCGAATCACACCATAGCACTACATCACAATATTCGGTATAGATACATTGTTTATAATATGCCTCACCTATTTTTCCTGCTCCATAAATTACAATTTTAGATCCTTTTTCAATTTCCAAATAAGGAAACAGCCAGTCTTTTTCCATGATCAGATTCCTTCCCACACTCACAGTCTAAAGCAAGCATAAAATTCAAATGAATTTTCAGGAGTATTTTCAATTAATAAATCCGAGTATTCAACAAATCCTGCTTTGCGCAATCTTTCCATCGTTATCTTAAACGAATTAGGTGTAAAGTACCATTCGTGACAATCAATATATTCTCCTGTTATCGAACTCTTATAGGCATCCACAACATTATGAAATTCATCCATTGAGTGCTCCACCTGAATTCCATGATTACCTTGCCAGTGCCTCTGTGCATCATTATGAGTGCCACAAGCTGCTCGCAATAAAGCACGCAAGCTATGCCTAGTTCTTCTTTCATAATAGGCATCCAAAACATCTTCCATAGTTGTTTCTGGGTCATAATGATTAAAGCAATACCTTTTGTCAGGAATCACAAGCACATATGCCCCCCTGAGCGGATATGCGAGAATACGTCTGTAAAGTGTTGGATTAGGTCTGTCTGATGTTCAATAACGTGAGAGCTATAAATGATGTTAAAGGATTCATTTATGTTACACCAATCACCATTCGGGGAAACATAATCTATCTTTTTCGGTACATCCTCATCAGATGCATTAAGAGATTTTGCAATTTCACGTAACTTCGGTACATCATATACATCTAAATATTTAACATTATCTCCCTTGAACATTGGACAATATAATGGACCAATTTCCAATATAGATATAGATTTATTTAATCCACATAAGATAAAATCCCATATGTCCATATAGGTTCTTGCTAAACATTTAAGGATTTTCTTTGGCTCTGTTGCATTTGCGCTACTCATAGCTAACAGAATACAAGCATCCTTATATTCTTCAAGAGCAATTAACGGGTCTAATATTTTGATACTATGAAATCTTCCTCCATGCTTCCTCTCATTACTATCAAGAAATGCTAGTGGGCTAATATGCAGTTCTTCCAATATACATGCAACGGATTCTCCATACTTTCCCGTCCCCCATACTAAAATTCTTTTCGGTAATTTGTCAAACAAAACATATTTTCCATTCTCTATTTTACTTAACGCAACTAAATTATCAAAAACCCATTTCCTTCTATCCATATCTTCTAACCTCTAAACCATTTAATGCAATATTCATTAAAATATTTTCTTGTAGCTACAGATTCTACATCAGCTGAGTAAAAAAGAAAGTCTTTTTTATACTCAAGTCCTAGTTGCATCAACTCTGTAGTGATATCTGTTATGAATTTAGTTGTTGTGATGATTATGAGACCTTTTCTATTCAACAATATATCTTTGCTTGGTATCCTCACTTTCTTCACTTCAGATATATCTTTTAAATTATCAAATTTTGCGCCCTTATCCAGAATTGATGCAACTTTCCACCCCATATAATCAAAAAGTTTTATCGCTCTCCTTCCAACTACTCCAAATCCCCAGATTATACAATCATTGCAATCAGGCAAATCAGCTTTTATTTTTCTACAGACTTCACCTTTATTTCTTAGCAATCTACTTACCAAATAAGGTGACACGATATAGCTGTAGTAA
>JAILRH010000024.1 GCA_024698345.1 Lachnospiraceae bacterium | reverse complement strand
GCTATGAGTCATATTATTGGGAATGATTTTGACAAGACAGATGCTGACAATATAGAACTGTTAGCACACTGTTCTTGATAGAACCTTGAAATATATATAGTGATTTAATCCAATTTGTAATAATGCTTTGCGCTGTTTCAGCTCTTGTTTTTAACTTCAAAAGCAAAAAGTAGAAAATTAGAGGCTTTTCAAGGAGCATGATAAAAAATACTTTAGCCTGCTTGTCAGGTGCTCTTAATTATTCAATCTGGACTATTCCAATGGGTCCTACACTAGAGAAGCTGCTAAGACAGGAAATAACGAATAAAAAAAACAGATGTTAATGTATGGCCAGTACTATACCAGGACCTATATTATGCCCGACAATTCAATCTGTCAGTTTAGGTCTGATGTATCTGTGCCTTACAAAGAAATAATGCCTTTGAGCGTGAAAGAAAACGGCGAATTGCCCACTCCGGAATCATTCAAGTACTGTGCAAGAGTAATACACTATGATTTAGGAAATGAATTATTCCACGCACACTGCCTCAGACATACGCATGGTACTATCCTAGCTGAACAGGGAGTTAACCCTAAGACTGTCATGGAAAGATTGGGGCATAAAGACATTAAGACTACATTACAGATTTATACATTTAACACAGACAAGATGCAGTCAAAAGCTGTAGAATTATTTGAAGATGCAATAGGTTGATTTTGTCCACGTTTTAAAATTACGTGGACACCACGTGGACAAAAGCCACTTTTTCAACCTATGCAACTAGTAAAAGCCCTATGAATTAAGGGATAGCAAGCAAACTGTTTCCACATGCACTGTATTAGGGAACATATCTACTGCGCTGGCCTTCACTACCCTATAACCGCACTCCTGAAGCATTTCTAAATCTCTTGCCAGACTTGTTGGCTTGCAACTGATATATACTAGTCTGTCTACACCATAATCGATTATCTTCTTAAGCGCCTTTGGATTTATTCCGTCTCTTGGAGGATCAAGCACAATGAGATCAGGCTTGTCTTCTATATCATCAATAACTTTCAGCACATCCCCTGCAATAAACTCACAATTGGAAAGTCCGTTGAATTTCGCATTTACTTTTGCTGCTTCAACTGCCTCCTCAACAATTTCTACACCAACAACCTTCTTTGCAACCGGCGCAAGTATCTGGGCTATTGTTCCTGTTCCACTGTATAAATCAAAAATTAGTTTGTCCTTTGTCTCTCCAACATACTCACGCGCTTTTGAGTAAAGAACCTCTGCTCCGAGAGAGTTTGTCTGGAAGAATGAGAATGTTGAAATCTTAAATTTAAGTCCCAGCAGTTCCTCGTATATTACATCTTCACCAAAGAGAACTCTTGTCTCATCACTCTGAACTGTGTCAGCAACTCCGTCGTTTATTATGTGAAGAATGCCGCACAACTTGCACTGAAGGTCAAGTCCTTTTATCTCTTCTACCAATCCCTGAAGATCTGCTTTTTTCATCTCCTCTGGATCAGAAGAAGTAACAAGCGCAACGACAATTTCACCTGTTTTCACTCCACGTCTTATGAGTAAATGACGAAGGAATCCGTCATGTCTCATCTTATGATAATATGCGACATTTCTCTCTGACATATAATCAAGAATGCAAGAAAGGATCTTGTTGTAATCACTGTTAACTATCTTACATTCTCTTGCTGTTACAATGTCATGGAAGCTCCCCTTCTTATGAAGTCCTAATGCTAAAGGTCCGTCTTTGTATTCATCTCCAAATGAAAACTCCATCTTATTTCTGTATTCCCACTGATTCGGACTTCCCTGTATACCTTCAAACTCATAATCAGAAGTTACAGCATTATCCAGAATATTTTTAACTAATTCGCCCTTTAACTTAAGCTGATTCTCATAGCTCATAGTCTGGTATGTACAACCACCACAATCACCAAAATGTGGACACAGTGGCGTTGCATCTTCTAACGGTGACTTTTCTAATACATCCTTAAGTCTTCCCTGACTTTTTCCCGAACGTTTTTTTGATACAACAAAACTAATTTTCTGTCCCGGAAGTGTACCTTTTACAACAGCCATTCCTTCCTCACCGCAATCAACTGTACCCTTGTTTGGAAAATCTAATTTAGTTACTGTACCTTCATATAACTGACCTTTTTTCATCTATTATTTCTCCATTTTTTATAAAACAAATTATACACTGAATATTATTGCTTTTTATTTTCTGCAATTTTTATTTTCTGCTAATTCAAGAACGCCTCAGCGTTCTTGCTGCGAAATGCGCGTCAGTCATGAGATAATTTACTCTGTAAGTTATCTCATGCTGACATTTTCATCTGCGCATTTCTGCAATCAACCAGATAACACATTTAATGTGTTATCGTAGCG
>JAILRH010000262.1 GCA_024698345.1 Lachnospiraceae bacterium | reverse complement strand
AACGCATGTGAGAGATATATATTCGATTACCAATAATACAATTATGTCAAAAAAACAACTATTTCAAATAGTAGAATTAGTTCAGGCAATTTTAAGTCAAAAAAATTAACGGGGACCAAACATTTTCTAAATGTCGGTCCCCATTTATTAACTGAAATAATTATACTATTTGAAATAGTTGTTTTTTTGAAATAATTGTATTATTCGTAATCGAATATATATCTCTCACATGCGTTGATGATAGTAGTATCCTTGTATGAATCAACCCGCTTAAACTCTCTGCCATAGGATTTGTGGACATGTCCGTGTATGTGGAATTTTGGACTGTATTTATCCATTATCTCTTTAAATACTTCAAATCCCTTATGAGGTAAATCACTTCCATCATTAATCTGATAAGAAGGAGAGTGCGTGACTAATATGTCAATGCCTCCGGACTTAAGCAGTTTGAAGAAAAGTCTCTTGTATCTTCTTCGCATTTTATCTTCTGTATACTGAAAATCTCCTCCGGAGTATTCCATGGAGCCTCCAAGTCCCATAATGCGAATGCCGTTGTGAACATAGATGGTGTCATCTATGCATATGCATCCTTCAGGCGGAGTCTTTTTGTAACATGAGTCATGATTTCCGTGAACATAGAGAACAGGTAGGTTTGTCATGGTGACAAGAAACTGCAAATATTGTGGTTTCAAATCTCCGCATGAAATAATTAATTCGATATCTTTAAATTGTTCTTTGTTAAAGTAATCCCAATAGTATTTTGATTCTTCATCCGATATTACAAGTATTTTCATAACTTCTATACATCCTTTTCTGTGAGAACACCCTGTTGCAATGTAACAGGCTTAGCATTTTCTGATAACTGATCCAAGGTTGGTATGGATCCATTAATATTATCTGACAACCAGTCAATATTTATGATATCATTTGGCGATAATGTCTGATTTTCTTCATTGATAATTTTTTTGTCCTGAGAATATATAGTGCCGGAGAAAGGATTGAAATCTCCGGAACATATAGTCTTCTTTAATAAATCAATAAGGCGTTTTATTCCGTCAGGTAACCCCTGTGACGCTACAATGTCTATGGAATTTTCGGCCATTCCCCACCAGTAACTGATTGATTTACCGTTTTTGCCGTCATCAGCTCTGTATGTGTCCTCTAAAACAGAACGAACAATCTGCTCATAAAAACCGCCCCAATGGTAAATTGGAATTGCAAGATTCCAAATATTGTTGTTTTCAAGTTTATAAAGTCCATAGTATCTCGTTCCTTCTTCCGGAACTGAAAGGTCTTTGTCTGATACAATGTCAGGACAGAGTTCATTTAACTTTTCTGCGATATCTATATTTTTTAAGCAACTCCATAGTAAGTCGATTTTGGCCCTTGGGTTAGTCATTTTTACACCTAAGGCAAATGCATTGATATTTGCAATAGTACCATAAATCGGATAGTCGGCTATATATGCAATGGTGTCATTTTCTGCCATGGCTCCTGCAACAGCACCCATAATAAACTTGGCTTCATACATTCTTGAATAGTATGTTCTCATCAGACTGTGGGGATCGTGAAGAGCACAGTTTAATATATGAATCTTTGGATTATCAATTGCAGCTTTTAGACTGGCATTTGAAAATGTAGGAGAGGTGGTAAATATTAGATTACAACCTTCCTTTATGGCACTGTCAATAGTAGCTTCGATATCTGTTTCGTCAACATTGTCGTAGTACATTGTAAAAACATGTTCATCAAAAACTTCATCCAGATGAAGTCTTCCAAGTTCGTGTGAATATGTCCATGCAGATGACAAAGGAGTTTTTTCATAAATAAATGCAATTTTTAATTTGCTTACTGTTCCCGGCATCAGTTTGCTGAAAGTAAAACGTTTGCTCCCAGGAGTGGTCATAACCAGTTCAACATCCTGATTGTCTAACAGTTTGATTTCTTCAAATCCCTTTGAGAGCAAATCTTTAATTTCAGTAACAGTCATTGGAACAAGTTCTTCATAGCCGTGCAACTGGATGAATGAAAGAAAAGCATCGCTCTCAGTAATATTTTCAAGCTTATCTCCTTTGAGCTGACGGTAACTTGTCTGGAAGGCGAGATAGAGAGAACGGAAATTAATCTTATCATCATCGCTCCATGGCTCACCGGGATTTTTGCCGACAGCTGAAATAAGTTTGTCGTATGAACCGGGTTCTGAAAAAATAATATAATTAATACCTGTGAGTTCGTGAAAATCTATATATTCATAGTAAACTATACTATCTTTGTCATTTGTTTTGGGAGGAAGTATTCTGGTGACAATTCCCGGAATGGAAGCTGCATTAAAATACTTCATAACACTGACTCTTTTATTGCCTTCGAGTACATAGTATTTGTTCATATATTCATAGACTTCAATGGCGTCAGTTATTCCTTCTTTTTCCTGAAATATGCTGAGTGAAATCCATTTTGAAGCAAACTCGGTTTTGATATCAAGAAGTGGCATAAAGTTATGAGCAAAAGAATTACTGCGACCACTGGTTTTTGTTCCGACAATCAGTTCCAGTGGAATGGATTCAAGCCCAATTGGAACTTCTCTCAAGGTTTTTTTGTTGTGTAAAATATCGTCAAGTACATCAAGAGTTGGGGACATACCGTGAATCAATCGGGATTGATAATCACGTTTTCCAATTTTGACTGCTTTTTCGTAATCAGAATATGCCATAGTAATGGACTCCTTTCATATTATAATTGCGATATGAAATAATAGCGCATCTTAAAATCTATGAATATTATATAGTATTTATTTTAATAGTAACAGTGAAAAATATTTGAAAATGAAATAAAAATTGTGATAACATAACAAGCAGATGAATATATACCGGAGAATATGGTGAATTTTTTTCTAAAAACAACTATCAGGAGGTAAAGCATAGTGAACAGAAAATTTACAGTTGCAACAATAGCATTCATTTTTGCGGTATTTAACGCTATAAAAGGAATATATTTGGGAGCAGTGGTAGGGGATTCAAATGACGCTATTGCCCACGAATTAGTTGCATTAACTTTTATTTTAATTTCTATTGCAATTAAAAAAATCTTTAATAGAGATTAATTAACAGTTTTTGAGTAACTAAAAACATGAGATTTTATATTAATAACTGAAAATATGCAATTTTATATCAATTGACTATGAAACGGTTTTGTTATAAAATATAGTTTAATTGCGACTAGATGTCGTGTCTAAAGGAGGAATTTATCATGGGAATGACTATGACTCAGAAAATACTTGCCGCTCATGCAGGGCTTCCTGAAGTAAAAGCAGGACAGCTTATTGAGGCTGATCTTGATTTAGTTCTTGGAAATGACGTAACAGCGCCTGTTGCTATCGGTGAGATGAAGAAAATGAATGTTGATTGCGTATTTTGCAAGGATAAGATTGCATTAGTACCTGATCATTTCACACCAAACAAAGATATTAAATCTGCAGAACTTTACAAATGCGTTAAGGATTTCGCAAAAGAAAATGAAATCACTAATTACTTTGAAACAGGACGTGTTGGTATTGAACATGCACTACTTCCTGAAAAAGGATTAGTAGTTGCAGGAGATGTTGTAATCGGTGCAGATTCACATACATGTACATACGGAGCATTAGGTGCTTTCTCTACAGGGGTAGGAAGTACTGATATGGCTGCAGGTATGGCTACTGGTAAGGCTTGGTTCAAAGTGCCATCTGCCATTAGGTTCAACCTTACAGGAAAGCCTGCAAAGTGGGTTAGCGGTAAGGATGTAATCTTACATATTATCGGTATGATTGGTGTTGACGGAGCTTTGTACCGTTCAATGGAATTTGTTGGAGACGGTATTCAGTATCTCTCAATGGATGACAGATTCGCAATGACCAATATGGCTATTGAGGCAGGCGGAAAGAATGGAATCTTCCCTGTTGATGATTTAGCTATTGAATATATGAAAGAACACTCTACAAAAGAGTTCACAGTTTATGAGGCTGATGAGGATGCTGAGTACGATGAGGAGTACACAATTGATCTCTCAGCACTCAGACCTACAGTTGCATTTCCACATCTTCCGGAAAATACAAAGACAATTGATGAAGTTGGCGAAGTTGTTATTGACCAGGTTGTTATCGGTTCATGTACAAACGGAAGAATTGATGATATGAGAATAGCTGCAAAGGTATTAGAAGGCAGAAAAGTTAAAGACGGAGTACGTTGTATCGTATTCCCTGCTACACAGGCTATCTATTTACAGTCTATTGAAGAAGGACTTATCCAGACATTTATCAAGGCAGGCTGTGCAGTTAGTACACCTACATGTGGTCCATGTCTTGGAGGACATATGGGTATCCTTGCAAAAGGCGAGAGAGCTGTTGCTACTACAAACAGAAACTTTGTTGGAAGAATGGGTGATCCTGAATCAGAAGTTTATTTATCAAGTCCTGCAGTTGCAGCTGCATCAGCAGTAACAGGTAAGATTTCAGGACCTGAAGAGTTAGGTTTATAGGAGGTAGTCATGGAAGCAAAAGGAAGAGTATTCAAATACGGCGACAATGTAGATACAGACGTAATTATTCCTGCAAGATACTTAAACGTTCCTGATGCAAAGGAACTTGCAAAGCATTGTATGGAAGATATAGATGTAGATTTTGTTAAAAATGTAAAAGAGGGCGACATTATTGTTGCTGACAAGAACTTTGGTTGTGGTTCATCAAGAGAGCATGCACCATTATCAATTAAGGCTTCCGGAGTAAGCTGTGTAATTGCAGAGACTTTTGCAAGAATTTTCTACAGAAATGCAATCAATATCGGACTTCCTATTATTGAGTGTCCTGAGGCTGCAAAGGGAATCGAAGCCGGTGATATTGTTAAGGTTGACTTTGACAGCGGTATGATTTATAACGAGACAAAGGGAACACAGTTTAAAGGACAGGCTTTCCCTGAGTTTATGCAAAAGATTATTAAAGCAGAGGGATTGATAAATTATATAAACAATAAATAATAAATAGTTATTATCATTTTAAATGAAATTTTCAAATTATTGTTATTTTTAATATGTATGATTATTAATCTGCGATTTAGAAGAGAAGTATTGATTAAGGAGATTATTTATGAAAGAAATACTTTACAGAAGTACAAGAAGCACAGAGGGAACTTTAAAGGCATCTGAAGCAATCTTAAAAGGACTTGCAGATGACGGAGGTTTATTTGTTCCGGTTGAGATACCAAAGCTTGAGGCATCAGTTGAAGAGTTATCAAAGATGTCATATCAGGAAGTTGCATACGAAGTAATGAAGCTGTTCTTTACTGATTTCACAGAAGAAGAGTTAAAGAATTGTATCACAAAAGCATATGATTCTAAGTTTGATACAGAAGAGATTGCACCACTTGCAGAAGTTGAGGGTGCTTATTATCTCGAGTTATTCCATGGAGCAACAATCGCATTCAAGGATATGGCATTATCTATCCTTCCACATTTGCTCACAACATCAGCAAAGAAGAATAACGTAAAGAATAAGATTGTTATCCTTACAGCTACTTCAGGTGATACAGGAAAAGCTGCACTTGCAGGTTTCGCTGATGTTGAGGGAACAAGCATTATCGTATTCTATCCAAACGGTGGTGTGAGCCCAATTCAGGAAAAACAGATGGTTACTCAGAAGGGAGATAACACATTTGTAGTTGCTATCGAAGGAAACTTTGATCAGGCACAGTCAGGTGTTAAGGCAATCTTCAATAACAAAGAACTTGCTAAAGAGATGGATGAAGCTGGATTCCAGTTCTCATCAGCAAACTCAATCAACATCGGACGTCTTGTTCCTCAGGTTGCTTATTACGTATATGCTTACGCTAAATTGTACGCTGAGGGCAAATTATCAGACGGACAGAAGATGAACGTTGTAGTTCCAACAGGTAACTTTGGTAATATTCTTGCTGCATACTATGCAAAGAATATGGGACTTCCAATTGACAAGTTAATCTGTGCATCAAATGACAACAAAGTACTTTATGATTTCTTTGAGACAGGATGCTACGATAAGAACAGAGAGTTCATCCTCACAACATCTCCATCAATGGATATTCTTATCTCAAGTAACCTTGAGAGACTTATCTACAAAATTGCAGGCGAAGATGCTGTAAAGAACAGTGAACTTATGAATTCACTTTCAACAACAGGTAAGTATGATATTACTCCTGAAATGAAAAAAGAACTTGCTGATTTCTATGGCAATTATGCTACTGAGGCAGAGACAGCAGAGGAAATCAAGGGAGTTTATGACAGAACAGGATATATCATGGATACACATACAGCAGTTGCTTCATGTGTATACAGAAAGTATGTTGCTGATACAAAGGATGACAATGTAACAGTTATCGCATCAACAGCAAGCCCATTCAAGTTCACAAGAAGCGTTATGAACGCTATTGATCCTAAGTATGATTCAATGGGAGATTTCGAACTTGTTGATGAATTGTCAAAGATTGGTAATATCAAGGTTCCAAAAGCTATCGAAGAAATCAGAAATGCGAAGAGACGTCATAATAACTTCTGCAAGGCTGATGAGATGGAAGATATCGTAAAGAAATTCTTATTCAAATAATATTATAAAATGATTTCAGTGGCCTCATATAGTTAGCTTGATAATCTGACTATATGAGGTTTTGTTTATTTTGTATGGTGTTTTTATGCAATAGAGGGGCGAGTAATCGAAAAAAAGGGTATAGAAATATCTGCAACAGTTTCTTATATTTCAACAGTACCAAAACCTGATAAACCTGAGAAATGTTACTCAGAGGAAACAGGCTCTTTTGCTTTTAAACCGATATTTGTGGGTATATTTTTCTGCATTGGTGGTGCTTTTGGAAAAGTAAGATCACATGGAATTTTCGGAATTGGAGATTATTACGGCGAGGACTAATATTTAATATATTTATTTCAAGGCAGTCGAAAGTATTTTTTGAACAATGTTTGGAGGACAAATGGATTTTGCATCATTTACTAAAGATATAACAGATAATCATTGGAATGTGTTCGGTGTTGAAGTATATGAAAACGGAATTTTGACACATTCCTATGGAGATACAACCGAGAATATTTATGATATATACTCAGCTTCAAAATCTATTGTATCAATAGTGGTTGGTATTATATATGACAGAGGACTTATAGATTTTGATAATTCAATACTTGAGTATTTGCCAAAGAAGTATCTTGCTGATTTGTCTGAAGAACAGAAAGAAAAATTTTCGAAAATCACAATCCGCAGATTGTTGACGATGTCAGTTGTGGATTTCCCTTTCAGACCGGAAGGGGATGATTACCTTGAATTTTCTCTTAATTGCACTATTAGTGATGTTAATAAGAGAGAATTTAATTACAGTAACATTAATACATATTTAGTATGCGTTGCTCTTACTGAAATTATCGGATATGACTTGGGTCTGTTTATTGAAAAAGAGATATTTGAAAAATTGAATATCGCAAAATACGAGTATACCCGAAGTCCTGAAGGATATTTTTACGGGGCATCCCAAGTTAAACTATGTGTACATGATTTGAGTAAGCTTGGATTGTTGATGAGTAGTGGTGGAGTCTACAATGGACAAAGAATCATATCGGAAGAATATGTTTTAATGGCTACATCCATACAACAGATGAATCGTGAGGGGGGATATGGATTCTATTTTTGGAAATACAGGGACGGATTTAGTATTAACGGCAAATGGAAACAAAAGTGTTACTGCCTTCCAAACAGAAATCTGATTATATCATTTTTGTCTCATATAGAAGACACTGATTGTACTTTGATAGAAAGTATGGAGAAAAATCTTTTGGAAATTTAATAGATTGTTTGGACATGAAGTTACTAATTCAAAATTATTTTGATTTAAGTAGTGAGAGAATGTCACTTGATCGGAGGAAGAAAATTGAAAAGGTATTTATTTTTATTATTAATAATTTGTTGTTTGTTTATTAAAAATGGTTATGCCGTGAATGGAAGTGAACTGAGCGAATTGAAATATGGTTCGGGTGCAATTCGCTCTATGACGAGAATGGATAATGGCACAATTATCGGAGGCAGAAGTTCCGGACATGAGATTGAAGTGTGGAGTACTGCTGACAATGGAAGTAATTGGACAAGAATTGGAACAGTGGCAAGTAATACAAACATCAATTACGGTGATGTTATGTTTTTAGCAGTTCCAAATACTACCGTTGTTTACTGCGCTTTCCGTGAATTTAATTTAAGCAATCATTATGCAGTAGTTGTCTGCAGAAGTGATAACAGTGGTGTGAACTGGGTATATGACAGTACTGTAATTGCGGGTTGTACTGAGTTTGTTGGTGCTCCATGGTTGTTTATAACGGATAACGGAGATATGCAGTGTTACTATGATTCAGAGCCGCTTGCGACGGAGAGAGGAGTTAGCGGCGCTCAATGGATAGCAATGCAGGGAAGAGAAGGTCTTACTGGCGAATGGAATAAATACGGTGTTGTTGCAGCATCAAGAGACGCGAACACAGCAAAATTTATAAGAGATGGAATGGCTTCAGTAGTTGGCCTTGGTAATAACCGAATTATGGTTGTGACAGAAGGGATTGAAGACAATCAGTCAGGTGGAGTGTATTCTAATGTAGTTCGAGCCATTCAGTCATTTGACGGAGGGAGAACCTGGGATTATTCAGGAAGACGAATTGTATACCGGTGCGGATTAGATGCAGCTTCAGGTAGAAGATATAATGCCTTTTGCCCAATGGCAATTCGTGTGGGAAACGGACCTGTTGGAGTGGTGTTTTGTACAGACGAAGATTTTGGAGGGATACCTGATTTGTCCTCAGAAGATGTTACAAAGAGAAGAACTCATATCAAATATATAAGGACGACAGACAATTTTGAAACCTGGGGCGGAAAAGAAGATATCTGGATGGATGGTACTCAGGCATATGCACCCGGTATGGTTGAGACTGACTCGAATAAGGTATTGATAACCATTGATCACTTTTTCGGACATCAGAGATTTATCAAATATGATGTGCTAAAAACAAAGGAACCTGAAAAGAAGACCATCGACGGTGGTATTGAGATAAACGGATGTCAGATAAGTTATACATCAGAGGGAATCAGAACTGTTTATTCAGTGGATTCAGAAATAAATGGCAAGAGTGTTATGGCCTCCGGAGTAATATATTCTCTCGAAGACGAAGCAGATGAAAGCAGTATGTACGTTGGAAGTTCGCATAGTAGCGTTGCGTACTACTTCAGCACTGATAATGGAAAATTATCAAGTATATATTCTGATTCGGATATTGCAACAAGCTATGCTATGACTATGAAGTTTGGGCCTAAGACAAAATCTGAATTCACTGCAAAATACAGAATAAAGACATTTGCCAAACTTGAAGATGGAACTTTCATTTACAGTAAACCTGTTTCATGGACTATTTACAGTGTGGCAGATTATCTTTACCAAAACAGGGAAATGAGCGGTGAATATGCACATAATTATCTTTACAATAGTATATTGTTAAAGGTAAGTCCTGAATATGGAATGGTTGTTTATTGATACTCAAAATAAAAATGACTCCAGGTATGATATGTATCCTCTTTACCGGACAAATCAGTAAGGAGGATATTTTTATATTGTGTTTTTCTATAGGGGAGTCTTTATGTGTGGTCTTTTTTGTATTGTCAGAGTATGGGATTTTTTGATATAATGTCTTGGCAGAAAGAATTAATAAGGCAGGATTTGTTATGAAGAATTTTTATGGTATGCTGGCCCGCATGAAGTACATAAACAGATGGGGTCTCATGAGAAATACAAGAACTGAAAATATAGCGGAGCACAGTCTTGAGGTTGCATTTATTGCACATGCTCTTGCAGTTATAGGCAATACATATTTTGGTAAGAATATTGATGCAAATAAAGTGGCCGTTTTCGCTATGTTTCATGATACAACAGAGATTATCACAGGTGATTTGCCAACACCGATAAAGTACTATGCACCTGAAATCAGAGATGCGTACAAGGAAATAGAAAGTGTGGCTGCAGATCAGATTCTTACGGAACTTCCGGAGGAAATGAGAAGTGTTTATTATCCTATTCTTCATGAGGAGATTGATGAATATTCTCTGAAGCTGATTAAGGGTGCAGACAAAATGTCAGCTTTAGTAAAATGTATTGAAGAAAAAAACACCGGAAATGCAGATTTTTATAAAGCATATAATACAATCATGCAATCACTTGTTGATATGAATATCGATGAAGTAAATTATTACATTATGCACTTCCTGCCATCATACAGCAGAACTATTGATGAACTGAATTAAGAAATAGTTCTGAAAAAGAACGAACATAGTATCGCTTTGTGACAGATGGGTTATTTCAAAGAAAATAACAATAAATTAAAAAAATAAAAGGAAGATATATGGGCAAATCGTTATTTATAGCAGAAAAACCGAGTGTTGCACAGGAATTTGCAAAAGCACTCAAATTAAATACAACAAGAAATGACGGATATCTCGAGTCTAATAATACGATAATAACATGGTGTGTTGGACATCTTGTAACTATGAGTTATCCGGAAGTATACGATGAAAAATACAAAAAATGGCGACTCGATACGTTGCCGTTTATTCCAAAAGATTGGAAATATGAAGTGATTGCTTCAGCAAAGAAACAGTATAAAATTGTTGAGGGACTGCTCAACAGAGATGACGTTGATACTATATATGTTTGTACTGACTCCGGACGTGAAGGAGAGTACATTTACCG
>JAILRH010000261.1 GCA_024698345.1 Lachnospiraceae bacterium | reverse complement strand
TGAACGAGTTTTCATCAAGAAAACTCGTGAATTGGAACGGACGAGTAATCATTATTATTATGAAGTTAAAAACTAGTACTTGATGAACAGTTTTAAGAAAACATTTGCTTAATGCGATAGAGGATTCTGAAAACTGCGTATGCCAGTTTCAAAAAGTATACTTATCGAAAAATATGCATAACTACGAAATAAATCGTATTATGCATATTTTCTAAATTTTTAAACTATTAAAATATTGATGCAATATCTTCAATCATATCGATTGTAGCCTGACGTGATGCGTCAGCATAGTTCTCAGGTCCAAACTGTGAGTACTTCTCCTGCTTGTACGCAGCAATGATTCCTCTTGATGAGTTAACAATTGCTCCAAGACCGTCTTCATTGAAGTATGGTCTAAGGCCTTCTGCTGTTCCACCCTGAGCTCCGTATCCAGGCACGAGAATGAAACTCTTTGGCATTACTTTTCTGAGGACTTTTCCCATCTCCGGATATGTAGCACCAACTACTGCTCCAACATAACTGTAGCTGTCTCCCATATGTTCTTCTCCCCATTTTGCGACCTGCTCGCCTACGTGCTCATATAGCGGTCTTCCATCAATCAATCTGTCCTGGAATTCACCACTTGAAGGATTACTTGTTTTTACCAAAACAAAGATTCCTTTTTTATTTTCCTTACAAACATCTATAAATGGCTTTATACCATCTGTACCAAGGTATGGATTAACTGTAGCAAAATCTTCGTCAAAACCGGCATATGTATTTGATCCAACCTGAACTTTTCCAAGGTGTCCTACTGCATAAGCTGCAGATGTTGAACCAATATCACCACGCTTAACATCTCCGATTACTACTAAGTCTTTTTCTTTGCAGTAATCTACTGTCTTCTTGAATGCTATCATTCCAGGGATTCCAAATTGTTCATACATGGCAATCTGTGGTTTTACAGCCGGAATCAAATCATGGATGGCATCAACAATTCCTTTGTTATATTGCCAAATTGCTTCTGCCGCTCCCTCTAATGTCTCACCATACTCATCGAAGGCTGCTTTCTGTATATGCTCAGGAACATAACCAAGCATAGGATCAAGACCTACTACTACAGGAGCATTCAATTTTTGAATCTTACTTACTAATTTGTTAATCATGTAATTACCTTACCTTTCTGAACTGTTTTTGTTAATCAAGTCAGATTATCATTCTAATTTATTAATTATAATAATTTACTAATTAATGAATTAAATCTTCCTTTCTTGAATCATCTGCAATCTTTATTATTTTACCACATTTCCGGCAACAATTGTATGCTTAACTTCACCAAATACTTTCATGCCGTCAAATGGTGTATTTCTACCCTTTGATTTAAAGGTGTTTACATCTACTGTATATTCTTTGTTCACGTCAATAATTGCTATGTCTGCAACTTTACCAACGCTGATATCTCCCTTTTCAATGCCAAGTACTTTTGCAGGATTGTAACTCATTTTTTCAACCATCTGCATAAGTGTAATATGACCCGGCTTTAAAAGGTATGTAACTGTAAGAGGAACTGCAGTCTCCAATCCTACGATACCAAATGGTGCCTCTGTGATTGGTCTTGCTTTTTCTTCTGCACTGTGTGGCGCGTGGTCTGTTGATATTACATCCATAATATCTTCACTGAGTCCTTTAATAAGTGCATCCACATCTTCTCTTGTTCTAAGAGGTGGATTCATTTTAAAGTTTGCATCATCACTTGTCATATCATCAGTACTCATTGCAAAATGATGAGGGCAAACCTCTGCAGTAACCTTTACTCCATCCTCTTTTGCCTCTTTTACCATAGTCACACTGTCCTTTGTTGAACAGTGACATAAATGAAGTGTGGCACCTGTCTCTTTTGCAAGGAGTATGTCCCTTGCAACAATAATATCTTCAACAGCGTTACTGATTCCTTTTACACCATATCTTTCTGATTTTTCTCCAAGGTTGATTACTCCGCCCTGAACCAGATTGATATCTTCGCAGTGAGCCATTACCGGCACGCCAAGTTTTGCTGCATTCTTCATTGCCTCTCTATAAACACCTGAATCCATTACTGATTTTCCGTCTTCACTTATTGCACAGATTCCTGCTGCCTTTAATTCTTCAATATCTGTAACTTCTTTTCCAATCATTCCTTTAGTAACAGAACCAACAGGTAAAACATTTACAGGAGCTTTTTCTTTTGCCTTATCTACTATGTATTTTACAACTTCCGCGCAATCTACTACAGGTTTGGTATTCGGCATGCAACATACTGTTGTGTAGCCGCCGTTTGCTGCTGCATTTGCTCCGGTTTCAATATCCTCTTTGTATGTAAGTCCCGGATCTCTGAAATGAACATGAAGATCTATCAGTCCCGGTGTAACAATGCAGCCTTTTGCATCAATCACTTTGTCCGCTTCTGTTATGTCTTTTGAAATTTCTTTTACAATGCCATCTTCAATCAATACGTTAGTCACTTCATCTCTTTTTTCTGCAGGATTAATTACCCTGCCGTTTTTAATTAACAACTTCATACTTATTCTCCAATCATCCTTAAACCTATTTATGCTTCGTTAGTTTTTTTATTATTGTATAATAATCATACAATCCAATACTTACCTCAGAGTCTTATTTGTCTATACTATCTATCTTCTCTTATAAATAGCTATCGCATCTTGCACTTCACTTATAAGATCATAATTTTCAGAAACATATGGAGCAACCTTCTGGCTGTCTTCACTGTAACCAGCTCTGCAATCTACCACAACGTAGTCCTGATCTATGACCACATTATCCTGAATTACAGTAACATCCTTATTTTTATATAGATGAGGCATCATAAAACCTGACACCGCAACTGTTGCATCTGAAGGAACCATATCAATCGCATTTTGAATTTCAACAAAATAATCCTTGGACTCTTTGTATCTTTCGTGATATCTGTCATATGTAGGATAAGCAAAACCAACAAACAGCATAAATGTCATAACAACAGAAATCAAAGCCCATGTCTTTTTCTTTTCATTGTCCCATTCGCTAACTGTCATTATTGCAATATACATCATCATTGCAATCGCACAGTAATTGTACTGGAAGTTAATATCGTGCATATAAACATAAGAAGGCAATACGTTTATTATCACAAATGCGGTCAGCAGAATATATCTTGAATATTTTTTCTTCTGAACAAGTGCGATACTAAGTGGCAATATCATAAGTAACAGATACTGTAACTTTTCGGTGTCAGACATCTGACCAAGCATATATGCAATATTATTTGGAATAGTTACTGCAATCTGTGATGCCCCTTTTGATGAGTCATATACCAGATTTGAAAAATGCATAACCTGAATTATTGCATTTTCTCCGTTACCGTTCACCTGTCCCCCTGCCATGTCTATATAATGTGTTCCAATTGCCTTTATTGCCTTCATTGCAATTGCAAAATATGCAAGCGAAACTCCCGAAACAACACTTCCTCTCTTAATATCTTTTGAGGACAAAATAAGAAACAGTCCGATACTGAGAAGTACAATCGGAGTATCTTCCTTTATCATAAGCAACATCATAACGGATAATATGATTCCAACCGTGTGTTTCTTTTCAAGTGCCAGAACGACACAGAACAAAGCTAACGGCAGGAAACAGTTCTCATGAAAATCATAATATGTTCCTCCTGCAACTGCAGGAAATAAACAGTATATTGCACACACAGCAACTGACATCTTTCTTGACAGTTTGTAATGTTCGCACAAATAGTATAACGGAATAACTGCTAATCCAAGAACAACTGCCTGAATAATCTGGATAGTTTCAGGACTTGAAAAAACAAAATATATAGGAAGTACTAAATAATAAATCAGAGAAAAGTGAACTCCAAAATGAGAATACTGTCCTATCTCCGGTCTTTCAACTGAAGTAAATGGTCTCAATGTATGTTTCATGTTTTCAAACATCTGCGCAAAAATACCAAAATCATAAGTGGAGTTGCTAAATGTTCTGTATCTGTTGCAGCCGATTGAACTTAAGAAAACAATTAGCATCACACCTAAGACTGCACAAATAATCAACCCGACTTTTTGGCTTATTTTTACTTTGGAAATAATCATAAATAAATCATTCTTTACATACGCTATTGCCAGCACTGTTCCAATAATACAAGCAATAGTAATCGGAAGTGTTGTCTTGTTCTGATTAATTGTAAGTATACTGTAAACAAATATACTTAAAGGCAACAGACATCTTACCGCAGTCTGACTGTAGAAGTATAATACCCCTGCTGCTAACGACAACAGAATGATAATAATAAACAGGGATCCGATATTTTCGTTTTTCATGTATTCAAGATTTTCGATTGGTTTATATGTCTTATTAATCAAATTGGAAAGCACTGTTCCGATTATAAGTGATATTGTACCTCCCTCAAAAATCTTTTCTTTATTCTCCTGAATCAAAACCGCAAGGGACTTGGCATTTACACTTTCATTTGCAATCTTATTTGTTGTTTCGTCTGTATTTTCTATTATGTTTTGCTTATTATCCTGCATTTTTTCCTCCCAAAAACATATCTCACTTCTTTTTTTATTTACTTTCAGATAATCTTTTATTCAC
>JAILRH010000188.1 GCA_024698345.1 Lachnospiraceae bacterium | reverse complement strand
CGCTTATCTTCGCCTTTCATTCCAATGCCGGCACCAGTGAGATTAGCACTGCCTACATAAACCTCCTTCCCGTCGAAAACCATCATCTTGAAGTGCACACGCGGACAGAGCACACGCTCCAAACGATCATATAGAACAGGGTACTTGTCAAAGTCCTCGCGGAAGTTCGGTCCCGGTTCTTTTGCATGAATGAGCCGCACCTCCACGCCACGCCTTATGAGCATAGCGATAAGAGCCAGGAACGGTTTCTTTTCCTTGCCAATCTCTACATAGAGGTTTTTTATGTCAGCAGTACCAATCCAAAGCATGTGCTTCACGGACTGCACCCGCGAAAGCACTTCTTTGTAATGGGAAGAGTTGGAGATATATGTGAGCATTACGATTTTTGCGATTGTTCAATCAATTCTTTCAATCCTTCTATGAATAGTGATGTATTATTTTCCATATCTTCCGTTACTCGAAAACAATAATATATATCTTCGTCTGTACCTTTGTCGCTTGTAGGATTGGGACGTTTTTTGTAATCATTCCAATTATCCTCGGTCAAATAAACATCCAATTCTGTTTTATTAGGGGTGCCCCACCAATTAAAATAGTAATACTTATCGTTGAATTTGTATTTAAAATCCACATTTTTGTAAAAGCACCTATAATATCTACAATTAGGTATTGTACTATCACGCCCCTCGGTATTTCTATAACTAATTATACCCTCAAATTGTAACTTTGACAGAATTGGGTTTAAAACCACTTGACTTGCTGGATATCCACTTATCCATATTGCGTGGTAACCGTGATATGTACTACGAATCCAAGCACCAGACATATTATTGCACACATAATCCATCAATCCATCATCTATTATGTTTTTTATGAAAACATCCTTTGTATTATTTACATAATCCTTTGTGGTTTCAGTTGTAACTTCCTTGCTCATTATCGTATCAACAGCACGTCTCCAATGGTCAGCAATTAGTATTCGTCTCCAACGCACATAATCGTTTGAGAACTCAAAATGTTTCTTAATCTTGTGTTCAAAATCATCACAATTCGCTAATAATGATTTCATTAAGATGGCATTGGACTTATATAATTTATCGTTTTCCTTTCCATCCTTGACCCCTTCTTCATCAAAGTACTTCTGTGCATTCACCCATTTCGTATCAAAATCACACCAATCATCTCCTATGACTTCTTTTGTAAACAAGAATCTGATTGCACCTTTAAAGAAGGCGTATTTCTCAGCCTCAACAATTATTTCTTCCCAAGTCTTTCCATCAGGGCGTGTTTTTCCGTTAAGGATTTGCTTAGCTTTGGCGATTTCTTCTGCTACTTGGTCTTTAGCGAAATTGGATTTGACTTGTGGATGTGAATTTGATAAGAAGTTATAAATATCGTCCGCCCCCTCTGATAATTCATCAATTAAGCGCATTGCACCTATCAGTGCTGGGATTGTCTCTATTCCAGAATTTTCTACAATATTCCAAACCGCACGCATCCATTGCCTAAAAGAAGTTTCGTCAAAATCACCTTTTTCAAAATACCTGCAAACAGCAAGGAAAACAACTCTTTCTCTTTGTCCTAGAGTTGTAATATTTCCTGCTTCGTCGTATTTGGGAATAAATTCAAATTTAGAATCAACCCATTCTGGAAAATAATTATTCAAGTTGCAGTTTTTCGCAGACTTATAAAAATTATTTAGCAAGTTTCTGAAGGATTTAAAAAATGAAAGTGGTATTGATTTTTCTTCAGTTTCTTTTGTGAATAGGTATTTATCTAATCCTGAATATTGCAATTGAGAATCGTTACTTTTATTACCATACAGATAATTGAACGTGCTATTATTTTCTTCAAGCTCATTTGCTGAATACAAGTCTGTATTATCTTCTTTCTTGGCGCAGATTAACTCCTGAAGGAAATACCTATTAATAAATGCAAAGTATATCTCGTCTATTTTACTATCTTGGGATTTGTTTTTCCAAAATATATCTGTCCAGTCTGTGTCCAGCTTTATAGGAATTCCATTTTCAGCGTTTAAAAGACTCTCCCATTCTGCTTCACCCTGTTTTGTGACATATCCAATTAAGTCTGCTTTGAAATTCTCAAAACTGGTCAGCTGTTTTCCACGGGCATTCATTTTAATATACAAGTCATCAGAAAGACCAAAGTCTTTCATTGGAAGATGATAGAATACAATAACTTCTTTTTGTGTTAACTTTTTCCAATATGATTTGAAACCGTCTTCGTTCGTTTTCTGAAAAGACTCTTCTATTCCGTCTATTATATCTTCTCCTCTTTTATCAGCGATTTTAGTACCACCCAGCATTCGCAACATTGACTGGATAGTTGGATCCTGTTTCCATGCAGAATAAAACCAGGTCTGCTTGGTAATAAAACCAACAATAACAATATCGTTTCCCTTAAATTTCTCAAAGTTTTCTGGTTCACATAATTTCTCACAGAATTCGCGGGATGAAATACGTGTCTCGTATGTAAACTTTTTGAGGATAGCACAATTATCGTTGTTCAGCTCTCCTGCACGTAAAGCAACATACCAATGCAAAAGCCAAAGTGTGGTCAAGCGTTGCTGTCCGTCTAATGGATTAAGATAGTCTTTCTCTATTGAACCGTAAACAAAGTCTAGTTTCATTGTCTCGTTGCTATCCAGTGCGTTTTTCAAATCTGCCAAAAAGTTCTTTCGCAGATTTTCTTTACCTAATCGACCTTGTGCATAGTCGCGTTGGATGATGGGAATTTCGATTGTGTTTTCTTTAAGGAAATTCCAAAATGTTATTGTTTTTG
>JAILRH010000217.1 GCA_024698345.1 Lachnospiraceae bacterium | reverse complement strand
TATCTATTATTTCCTCTTGAGGAAGATATCATGTTGTAAATCGAATCGGCCTTTTGATTGATATCCAGTAATAATTTAGCTTCGTTTGAAGCAGACTTATAAAAGTCGCCGAATTTGTTAATTAAAGGAATGTCACAATTTTGCTTTAATTCTTTTAAAACTCCGGAATTAGCAGAATTTATTGCAAGAGGAAACATATATTTATTATAGTTGCCGGCTTTTATTGAATTTATATTGTCGGATGTTATACCAAATAAAATATGTAATAAACTGCGTTTTAAATGCGCTAATGTCTCGTCTTTTGAGAGAAGCTTGTCGAGAAAACTATCAATATTTTCGTATTCTGATTTGAGGTTATTGATTTTATTCGACAAATCTTCAGATATGTCGCTGTATTTTTCAAATTTAAAATTGGTTATAAGACTATAAAAATACATGTCTGAAAAATCTCTTAAAACAACAGGAGATAAAATGAAAGCAATATCATCAAATACGTGACGTGGGAGAATGTCAGCTAACAAGTTGATGCTTTCATTTTTCTTTGTTATTAGTGATCTTACAGCGGTTGCAGAAGCAAACTTGCCATTGATGGTTTCTGAATTATATCCGTTGTCTGTCCTTTTAATACCTATCGGCTTAATGGATGAACCTGTCTGGATAATTGCTTTTAGGTATTCCACGGCCAGTATATTGTTTGGTTTGCTAAGAATATCACATGCACCTGAATCATTAAGATATTCTGACAGTGCCATAGCTCTTGCTTTTGGGAAAACCATGCCTTCTCTCGATTTACTTTTTAATGATAGTTTATATTGTTCTGGTTCAGATACGAATACATTTGCATATTCCAGTAACTTATCTATGGAGTCTTCCTCGCACCCGAAAACAAGATAATCAACAATTCCGGTTTTGTTAAGCAAATCAACTGCTGAATAAGCAAACAATTCAGCGCTCCCGGTTGAAAATGCAGTCGGAAGTTCGAGAACAAGGTCACATCCGCTAGTGACTGCCCACTTTGCGCGTTGGTATTTGTTGTAGATAGCTGCTTCGCCTCGCTGGACGTAGTTTCCGCTCATTGCAATTATTATGTTGTCGCATCCGGTGATTTCTTTTGCGACTGATATCTGGTGATTGTGCCCGTTGTGAAAAGGATTGTATTCGGCGATTATTGCAGTGGTTTTCATAGAAGCCTCCGATTAAAATAATAAAAATAGTACCTGATTATTATTCTAACATTACCATAAAAAAGTGGCAATGAAATGTGAAAATATTGATATTTATTTAACAATCTATTTGGGCGTGTTTTGTTGTTTTATAAAGTTGTTTTTGGTATAATAAATCAGTAAAAATTATTAGCTATTCAAGGCATGCCCCCTTTAAAGTGTTATTGGAATGCGAATTGTATATAGAGTTACGGATTGGAGAAAATAACTATGGATTTTATAGAAAGCATAAAAGAGCGTGCAAGACTCGAAAGAAAGACAATTGTTCTTCCTGAAGGTATGGATAAGAGAACTTATGAAGCTGCAGAGATTATCCTGAAAGAGGACTTTGTTGATCTTATTATTCTTGCAACTCCGGAAGAGTACTGGGATAACGGAAGAGATTACAATGTCTCAAAAGCTAAAATAATCAATCCTAAGGATTACGAGAAGACTGATAAATATGTTGATGAGTTTGTTGAACTTAGGAAGGCAAAAGGGATTACAAGGGAACTTGCCCATGCCACCCTGATAAATGATTATATGTATTATGCATGTATGATGGTTCAGCAGGGAGATGCGGACGGTGTGGTTTCAGGTGCGTGTCACTCTTCTGCGAATACTCTCAGACCTTCACTTCAGATAATCAAGACAAAACCTGGAACAAAATTAGTTTCATGTTTCTTCCTCATGGTAGTGCCAAATAAGGAACTGGGGTCTAACGGGACTTTTGTTATGGGAGACTGCGGACTCAATCAGAATCCAAATTCAGAGGAACTTGCAGCTATTGCTGAGACAAGCGCGGAATCCTTCAAGTATCTTGTCGGGGATGAGCCTAAGGTTGCAATGCTGTCACATTCCACATACGGTAGTGCCAGTCATCCTGACGTGACAAAAGTTAGAGAGGCTGTTAGAATTGCAAATCGTGATTGTCCGGACATTCTTATTGAGGGTGAACTTCAGACGGATGCGGCAGTAGTTCCGGAAGTTGCAGCAATGAAAGCTCCAAACAGTAAGATTGCAGGAAAGGCAAATGTTCTTATTTTCCCTGATCTTGATGCCGGAAATATTGGTTACAAGCTTATACACAGATTGGGACAGGCTGAAGCTTACGGACCACTTTGTCAGGGAATAGCAAAACCTGTTAATGATTTGTCGAGAGGATGTTCGGCAAATGACATTGTTGGTGTAGTTGCAATTACAGCCGTACAGGCTCAGATAAAATAAATTGGAGGAAAAGATTTATAATGAAAGTATTAGTAATTAATTGCGGAAGTTCTTCATTGAAGTTTCAGCTTATAGATTCAGACACTGAGAAAGTGGTCGCAAAGGGACTTTGTGAGCGTATAGGGATTGACGGAAGCAGAATAGCATATACTCCTGCAGGCGGAGAAAAAGAAATAAAAGAGATAGAGATGCCAACTCATTCGGAGGCTATTAAGGCAGTTATCGAAGCGCTTACAAACAGTGAGACAGGTGTTATTTCCGAGCTGTCAGAAGTAGGTGCTGTTGGGCATAGAGTTGTTCACGGTGGAGAGTACTTCAACAAATCAGTTGTTATAGACGAAAATGTTATTTCAAAGATTGAGGAGTGCAATGATTTGGCACCTCTTCACAATCCTGCAAATATTATTGGAATCAGAGCATGTATGGAGGCTATGCCGGGAACAGTCAATGTGGCGGTTTTTGATACGGCATTCCATCAGACTATGCCTAGAGAATCATATTTATATGCAATTCCGAAGAGATATTATGATGATTATAAAATAAGAAGATATGGGTTCCATGGAACATCCCACAGCTTTGTTTCAAAGAGAGCATCAGAGATTCTTGGAAAAGACTACCAAGATATAAAGACTATCGTATGTCATCTTGGAAATGGTGCAAGTATCTGTGCAGTGGAGAATGGAAAGTCAGTTGACACAAGTATGGGACTTACACCACTTGCAGGCGTTGTAATGGGAACAAGATCGGGAGATGTTGATCCTGAGATTGTAAAGACAATTGCAAAGAAAGACGGCGTGACAGTTGACGAAGCACTGAATGTACTCAATAAGCAGTCGGGTGTTTTTGGGGTTTCACAGGTTTCAAGTGATTTCAGAGATATTGACGCTGCCATAGCACAGGGCAATGATGATGCAGTTGCTGCTATGGAAGTGTTTGTTCATAGTGTTGTTAAGTATGTTGGTGCATACGCAGCAGCAATGAACGGTGTTGATTGCATAGCTTTTACGGCAGGAGTTGGAGAGAACAATCCGGGTGTAAGAGCCAAAGTGTGTGAAAGACTTGGATTTCTTGGAATAACAATTGATCAGGAAGCTAACAAGGTGATGGGTGAAGAGAGAGAAATATCTCAACCTGATTCAAAAGTTAAGGTGTGGGTTATCCCGACAAACGAAGAACTTGCAATTGCGAGAGAAACATTAGAATTACTTTAATATTAATAGACAAAGTAGGATAAATATTATTTTGACAAAAGATTGATAAAAATCTTTGATAAATGTTTGACAAATGATATACCTATATGTATAATAGTAAAGGTGTCTTTAGAAAAGAGGATTTTATGTTAATAGATTTAAATGAAATCTTATCAGAAACAGGAAAAGAAAAGCAATATAAAGCTCCGATTGAGAAAGACTTTTTCACTGTTAACAATGAGTCTTATAATTATAATAAGAAAAGTGATGTATTGTTCAAGATTGTTAACAAAGGAAAGAAAGTAATCAAGGTTGATGCTGATATTGATATAGAACTGATAATGCCTTGTGGCAGATGCCTAGAGGATGTTATCGTTCCTTTAAAACAGACTGTTTCCAAAGACATAGATTTAAAGAAAACCGCTCAGGAGAGAGAGGACGACATAGAGGAAGATGTTTTTCTCAATGGAATGAATCTTGATACTGAAGTTTTTATTGATAATGAGATATTCGTTAATTTACCTATGAAGGTACTCTGCAAAGAGGACTGCAAAGGTATATGCTATAAATGTGGAACGAATCTCAATACTGGATCCTGTGATTGTGATACTACAGAACTTGATCCGAGAATGTCAAAAATATTAGATGTTTTTAATCAGTTTAAGGAGGTGTAAACCATGTCTATCTGTCCAAAGAATAAATCTTCAAAAGCAAGAAGAGATAAGAGAAGAGCTAACTGGAAAATGGATGCAGTTAATCTCGTAAAGTGCAGCAAGTGTGGAGCATTAATGATGCCTCATAGAGTATGCAAGGCATGTGGATCTTATAACAAAAAAGAGATTATTTCAGTTGACTAATCATTGATATTGATTAGATATAAAAAACCTTGAGTCCAATGGATTCAAGGTTTTTTATATTATAGGAATGCTTGATTTATTCTTTTCTTTTTAGTATATTAGATATTGTGCATACTTTGCACTTTACGGAGGTATAATATGGCAAAGACTATAGTGGCTGTGGATTGTATGGGTGGAGATAACGCACCTGGAGAGATAGTAAAAGGCGCAATTTTAGCAGCTAATAAGAATAAGAATATTATGTTGAAATTAGTTGGTATAGAAGATGCCGTTAAGGCAGAACTATCCAAATATACATATGATGAAGAACAGGTTGAGATTGTTCCTGCAACTGAAGTTATAGAAACTGCAGAGCCACCTGTTATAGCAATAAGAACAAAGACAGACTCTTCATTAGTTAAGGCTATGAAACTAGTGAAGGAGGGAGGCGCCCACGGTGTTGTAACTGCCGGTAGTACAGGAGCAACATTAGTTGGAGGACAGCTTTTAGTAGGAAGGATTCCGGGAGTGAAGAGACCGCCTCTTGCACCACTTATTCCAACTAACAGGAAACCTTCATTGTTGATTGACTGCGGTGCCAATGTAGATGCAAAACCACAGAACCTTGTTCAGTTTGCAAAGATTGGTTCTGTTTATATGGAGAATGTAATGGGAGTTAAGAATCCAAAGGTTGCAATTGTAAACATTGGAGCAGAGGAAGAAAAAGGTAATGCACTTGTAAAAGAAGCATATGGACTTCTCTCATTAGAGAATGATATAAATTTTGTTGGTAATGTTGAAGCCAGAGACATTCCAAACGGTGACGTAGATGTAATTGTCTGTGAAGCGTTCGTTGGAAATGTTATCCTCAAGATGTACGAGGGTGTCGGAGCAGTATTACTCAAAAAAGTTAAAGGTGCTTTGATGAGCAATATTAAGACTAAGATTGGCGCTGTGCTTATCAAGTCAAAACTCAAAGAGACACTTAAGGATTTCCAGCTTGAACAATATGGCGGGGCTCCGCTTTTGGGATTGAACGGACTTGTTGTAAAGACTCACGGAAGCTCTAAGGCAAATGAGATTAAGAATTCAGTTCTTCAGTGTGTTAGATTTAACGAGATGGATATTAACAACAAGATTCAGCAGAAGTTATCCGAAAAGAGAGAAGACGCTGATAATTAATATAATAATTTTTAATTTATGGAGGAAGCTATGGTATTAGAGAGTTTAATAAAAGCAATCGCAGAAGTATTAGAGATTGAAGAGAGTGAAATCACAAGAGACAGTTTATTTGTTGAAGATTTAGGTGCTGATTCACTTGATGTAATGGAGATTATTATCAGTCTTGAAGATCAGTTCAATATTAAGATTCCTGTAGAGACGGCTGCAGAGATTAAGACTGTTGGCGATGCTGCAGACAAGATTGAAAAAGCTATTAATAATTAATGTCGAAGTACTATTAAAGCCCTTTTCAATAAGGGCTTTTTAAATGTGAGGATTTAATTGTGAGTGATAGAATATCAGAATTGGAAAGTGTAATAGGTTACAATTTTAACAACATTGAATATTTGTATACTGCTATTACACATACATCATATGCAAATGAGAACAAGATGAGTGGAATATCCCATAATGAGAGATTGGAATTCTTAGGTGATGCGGTTTTAGAACTGATATCCAGCGAGATTCTCTTCAAAAAATATCCGGATATGGCAGAGGGAAAAATGACAAGACTCAGAGCTAGTCTTGTATGTGAGCCCACACTTGCCATGGATGCAAGAGAAATCGATTTGGGGAGTTATTTAAGACTTGGAAAAGGCGAGGAAGCAACGGGAGGAAGAGGAAGAGACTCTGTTACGTCAGACGCCTTAGAAGCTGTGATAGGTGCGATCTATCTGGATGGCGGATTAGAGTCGGCAAGAGCCTTTATAAATAAGTATGTCATGAATGATATAGAAAATAAAAAACTCTTCAGTGACAGTAAAACTCATTTGCAGGAACTAGTGGCCAGCGATGGTTCTGAATATGATCTTCACTATGACATTGTTTCAGAGAGTGGTCCCGATCACAATAAGTCCTATGTGGCTAATGTAGTCATAAACGGAAAGATAATGGGAGCCGGTGAAGGTAAAACAAAGAAAGCTGCTGAGCAGAAAGCGGCTTGGGAAGCAATAAAATCTTTAGATAAGAGGCAGTAGGAATGTATTTAAAAAGTATTGAAATTCAGGGATTTAAGTCCTTTGCAAATAAAATGAATTTTGAGTTTCATAACGGAATAACGGGTATTGTAGGTCCGAACGGAAGTGGTAAGAGTAACGTTGCGGATGCTGTGAGATGGGTTCTTGGAGAACAGAAGGTTAAGTCTCTTCGTGGTTCAAAGATGGAAGATGTCATTTTTGCGGGAACTGAGAACAGAAAACCATTGGGATTTGCTTTTGTTGCAATCACTCTTGATAATTCTGACCACAAACTGGATATTGAATATGACGAGGTTACTGTATCGAGAAGACTTTACCGTTCAGGTGAAAGTGAATATATGATAAACGGTAGCCAGGTCAGACTTAAGGATGTCAATGAACTTTTTTATGATACAGGTATTGGTAAGGAAGGTTATTCTATTATCGGACAGGGTCAGGTTGAACGAATCCTGAGCGGTAAGCCGGAGGAGAGAAGAGAACTTATCGATGAAGCTGCCGGAATTGTAAAATACAAGAGAAGAAAAAATGATGCATTAAAGAAACTGAATGATCAGAATCAGAACCTTGTCAGAGTGGAAGATATTCTGTCAGAGCTTGAAAGACAGGTAGGACCTTTGGCAAGACAGTCTGAAACTGCAAAGAAATATCTTGCTTATAAGGATGAACTAAAGAAAAATGATGTGAATATGTTCCTTATTGAATTGCAGGAAATAAAAGATAAACTTGCTGAAATAGAGGAAAAGACAAATATATCTACTGACGATTTGAATGATTCTCAGGTTAAGTTTGAAGAGATTAAAAAAGAATATGCAAAGATTGAAGCTGTTATTGAAGAAATTAATAATAAAGCTGAAGAAAAGAAGAATATTCTGAATGAAGCGAATTTGGAAGCTGAGAGAATTGACGGACGAATCAGAGTATTGGAAGAACAGATTCGCTCTGCAAAGAGCAGCGAAGAATTTCAGACATCCAGAATAGAGGCTTTGGAGAGTGAGATTGATGAAAAAATGCAGTCGGTAGATACTCTCAATGCTACCAGAGAAGATTTTGAAAATCAGATTTCTGAAATAACATCAAAACAAAATGACTATACAAGTGAACTTGCTCTTGATTCAGAAGAAATATCTGAACTGGAGAAAGAGATTGAGGGATATAAACAGGAAGTGATTGACCTTATTAATGCAAAAGGTCAGGTGGCTTCCCAGATGGAAAGATGTGATGCCCTTCTTGAGGAGATTAATAAGAGAAAAGCTACACTTAATCAGAAGCTGATTGAGTTTGAGACAGTTAAGTCTAATCATGAGAGCATAATCGAGGAACTTGAGAAAGACTTAAAGCAGGCTGAGAGCTCTCTCGAAGAACTTAACGAATCTGCAGGTAGATACAAAGATGAGATAATTGAACTCAGAAAAAAGAATAATGATATTGTTAAGGAGTTAGAACAAAACTCTATTAACTATCACAGAAATAATTCCAAACTTGAATCGCTTAAGAATATTACTGAAAGATATGACGGCTATGGAAACAGTATCAAAAAGGTAATGGAGCTTAAGTCAAGTAAAAAGGGAGTTATTGGAGTAGTTGCGGACATTATCAAGGTTGATAAAAAGTATGAAGTAGCTATAGAGACAGCTCTTGGAGGCAGTATTCAGAATATCGTTACAGATACTGAGACAACAGCAAAAGAGATTATTGAATACCTTAAGAAGAATAAGTTTGGTAGAGCTACATTCCTGCCGCTCAGCAGTCTTAGTAACAAGGTGACATTCAATAATGTAAATGCCCTTGATGAGAGAGGCGCTATCGGAATTGCAAGCGAACTTGTTGATATCAAACAGGAATATTCAGGAGTTGCCAAATTCCTTCTTGGCAGAATTCTTGTGGTTGATAATATCGATAATGCACTGTTTATCGCTAGAAAATACAGATATTCAATGAGAATTGTTACTCTTGAAGGAGAAAACTTAAGCGCCGGTGGTGCCATTTCCGGTGGTGCATTTAAGAATTCAAGTAATCTTCTCGGAAGAAGAAGAGAAATTGAAGAGATTGAAAAGAGCATTAAAGAGCTTACAGATACAAAGAAGACTCTTGATTCTGAACTTCTTAAAGTTAGAAGTGAAATGAGTGTTGCCGGTGAAGAACTTGAAAAACTCAACCAGGCAATTAAGGAACAGGAGATTTTCAAGAGCACAGCCGAGGTTAAATTTAATCAGGCTGTTGCAAGAAAGAATGATATCGTAAATGAGTATCGTGAAGTTTCTGTTGAAAGCAAGGATATTTCCGGACAGATTGCAGATATTAATAAGAATAGTGCAAGACTGACTGAGGAATTGTCAGGCTGGGAGGACAGAAACAAGGAACTCGAGGAAATAATTGAGAAAAAGAATACAGAACTCATTGCAAAGAAGGCCGAGATAGAGGAAAAATCCGAAGAACTTGAACAGGTTAAGTTAGAACTTGTTGCCACAACTCAAAAACACAGTAATATTGTTGAAAATATCAAACGTGTTGAGATGGAGATTGAGTCAACAAAGGATGAACTTGAGGCAATTAAAGACAGTTCAGATGAAGCCGGAGCAGAAATAAATGCAAAGGTAGATGCAATTGAAAGGTTGCGCGAAGAAAAAGTAAATAACGCAAACAAAATAGAAACTCTTGGAAAAGAAATAGGTGAACTTGAGGAAGAAGGTAAGAATCAGACAAAAGATCACAAAGAATTCTTTGAAAAGAGAGAAGAATTATCAGACAGAATTAATCAGCTTGATAAGGATTTGTACAGACTTAATGCTCAGCATGAACAGTTGGAGGAGAAGAAAGACTCCAAAGTTAATTACATGTGGAATGAATATGAGATAACATTCAGCGATGCAATGAAACTAAAGGATGATGAATTCTCTGATAAGAATGAAATGAGAAATACCATTGCCAGACTCAAAAAGGATATCAAGAATCTTGGAGATGTCAATGTTAATGCAATCGATGAGTTCAAGGAGATTAATGAGAGATATACTTTCATGAATGAACAGCATGAGGATATTATCAAAGCTAAAGAGAATCTTATGAACATTATCGAAGAACTCGAAACAGGAATGAGAAAACAGTTTACTGAGAAGTTTGCTGAAATTCAGGCTGAATTTGACAAAGTTTTTGCTGAACTGTTTGGTGGCGGACACGGTAAGATTGAACTTATTCCAACTGAGAGTGGAGATGTACTTGATGCGGGAATCAATATTATCTCGCAACCACCTGGAAAGAAACTGCAGAACATGATGCAGTTATCCGGTGGAGAAAAAGCTCTTACCGCAATCAGTTTGCTGTTTGCTATCCAGAATTTGAAGCCATCTCCATTCTGTCTTCTTGACGAGATTGAGGCGGCACTTGATGGAAGTAACGTTGTAAGATTTGCACAGTATCTGCACAAGCTTACAAAGACAACTCAGTTTATTGTTATAACTCACAGACGTGGTACAATGGGCTGCGCAGACAGACTTTTTGGTATCACAATGCAGGAAAAAGGTGTATCAGCACTTGTATCGGTTGACTTGTTAGAGGGAGATCTCGATAAGTAGGAACAATAGGATAAAATGTGTGAAAGTTGTTCATACTTTAAGAGAAATGAATTAAGTTGATAACAATGAGATGATAGTTTTAGAGGACTAAAATAAAACAGATTGTTTGAGACTTGAAATTATAAATAATATATTATGGAGAGTGAATAATGTCAGAAGAAAAGAAAGGTTTCTTTGGGAGACTTGTATCAGGTCTTACAAAGACTAGAGAGAATATGGTGGCCGGAATCAACTCGGTTTTTTCCGGATTCTCCTCAATAGATGACGATTTTTATGAAGAACTTGAAGAGATACTCATTATGAGCGATATTGGTGTTAAGACGACAATGGAGATAATCGAGGATCTCAAGGAAAAGGTAAAAGAAAATAGAATAAAAGAACCTGAAGCTTGCAGAGAGTTTTTGATTGCAAGTATTGAAGAACAGATGAATTTGGGTGAAAATGCCTATGATTTTGAAAATGAAAAATCGGTTGTCCTTGTTATCGGTGTAAACGGTGTGGGAAAAACTACATCCGTAGGTAAGCTTTCAGGACAGCTTAAAAACAGCGGTAAAAAGGTGATTATGGCAGCGGCTGATACATTTAGGGCTGCGGCAACAGAACAGCTCAAAGAATGGTCTAACAGAGCGGGAGTTGATATAATTGCTGCCGGTGAAGGGGCAGACCCGGGAGCTGTCATATTTGATGCCATTGCATCAGCTAAGGCTAATAATGCAGATGTATTAATTTGTGACACGGCAGGTCGACTTCACAATAAGAAAAACCTTATGGAAGAGTTAAAGAAGATAAACCGTATTATTGACAGAGAGATGGGAGATTGCCACAGAGAGAATCTCATAGTTCTTGATGCCACAACGGGACAGAATGCTCTTGCGCAGGCAAGACAGTTTATGGAAGCAACTGATATTACCGGTGTTATTTTAACAAAGATGGATGGAACAGCTAAGGGGGGTATCGCTGTAGCAATTCAGTCAGAACTTGGAATTCCTGTAAAATATATCGGAGTTGGCGAGCAGATTGATGATTTACAGAAATTTAACTCTCATGATTTTGTTACTGCTTTGTTTGAAAAGAACGAGTAATATATAAGATGTGAGATGACTCCTGCTTCAAGTACATATGTGATAAGTGGCGAGCAACAAATCAGCATCAGCGAGAGTGAAAAAATATGAGTTAAGCAGTGAGAAACATAATAGTTTCAGTAGTGAATTATAAAGAAGGAAGTGAAGATTATGGAGAAGCTTACACTTGAGAAATTTGAACAGGCATCTGAAGTAGTTGATAAAGTTACACTTAAGACTAACTTAATATACAGTGACTATTTCAGTGAGATGACAGGAAATAAAGTATATATTAAACCAGAGAACATGCAGTTTACAGGTGCATATAAAATTAGAGGTGCATATTACAAGATAAGCACACTCACCGATGAGCAGAGGTCAAAAGGTCTTATCACTGCCTCGGCTGGAAATCACGCCCAGGGTGTTGCTTATGCTGCAAAACTCTACGGTGTAAAGGCTACAATTGTAATGCCTACAGTTACACCTCTTATGAAAGTAAACAGAACCAAGAATTACGGTGCTGAAGTTATTTTGCATGGCGATGTATATGATGATGCCTGCAAATACGCTCTAGAGCTTGCTGAAAAAGAAGGCTATACATTTATTCATCCATTTGATGATATAGATGTTGCTGCAGGACAGGGAACAATTGCTATGGAGATTTTTAAGGAATTACCAACAGTTGACTATATCTTATGTCCAATCGGCGGTGGTGGACTCTGCACAGGTGTAAGCACACTTGCAAAGTTTTTAAATCCAAACATCAAAGTTATAGGTGTTGAGCCTGCAGGGGCAAGCTGTATGCTTGCATCATTAAAGGCAGGCAAAGTTGTGACACTTGATTCTGCAACTACAATTGCAGATGGTACTGCAGTAAAAACTCCGGGAGAAAAAATATTCCCATATATTCAGCAAAATGTTGACGATATAATCACTATTGAGGATGATGAACTGATAGATGCATTTCTTGATATGGTTGAAAATCATAAACTTGTTGCGGAAAATTCCGGACTTCTTACAATTGCAGCTCTCAAACATCTTGATTGTTCGAACAAGAAGATCGTATCTATTATCAGCGGTGGTAATATGGATATTATCACAATGTCATCAACTCTTCAGCACGGACTTATCCAGAGAGGAAGAGTATTCACAGTTTCTGTATTGCTCCCTGATAAGCCGGGTGAACTTGTTAGAGTTGCTTCTGAGATTGCAAAACAGCAGGGTAACGTTATTAAGCTTGAGCATAATCAGTTTGTCAGTGTAAACAGAAATGCGGAAGTGGAACTTAGAGTTACTATTGAGTGTTTCGGACATGAACATAAGGAGAGAATAATTGAAGCACTTGCGAAGGCTTCATTTAAGCCTAAGGAAGTAAGAGTTTCATTGTAAATATAAACTATTGATATTTGGAAATAAGGTTAATGTATTTTTGTAATGATAATAAAAAATGAAGAACTGGAGAAGACAGAAGAAAAAGAAATACTTGGTGAACTGGTTGATAGTTCTACACCAACGATACAGGGCGACGAAGAGTTAATAGGAAAATACAAAGAAATAGAAGTACATCCTGCTAACACGACTTTTCGTGAGAGTTCATATAAAATAGCTTTTGCAGTAGGCTTTACAGTTTTATTTTTGATGGTGATATGGACAATGATTTTTTTTACTGAAAGTATTGTTGATTTAGTGGAATGTTTTTTGTTTTGTGCTTTCTTCGGTGCAATTGCTTTTGCATATTGTTATATAGTTATAAAAGAACTGATTTTAAAAACAAAAGCGAGATATGCAGGTAAAGAAGTCAAAGGCATGATAATAGAATGTGACAATGAAATAGGAAATTACAGTATACTTGTTAGAACATCAAAAGGTTACAGATATTTTCGATATCATTTTGATGAAAATGTTATAGTATTTAAGATTAAAGAAATAGTTGAGCTAAAAGTATGGAATGACACAGTTTACATTAAAGATAATAGTGGGGTTAAGGAAAGAATTGAAGATGAAATAATAACAAATCAATATGTACTCTGTAAATCAGTGCCTATTACTTTTTATAATACTTTCTTTAATTTGTATATTGGATTATGTGCTGTATTTGCACCATTGCTATTAGGAATAGAGTTATATCTTGAGCGGGAATATGTGACTTTTATGATGGTATGGTTCCCGTGTGTGTGTATCGTTGTTTTTATTGTAGTGGGAATATATTTACTAGTTAAAGCAGGCTATTATGTTTTTTATTGCATCTTAACTGTTGTACGAGGAAGAAAAGTTACAGGAATAGTTCTTGGATATATAAGAAAGGGAATTTCATATAATGGTTTAGAAGGTGTGTTTTATACCATACAAATTAATACCTCGCAAGGACAGAGACTTATTCAATATGAAATGCACGGACCATCTGCTCCATATAATAAATATGATTTAGTTGAACTGAAAGTATATGGTGATTATTATAAAATAATTGGAAAAGAATAATATCAATAGGACAGAATTGAATGAGTAAAGATAAGAATTGTGATGAAGATATAAATAGCAATAAAGAAATATTGGGAAAACTAATTGATGATTCAACTCCTAAACTTCAAGGAAATGAAAGAGCTAGAGCAAATTATAAAGAGATAGAGGTGACTAATGCTTCAGACTTGATGGGGAGTATTTTGTCAGGCCTTTTCATTATTGGATTTTTATCTCTGTTTACTTTTGTGCCGGTTGTAGGTTGGAGTGAAGCAGATGAAACATATGAAAAAGTGGCACTTCTTGTGCTTGGTGCAATTTTTGGGATTATTGAATTGATTGTATTATATAAATTTGTTGGAGTAATCTTTAATGGAATTGCAGTTAGACTATTCGGTAAAAATGTTACGGGAATGATTTGCAGACTCGGTGATGAAATCGGGGGAGGTTGCGAGATACTGGTTAGAACATCAGTCGGCTACCGTTGTTTTAAATATTCAATAGATAAAAATGTTAATGGTCACAGAGCAAATGATTTAATCGGATTGCGAATATACAATAATTCGGTGCTTACAAATGATATAATCGGTGAGGATGAGTTCACGCTGGAAAAACTGGTTGATGGAACATATAAGAATGAAGAAAACAGTCATAAAAAATACGGATCCTATGTATCGTGCATACCATCCAATTTAAATTACTGGAACAGTACGTTTTATTTCGTGCTTGGATTTTTTTGTGTGTTGCCTTTTGTTGCAGGTTTGTTATTTTCTCTATTATCACTCGGTTCAGTAGATAAAACAGAAGCAACTACATCAAAAGGTTCTCTCATAATGAATATTTATGGGTTGTTTTTTCTTGGATTGTTTCTGTATCTGGGCATATTATTATTGTATTTAGGATATGATAATGTTGTGAAAAATATAAAAATTCAAACTCTTGGTGCATCTACTACCGGTAAGATATGTTCCTGTGAAAGAACGGGAAAAACATACAATCATAGGAGAGGTATAGTTTACAAAATACTCATTTTTACACCCGAAGGTGGAAAATATATTAAATATGATATGGAGTCTCCGGCTGCGCTGTATAAAGAAGGCGAGATTGTTAATATTAAAGTGTATCAAAATTATGTGACTATCAGTAAACGGGTAGATGGTAAATAATAAGTGCCTGATTGTGTAAATGATAAATATAATTGCAAATAATGGTTATTCCAATTGGGCAGAAAATAAAAAGAAGTGGTGTAAAGATATTTTGCTTGACACCACTTCTTTTTTAGTGTAGAATGGCAAGAGTGTAAAGAAAAATTACTTGACACTGACTATCAGATATTGGAGTGTGTGGTATGGATGATATACTAAAGCAATCGTTGCTTTATGATTTTTATGGTGAGTTACTCACACCACATCAGAAAGAGATTTACGAAGATTTTGTACTTAATGACTTGAGTCTTGGAGAGATTGCCATGGAACAGGGCATTTCCAGACAGGGCGTACATGACCTGGTTAAGAGATGCAACAAGCTTCTTAACGGTTACGAAGAGAAACTTCATTTAGTTGAGAAGTTCACTCTTACAAAATCTAAGATTACAGATATATGTTCACTGGTTGATGACTATGAGAACAAGACTGGCGAGATTAATACAACCATTGAACAGGTTAAAGTTATTGCAAATGAGATTCTTGACAACTACTAAGAATTAGGAGGTACTCCTTTGGCATTTGAAAGTTTATCAGACAAATTGCAAAATGTATTTAAGAACCTTAGAAGTAAGGGCAGACTTACAGAGGACGACGTAAAGGCGGCTCTCAAGGAAGTTAAGATGGCTCTTTTGGAGGCAGACGTTAGTTTTAAGGTTGTTAAACAGTTTATCAATAAAGTTACAGAGAGAGCTGTCGGTCAGGATGTTATGACTTCATTGACACCGGGACAGATGGTTATCAAGATTGTTAACGAAGAACTGACAGATCTTATGGGATCAGAAACCACAGAGATCAAGCTTGTAGACAATGGCATCACAGTGATAATGATGATGGGTCTTCAGGGTGCAGGTAAGACAACAACCACTGCAAAGATTGCAGGAAAGTTAAAGGCTAAAAACAAAAAGCCACTTTTAGTTGCCTGTGACGTGTACAGACCGGCTGCTATTGAACAGCTCCAGATTAACGGAGATAAGCAGGGCGTTCCGGTATTCTCTATGGGAACAGGACATAAGCCTGTTGATATAGCAAAAGCTGCTATATCTCACGCAGAGAAAAATGGTAACAATGTAGTTATCCTCGATACTGCAGGTCGTCTTCATGTTGATGAAGACATGATGAATGAACTTGTAGAAATCAAGGAGAACATTGAAATACATCAGTGCATTCTCGTTGTAGATGCTATGACAGGTCAGGATGCAGTAAATGTAGCAGGAACATTTGAAGAGAGAATAGGCATTGACGGTGTTATCCTTACAAAGCTTGACGGTGACACAAGAGGTGGTGCCGCACTTTCTATCAAAGCTGTTACCGGAAAGCCTATTTTATATATAGGTATGGGTGAGAAACTTTCCGACTTGGAACAGTTCTATCCGGACAGAATGGCTTCAAGAATTCTCGGAATGGGAGATGTTCTTACTCTTATCGAAAAAGCTGAGGCTTCTATCGATAAGGAAAAGGCAATGGATCTTACAAACAGAATGAAGAAGGCTGAATTCTCATTTGATGATTATCTTGAGTATATGAGTCAGATTAAGAACATGGGCGGTCTTGCCGATATGCTTAAGATGATTCCGGGTATGGGAAATCAGATTACAGATGACATGCTTCCTGATGACAAGCAGCTTGGAAGAGTTGAAGCAATTATCTATTCAATGACAAAAGAGGAGAGAAGCAATCCTTCAATTCTCAATCCATCCCGTAAGAAACGAATTGCTAATGGAGCAGGTGTTGATATCGCAGAGGTTAACAGACTTGTTAAGCAGTTTGAACAGGCAAGAAAGATGATGAAGAGCATGCCTGGTCTTATGGGTGGAAAAGGCAAAAAGAAACGCGGAGGCTTTGGAGGCTTCGGAGGCATGAAGATGCCATTTGGTTTCTAAATTTAAAAAAATGTTGTAATTATTGGTTAGCAAGAGACATTTGTCTTTTAGCATATATATTATATTTATTTTATTTTACGGAGGTAAAGAATAATGGCAGTAAAGATTAGATTAAAGAGAATGGGACAGAAAAAGGCACCTTACTACAGAATCGTAGTAGCTGATGCAAGATCACCAAGAGATGGTAGATTCATCGAGGAGATCGGAACATATGATCCAACTAAGGATCCAAGTGTTTACAATGTAGATGCTGAAGCTGCTAAGAAGTGGTTATCAAACGGTGCTCAGCCTACAGAGACTGTTGCAAAACTCTTTAAGCTTGCTGGAATTGAAAAATAATAAAATAGGAGGAGTCTTATGAAAGAATTAGTGGAAGCAATTGCTAAAGCACTTGTTGACTCTCCTGATGAAGTTGTAGTAACTGAAAGAGAAACAGACAAAGCTGTTATCGTCGAGCTCAAGGTTGCCGAGTCTGATATGGGTAAGGTTATCGGAAAGCAGGGACGTATCGCTAAGGCTATTCGTTCGGTTGTAAAAGCTGCAGCATCAAAAAGCGACAAAAAAGTTATTGTAGACATCATATAACTTGTAGGAATGTAATTCCTATTAGAGGTTATTCAGTGCATGAGATATTGAGAAGATTAAATGCTTCTTATAATATGCAATTTATTAAAGAGACTGGCCTTGGTCAGTCTCTTTCAAAAGTTAAAGGAGTTTTATGGAAGATTTTTTCAGAGTTGGTGTTATTGCTAACACTCATGGAATCAGGGGAGAAGTAAAAGTATTTCCTACAACCGATGATCCATTGAGATTTAAAAAATTAAAGAAAGCTATAATAGATGCGAAAAGAGAACAGGTTGAAGTAAAGGTTACTTCAGCAAGATTTTTTAAGAATATGGTTATTCTTAAGTTTGAAGAATTTGACAATATTAACGATGTTGAAAAGTATAAAGGCTGTGACCTTCTTGTATCAAGGGAAAATGCAGTTAAATTAGAACCGGGTGAATATTACATTGCTGATATTATCGGGGCAGATGTTTATCTGGAAGATGGCAGCGAGTTTGGTACACTTACAGATGTGCTACAGACCGGTGCTAACGATGTATATATAGTAAAGATGAAAGATGGGAAGGAATGCCTGATACCGGTTATTCCTGATTGTATTATAGATAGAAATATTGAGGAAAAAAAGGTAGTTGTTCATCTGCTGAAAGGATTGTTGGATTAATGAATTTTTATGTACTTACGCTGTTTCCTGAAATGATAACTGATACTGTATCTCACAGTATCACAGGAAGAGCTATCGAAAAGAATTTAATAAATGTGGAAGCAATCAATATCAGGGATTTTGCAGGGAACAAGCATGGGCAGGTTGATGATTATCCTTATGGTGGTGGTGCAGGTATGGTTATGCAGCCGGGACCTGTATACAGAAGTTATAAGAGCATAGAGGAAAAGATTGGAAAGAAGCCAAGGGTAGTATATATGACACCTCAGGGCAAAACTTTTAATCAGAATATGGCAAAGGAATTTGCAAAAGAAGAAGATTTGGTTTTTCTGTGCGGTCATTATGAAGGGATTGATGAGAGAGTTCTTGAAATGATTGTGACAGACAATGTTTCTATTGGTGATTATGTACTCACCGGTGGAGAATTACCTTCATTGGTCATGATTGATGCGATTTCAAGACTTGTTCCGGGAGTGCTTAATAATGATGCGTCCGCAGAAACGGAGAGTTTTTCAGATAATCTTTTGGAGTATCCACAGTATACAAGACCAAATGAGTTTGAAGGAAAGAAAGTCCCTCCGATTTTGTTGTCGGGAGATCATGCAAAAGTTGACAAGTGGAGAAGAGAACAGTCAATAATAAGAACCTATGAGAGAAGACCTGATCTTTTGGAAAAAGCGGAGTTGAATAAAGATGATAAGAAGACTATAATGTCATTAAAAAAGCAATAAAGGAGAAAATTGATATGAAAACTAAAAGAATACAATCTATTATTTTGGTTGCGGCTTTGACAGCAACTGTAGTACCGGTTAATGTTAATGCTGTAGTTAAAGAAGAAAACTTTGTGCGAGTTGGAGATTTCCTTATTAGTGAAGAAGAAGGATATTCATATGATGAGGGTGTTTTATCTATTTTTGATGACGGTGAATACACTATTGAAATGGTTGATGACGTTGAGTCAACTTCAGACACAATAAGAGTTGATAAGGGGGTTAATGCAGATATCAATTTTGGTGATATTTCCATTGACAAGACAACTGATTTGGGTGGCGCTGCCATTGTTATCGATGATGCGACAGTATCGTTCAACATAATTGATGATGCAGTTGTTAAGCTGGCTACAGGTGTGGGTCCCGGATTGGTTGTTTCAGACGATTCAACACTTACTGTTGGAGGTAATGGAGTTTTAGATGTTGAGGTAGTAGCAGGAGCTGCTATCGGAGGAAATCCATACGATACAGGAGATTTTGGTGAACTTGTTATCAACAATGGAACGATTAATGCAGAAAGTAATCTTAGAGGAGTTGGAATCGGAGGAAGCTATACTATAGATTCATCAGAGGCAGGAAACGGCGGTAATGTTATAGTAAATGATGGAACCGTAAATATTAAAGTTAGTGACGGTGTAGCCATAGGCGGAATGAGCACCGACGATGATTATGCTGATGCCGGAGACGGCGGTAAACTTACTGTGAACGGTGGAACAATTAATGCCGAGGTAAATACGGGTACTGCAATTGGTGGTGGATATTCATTAAACGGAAGCGCCGGAGATGGGGCAGAAATTATTATCAACGGGGGTTGTGTTGATGCAAAAAATGTACTGTGTGGCGGAGCAATCGGAGGAGGATATTCTCAAAGCGGAAACGGTGGAAATGGCGGCTCTTTAGTGGTAAACGGAGGAGAATTTACTGCAGATGCATTTGTAGGTGCTACAATTGGAGGCGGTATTTCAACGGGAGGTTTACCGGGAAATGGTGTTGAAGTAGAAGTTAATGACGGCAAAGTTAAGGTGACAAATAAATTCGGATGTGCAATTGGAGCCGGGGTATTTACAGATTCAGAAGGAAATTCTTATCCTAATACAAATAATGCTTCATTTACTATCAACGGCGGAAAAGTAGAAACTTATTCATCAAATGGAGTTGCATTGGCATGTGCAGACATAACGGTTTGCGGTGGCGAGTTTGAAGCCAAGAGTGATAAAAATGTTGCATTTTATAGTGAAGATGATAAAAATATTGAACTTAAAATAAATCCTGGTGAAGATAAGAAAATAGTATTTGAAGTCGGTGTTGGTGAAGGAAAAGCTGAATATGAAGGATCACCTTTTGAAACAGAATATTCTGAAACAGGAAAGTTTGAGAATGGCTATTGCCATTTTGTTGAAGAAGATAAATCAACAAGCTCCGGTGAAACAGGAGGAGTTGAGTTAAAGACTACAGCCGCAGCAACAGTGGGTGAGACTACAACTGTAAATGAAACTACAATTGCAAATGAAACAACAGCTGTAGTGACTACGACAAACAATGTAGAAACAACAAAGAAATCTTCTGAAAAAACTGTTGTTTCTCCAACAAAGATAACAAAGCTTAAAGCTAAGAAAAAAGCTGTATTTGTTAAATGGAAGAAAGTTAAAAAGATTGCAGGTTATCAGATACAGTATTCAACAAAGAAAAAGTTTGGCAAAGCAAAAACTGTGAATGTAAAGAAAAATAAAACTTCAATAACAATCAAGAAACTTAAAAAGAACAAGAGGTATTATGTGAGAATCAGAACATATATTTTACAGGGAGAAGAGAGAAAATATTCTGATTGGTCAGCTGCAAAATACAAAAAAATAAAATAATTATTGGTAACTATTCAGCCATGCACATAAAAGAATAAATATTATGAAAGACTGCTTGCAGGATTTCAAATATTTATTTTTTTATGTATTTGGGGAACCCAATCAGCGAGAAGTAGCAGATTTA
>JAILRH010000205.1 GCA_024698345.1 Lachnospiraceae bacterium | reverse complement strand
AAAATCTGTGCTATCGCGATTATAAATAATCGCTGTCGCAGTCGATAACTTACTAAGTAAGTTATCTCATGGCTTGCACAGAGATTTTCACTTGGCGACCGTGTAATCACTGAGAAGTAGCGAAGTGGATTCGAAGTGATTACACGGAGTGGGTATCGAGTAGGAATCAGCCTACTCGATTTACACGACGAGGAAAATTGATATAAAAATGTTTTTATTATCTAAAAAAATTTTTGAGCATATAAAAGTCGGAAAATGACAGAAAATACAAGGGCTGTCACAAAATGAAAAAACCACGAAAAATTGCAGAAAATCATAAAAATGTTTCAATCCCCTTTAAAATAAGGATTTTTGTGTTATAAATAACGGTGGGGAAAATTATGTTTGAAAAAGTGAGGGAGATTTTTTTCAAATTATGATTTTTCGCATCCATATCTATAAAAAAGTTTTTTTAAAAATCAGGAGGGAAAAATGAAAAGAGCATTATCTTTGGTGTTGGCAATGACAGTTGGCCTTTCTTCGATAGCAGCCGGCACTGCAGTGACGAGGAAGAAAGAAGTAAAGGCTCAGGAAACAAGTACAGAAATGAAGATGCCTATAGTTATTTATGACCATTTGGACGATCATTTTCTGTTTGAGTATGATCTTGGTACTTTTATGGGACTTAGTCTTTACCAGGATTATACAGAGAAGGGAGTACCTGACGGTGCAGGTAAAGGTTTGGTTGAGACTGAACTTGGAGAAAACGGAACTCCTGTATATAAGAAAGAAACAATTGAACGTGCTGCTTTAATAATGAAAGAATACATAGAGCAGGATTATAAAATTGATAATGAATTACACAACAAAATCAGAAGCAAGGTTTCAAAGCCGGGCAAAGAGACAGTTGTAACAAACAATGATTCCCATGCAATGAATCTTGAGGATAACGGTTGGAGCGTTCCTTCTGCAGCTGAGTATGTTGCAAAGGACAGAAATATGGACAAATGGCTTGATAGTGATGGAAACACTATTTACAGCCTTCAGGGTGACAAGTTAGTTACTGCAATTGGTGGTGCAGACAATAAGGCTGTATTGGATTTTGGAAATCTTGCAGCAGGTGATTATACATTCACATTATGGCAGGCTGACAATATGGATTTGGTTATCAGTGCTAACGGAAACAAGACAACAGTTAGCACAGACGTTATAAATCAGTCAGTTAAGGTTTCATTAAAAGAAGCAGGACACATTGTACTTACTGCAACACCTAAAACAACAGGTGAGGCATTCATTACAAACCCATCACTCTACTACGATGAGGCAAGAACAAATCCTGTTATTGCAAATGCAAATCAGTGGCACAATAAAGATGCAAAAGAAGAAGGATGGATTTTTGAAAAAGAGTCAAGTTGGAAGACATCTCCATACGGTGGTATAACATGTGAAGATGATGAGAAGACTGTAGCAAAAATCGGGATGAGTGTTACACCGGGCAAAGAATACATTGTAAAGGCAGAGACAATTGAGTCAGATCTTGCAGTGGCAAAGGTTACAACTCCGGATGGAACAAAACTTGCAGACGTGTCAACAACATACGACAGAAAGAATGCTTTCACAGTTCCTGAATCAGTTACAAAAGTTATCTTGGAAGTTGCACCAAAGGGTGAAGGAGCTACTCAGATAACAGAAGGAAAGAAAGTAAGAAGATTTGATAATGTTTACATCAAAGAATTAGCTGACGTAAAACTTGGAGATTACGAAGAGTCTAAAAAGGCATTCTCTGTTGATCATACAAAAAATAAATTAGACGATATTGAAACATGTATGGATTATATCTACTACATGACAAATAATTTCTGGTCAGATACAGCAAATGATGTTACTCAGAGAACATCTCTTTACAAGACACTTACATTATCACTTGATGATGAAAAGAAAGTTTACGAGTTTGATAATAACCATAAAATCAATTATGACTTGGAAAACAAAGATATATCTCAGAATCAGACACAGAGCAATGTAAATGAAGGTTTCTATCCATTGGATAAGAACCGTCTTGGAAGTCTCTCAGATTTCACAGCACCATTTGGACAGTATGATATTGAGCATCCAAATGTATATGAAGAGGGAACACCAAATCACAATTATCATTTTGCCATGAAGGCTCACTGTGAGTTTTACTATGATAAGGCTTCAGACTTAGAATTTAACTTCCGTGGTGACGATGACGTTTATGTATTCATCAACAACAAACTTGCACTTGATATCGGTGGAGCGCATCCGGCATTAAACGGAACAGTTAAAGTAAATGATATCGCAGATGATTTGGGACTTAAGGATGGAGAAATCTACACATTTGATTTCTTCTATATGGAAAGACATACAACAGACAGTAACATCAGAATTCATACAAACATGATTTTACTCCCGGCTGATGCAAAGGGTTCTGTAGTATTTAAGGACAAAGACGGAAATGAAATTGAAGACGGTGCAAAGGTAACTGTTGGCGAAAAAGTTAACGTTGAGTACAGCGTTAAGGCCGGAGTTAAAGATATGTCAAATATCACATTTGTTGACTCTGATCTTGGAACAACAATCGGAAAAGACGGATTGGATTTAGGTCAGTGCACAGTTGACGGTGAACTTAAAGTAACAGTTACAGACAAGCAGGGAAATGTTGTTAAGACAGTATCTATTTCAAAAGATGATCTCAATGATGCAGACAAAGTAAAAGAGTTCTCTAAAAAAGTTGGTGAACTTAAGTTAGATAAAGATAATGTTGCAACACTTACAGGACTTGTAAGAGAAATGCCAGCCGACAAACTTGTAAAATCAACTCTTGATGTTGATATTACAGCACCACAGATTGCTTATGATCAAAACGGACGAATTGTGTTTATAGATGAACCGGTTACAGTAAATCAGGTTGTAACAGCAGTTGTTCCAAAGAACGAACCAAAAGCTGAAATCGATGTTAAGATAACAGATAACGCAGGAAACGAATTGTCTGACCCGGTAACAGAGGGCACAAACGTTAATGTAGAGTACAAGCTTACAGCTAAATCAAATGAAATGTCAAAGTTTGGAATCGACGACGAGGGAACAGGATTCAAAATCAGCGGTGATGGAATTGTGATTCCTGAAGGATACAACATTGACAACGGACTTACAGTAACATTACACAAAGATGGAAAAGATACAGTTGTAACAATTACAAAAGAAGACATTCAGAATAAGACAGATAAATATACAACACTTCTTTCTAATTTAGAAAAGGGATGGAATCTTGACAATAATGATTACATCAAAGTTACAGGATTAAACACAGACGTTAAAAAAGGTGGAATCAAGGCAGACGCTAAAGGTTCAGTAAGCGGACCGGTTCCAACATATGATGAGAATACAGGTGAGGTATCAGTTGCACTTAAGGAAGTAAATCCTACAGATAAGGCAGAACTTGATGCAAAACCAAATGCAGAAGTAAAATTCGTAGTTGATCCTGAAAAGGGGAATACAGGAAACGATAAGACTGTTTATATAGTAGATATCGGTGAAAAGACAGGCGGGGAGCCAAAGGTAGTTGTCGAAGACGGTTATGAATTCATCGGATGGCAGAAGACAACAGACAGCGACAAAACACCGGTTAAGGCTGATGATCCAAAGAATGATGTAATAACAGAGAACACAACATACACAGCAGTATTCAATCCAAAACAGTATCCATACACAGTAAGATATGTTGATGAGAACGGTAAAGATATTATCGATCTAAAACAGGGTGATCCTGCAGACTTTAAGTCTACAGTTGAAGAAAAAGCACCTGTAATCAAAGGATACGGAGTTGACGGAGAAAGCACAAAGACTCTTGAGATAACAACAGATCCAAAGACAAATGAAATCATCTTCACGTACAAGAAGGGCGAGTTCCCATACACAGTAAAATATGTTGATGAAAAGGGAAATGAGATTGCAGATCCTACAGACGGAAGTGCAAAATTTGAGGAAACAGTAGAAACTAAAGCAAAAGACATCAAGGGATACACACTTACAGAGCAGGATGGAAAGAAAGTAAAGATTAGTGACGATGCAGAGAAGAACGTTGTAACTTATGTTTACAAAGTTAATGAATATCCATACACAGTAAGATATGTGGACAAAGAAGGAAACGACATCATTCCTGCAAAGCAGGGTGAGGCAACTGCATTTGGAAGCAAGGTAACAGAAGAAGCAGTTAAACTTACAGGATTTGTACTTGATGACGAATCTTCAAAGACAATTAAAATCGACACAGAGAAGAATGAAATTGTATTTGTTTACGATGTATTGAAACTTAATGTTGAATTTACAGCTGATAAGGGTGGTGCTCTCACAGGAGATACAAGTGACAGAACAGTAGATTACAACACAAGCGTAAAAGATATCCCTACACCACAGGCAGACAGAGGATATGAATTTGCAGGATGGGTAATGTCAAATGAAAACACTGAAGGTGCAGTAATTTGTGAAGAGCCATCAAAAGAATTGATTACAGTTGACACAGTATTTACAGCAAAATTCAATCCTAAGAAATATGACTACATTGTAAAATACGTAGACGAAGACGGAAATGAAGTATATCCTTCAAAGGCAGTTGAAGGTGCAGACTTTGATTCTGAAGTTACAGAAAATGCAATTGATGTTACAGGATACAAGCTTACAGGTGATGAGACAAAAACAATCGTAATTAACGACGAGAAAAACGAAATTGTATTTGTTTACACAAAGAAAGAATACAAGGTTACATTCAAGCCTAAAGACAACGGAACAATCACAAAGGGGGATCCTAACCAGACAGTAAAATACAACGAGACATCAACAGAGCCGACAGTTACTGCAAACAAGGGATATAAATTTGTAGGTTGGACTACAACAGATGAAAACGGCAAGGAAGTTATAGTTACAGACGTAAACAACTACAAGATTACAAGAGACACAGTATTTACTGCAAATTACGAGGAAATCAAGACTACAACAATCACATCTTCATCTACAACAGAAAATAATAAAAAGACGACAGATGTGACAGTAGTAAATAAAGAAGAAACAACAGCTGAAGTGACTAAAACTACAAAGACATCAAAGAAAACAAAGAACAACAAAAAGTCTAATAAAAAGAACAATAACAACGATAAAAATAACGACAGTAACAAGAATGTAATTGTTCGCAAAGAAAACTCTATTATTAAAAAGGGAGTAAACAACAGCACAGTAGCTCCAAAGACAGGTGTTAAAGACATCTTCAACGGATTTGCAATGATGATAATCATGGCTATATTGGGATTGTTTATTTCAGTTTTAAATTTAAGAAAAGAAGATAAATAAGAGATGAGAAGGACTATACTTGTCTCATAACAGGAAGCCCCCGGTAAAATGTTTTGCCGGGGGCTTCCTGGTTGAGTGAATGAATTTGATTACTATCAACAATCCGGTTGGATGTAAGAATATATTATAAACTGTTGTAAAACTTGACTTATAGAGTATATATTCATATAATTTAAAAGGTTTAAAAATAAAAATAGTTATTGTATCAGTGCTTCGGTCGTTTAAAAGCGATGGCGGAGTCAAAAGGGAATGCAGTCAAAATCTGCAACAGCCCCAGCTACTGTAGTTGGAAGAGCAACTGTGAATGGTTGTATTTTTCAAGAGTCAGATACCTGCTGATATAACAAATTGGATTGAAGAATTTGCGTTTTGCTGAGGGTGAAATGTAAGAATATATATTAGATGCGAGATGACTCTCACTTCAAGCACATATGTGCTAAGTGGTGAGTAACAAAATAGTATCAGTGGCAGCAAAAACTTCAGCCCGATAATACAATTGTTGGGGTGAAGTTTTTTTTATTTCATAAGAAAGTTCTTTAAACTTTAGAGGTACGTAATGGATTTGAAAAAAATAAAGTGGTTTGCAGGCATTGTGATTATTATTGCAATGTGTGCAGTGGCATTCAAAAATATAGAGATAAAGAGTGTAGATGAGTACAAAAAAGAGCAGCAGCAACTGGCTGATTCGGGAGTACAAAAAGATAAAAACGGGATGGCTCAGATCATTTTCGAAGATGTAGATGAAGTATCTGAGAGTGAAGTTTTAGATGAAATAAAAGACCAGATTGATGAGAGTGCCACAGTAAATAATGGCGATGCAGATGAAAAAAACACAACAAATAATAAGACCGATTCAAAAGCGGATATAGAAGCAGAGTCGCAAGATGATAAATCAGATAAAGATAATTTAAGCAAGTCGGAAACAAAAAAATCAGATAACAGCAAGACTAAAAATACAAATAAGGGCAAAACAAAAAAATCAGATAACAGTAAAACGATAACTAAAAATAAGAGCAAAACAAAAAAATCAAATAAGAATCAGACAAATAATTCAAAAAGAACAGATGATTCGGACAATTCGAATAAGGCAAATGACTCATCTGATTCAAGTAAAACAGATAAATCGGGAGATATTCATGTCGATGATGGCAAAGGTGGAGTAATTAATGGCACCAAAGACTCAGGACAAAATGGCAATAAGCAAAATGATAAGAAACAAAATGAGACAAAAGCATCTGAGACTGAGACTGCTCAGAAAAAATATATAGAGTGCATCATTGAAGTAAATTGTTTTGAATTGAGTGATAATCCCGATGCAATGCTTGAAAAGTTCAGAAAATTTATTCCGGAAGACGGGGTGATACTTACAAAGACTACTGTTAAAGTATTAGAAGGTACAACTGTATATGATATTTTAAATGCCGCATGTAAGAAAGAAAACATTGCAATTGATGCAAGTTATAATGCATTGTACAAAGCATATTACGTTAGAAGTATTAACAATCTTCCTGAGCGGGCTGCAGGAGATATGAGTGGCTGGGTTTATACGGTGAACGGAAAATCACCGATGCTTGGTGCCAGTGCTTACAAAGTTGCAGACGGCGATGTCATTGTCTGGAGTTATACGGTAGACGGTGTGCCGGACTAAGCTGTTTTACAGGCACATGCAGAAATAAGTAAAAGACATATCAAGGGAGTGTAAATGCAGAGATTTAATGAATACCATCCGATAATCAATTTAATATTTATAGTTATTGCGCTCATTATTACAATGAGTTCAATAAATCCTTACACTGCCGGATTATCTCTTTTTATGGCGTTGCTCTATGGGCGATATTTGTATGGAAAAAAGTACCTTAAAATATTCGCATTTCTTTCTATTCCGGTTATTATTTTTGCGGCAGTTTTTGTTCCGCTATTTTCACATAATGGGGAGACGGCGCTGTTTTATATCAATGATTTGCCGGTGACCTTAGAAACAATTCTGTTTGGACTGGTAACAGGAATGATGATGCTTGCTACTATTTCATGGTTTTACGTTGCGGGCTCAATGATAGATACGGAAAAGTTTTTGTATCTCACAGGAAGACTTCTTCCAACCATCGCACTGATTATTTCCATGACTATCGGAATGATTCCAAAGTTAATAAAGAAGTACAAAGAAGTATCCGATGCACAGGCGGGAATCGGAAGGAATTCCGGAGATATGTCTGTGATGAGGAGAATTCAGTTTATGCTTAAAAAATTGTCTATAGTCATTTCATGGACCTTAGAAGATTCCGTTAACACCACTGTATCCATGGAGTCAAGGGGATATGGGACTGGTAAGAGAACAAACGCACATCTTTTTAAATTTATCAGAAACGACAGAATAATGCTTGTTTTGCTAATGGCATTTGGAAGCTTTCCCTGCACAATGGCTATTTTAGGAAAGTATAGAGTTAATTATTTCCCAAGTATGGAATTTACGGAGATTACATTTATAAATGTTGTTTCCTTTTTTATGTTTTTTTTATTTATGGGGATTCCAATGGCTTCAGACATAATAAATGGAGCTTATGAGAATTCCGGGGAGAACATGTCGAAGGCGGCTGCAAACAGTAATGAGAGGAGAGATAATAATGGTAGGTAATATTATTGAATTTGACAATGTCAGTTTTACATATCCCGGTGCAAATAAAGCTGCCATAAAAGATATCACATTTGAAATAAGACAGTCAGAATTTATCGTTATTGCGGGAAAGTCCGGATGCGGAAAGAGCACGCTTCTCTCTCATATGAAAAAGAACCACATTCCTTTTGGCAGGGGTGAGGGAAATATGTATTTCATTGATAATGCAAATAATGAATCCGGAGGAATTCCAAATATTAATTCCGGACGAATACCAATCGAAGAGATGAGTGACAGGGACAGTGCCCAAAAAATTGGATTTGTTGGACAGGATATTGATTCCCAGATTGTATCGGACAAAGTGTGGCATGAGTTATCTTTCGGGTTGGAAAATCTGGGATATAAAAATGATGTTATGAGGCGAAGAACTGCAGAAATCGCAGAGTTTATGGGGATTCGTGAAATATACAGAAAAAAGACAGAGGAATTGTCAGGGGGAGAAAAGCAACTGGTAGCTTTAGCGTCCGTAATGGCAATGAATCCAAAAGTTTTGATTCTCGATGAGCCGGTTAATCAGCTGTCTCCTAAAGCGGCAAAGAGTTTTATAAATGCACTTGTTCAGATAAACAGAGAATTATCCACCACAATTGTTATTTCAGAGCAGCGACTCAGTGATGTGCTGCCATATGCAGACAGGGTAGTGGTTATGCAGGATGGAGAGATAGTCGATATCAAAAAGCCTGAAGAACTTGATGTGGTTTTTGATGAATACAGGAAAAAGAAAGGAAGGGAACTGGCAATATATAATGCAATTCCTGCGGCTTCAAGGATTTATATGAACGCGGAAGAGAACTTTGGCAAAATGCCTGTAAATAAGAAACAGTGCAAAATGCCTGTATCAGTAAGACAGGGAAGAGAGTGGATTGAATCTCTGAGTGAGCATGGTAAGCTGTATTTTACGGAAGAACATAATACTTCGGGAAAGCAAAATACTTCGGGAAAGAAAAATATTGCAGGAAAGCAAAATATTGCAGGAAATAAAGAAGCAGGCAACTGTGTGACTGTAAGAGATATTTCATTTTCATATGCAAAAGACAGAAAAGTTATTGATAAGCTTTCCCTGAATATTGAGGCAGGAAGTTTTACGGTTATTATGGGTGGAAACGGAAGCGGAAAGACAACTCTGCTCAAATGCATTTCCGGTATTTTAAAGACACGCTCAGGTAAGATATATACTGACGGAAAGGTGGCATACCTGGTCCAGAATCCAAAGGCATTATTCACGGAACTTACTGTGGAGGAAGAACTTGCAGAGATATTAACAGATAATAAAAAGTCCGATAAAAATATGAAAGTAAACGATCAGATTATTAATCAGGTGGATGAGATGTTAAATCTTTTGGAAATAGAGGATTGCAGAAAGATGCACCCATATGATCTGAGTGGAGGCCAGGCGCAAAGACTTGCGCTTGGGAAGGTGCTTCTGACACAGCCTGACATCCTTCTGCTGGATGAGCCAACAAAAGGATTGGATGGAGAGTTCAAAGAAAAACTTGCGCAGATTCTAAAGCAGCTTCAGAGTGAAGGAAAGACCATTGTTGTGATAACTCATGATATGGAGTTTGCGGCTAAGCATGCAACCCATTGTGCATTTATGTTTGATGGTGACATAGTTGCCTCAGATGAAAAATATACATTCTTCTGTGAAAATATGTTTTTCACCACTGAAGTAAGCAGAATGACAAAAGGAATTCTGGAGGGATGCATTACAGTTGAAGATGTTCAAAGGAGGCTTGCCCATGGAAAATGAAAATAGGCATGAAGCACAGTTCATGAGCAGGACAAAAGATGATGAAACACATTTTGAGAGCAGGACAAAAGATGATGGAACACATTTTAGGAGCAGAAGAAATTTCAATGAAAAAGAGTTTCTGGAAAATGTCCGCAAAAGAAGAATAATGGCAATTCTGTGTATTGCCGTAATGTTGCCGCTTCTCCTGGCAGTGTTTTATTTCTTTATGAAGCAGAGACATTATATTATAATGAGTCTACTGATTCTTGCGGTAGTAATAATGCCCTTTATGGTTTTGTTTGAATATAGAAAGCCCAGGGCCAGGGACGTTGTACTTATCTCATCCATGACTGCATTTACTGCATCAGCAAATGTACTGTGTACACACACGGTTCCCCTACATGCAGGAACTGCTCTTGTGGTAGTGTCCGGAATTTCTCTTGGACCGGAAGCCGGATTTTTGGTGGGAGCCCTTGGAAGACTGGTGTGTAACACATTCGACGGTCAGGGTCCCTGGACACCTTGGCAGATGGTCTGCTGGGGGCTTATTGGATTTATGAGTGGAATGGTATTTAACAGAGTTGATATAAAAGCAGATTCACTTTTTGAGGAGAGCACGGGAAGGACCGATAGTTCATTTAAGATTATCATGGGCCCTGTCATTGCCATAATAGTATCAGAACTTTTGGGATTTACTATATATGTTATAACTCAGGCGAACGGTTCTCTTAAAGGCTTTGCAGGATGGTGGCTCTACGCATTTGGTGCAATAGGTTTGGCATCAGGTTTGCTGTTTCAGAGAAAAAAGCTGCACGCGGATGTGGTGACCATGACGGTATTTACTTTTTTAATCAGTTTTATTATATATGGCGGAATAATGAATTTCGCATCACTTTTGATGGACGCGGGAATGAATCCTGAGAGCCAGAATGTATCGTTAAGAACCATAAGGCTTGTGTATATGACGGGAGTTCCCTACGATTTTCAGCATGGACTTGGGGCAGCAGTCTGCATTTTCTTTTTTGGGGAGAGTCTCATAAAGAAAATACAGAGAATAAAAATAAAGTATGGAATTGTGTAGCCGGCAATCAGATGTCAGCTAAATAACAGGAAACAGATTAAGTGATTGAAAACTTTTATCTCAGTGGATAAGACTCAATTTATATAAGTGGTGAGTAAAAATCGTAAGAGATAGAGGATTTCAACTTAATAATAAACATAATTTTTTATATTGCAGGAGGAAAAAAGATGTTTAAGAATTTAAGCAAAAAAGCAATGTCACTTGTCATTGCGGTAACAATGGTATTTTCACTTGTTCAGGTGAATATATCAGCAGAGGAAAGCGAAAAACAGGCAGCAAAGGTAGCTGTGTGGGTTGCATTGGACAGCCTTTCAAATGAGAACACTGATGGGAAAGCCGTTTCAGTATCAAAGGAACTTGTTCTTGTTGATGAAGGAACAAAAGCAACTGAGGCTTTTAAAATGGTAATGGACAAAAACGGGATAGAATATACCATTGCAGAATCAGACTGGGGCAGTTACTGGGCAAGCATTAATAAAATGGGATATGATGCCGAGACAGAAAAATTCTGGGTATTTGATGTTAATGGCGAAACAATGTCAGTTGGTACTGATTCTTACACAGTAAAAGAAGGAGACAAACTTTCCTTTGTTTACAAAACTATGGAAGGAAAAGAGTTGCCTGCATCATTTGCAGACGACGCAGCTCTCAATCCAAAGGCAGATATAATAGAAGAGTATAAAAAACTCACAGATAAGCAGATTGAGTTGCTTAGAAATAAAATATTTGAGACTGTTTTCAGTAATGGACAGGGAATTTCAGGTATTGAGAGTGCATCATTACTTCACTCTGTAGTGGTACTCAAAAAATGTGGTTTGAATGCAGAAGAATTCTACAAAGCAACAACAGAAAATGTTTTGAGTCAGTTAGCCCAGATGAAAGACGGTGGTGCAGTTGAGGGAAAAACTTATTCATACTATGATTATTCAGAATACAAAACTGTTGAACTTCCACTTTCTTTTGAAACACTCAAGACAGTAGGAACATATGTAAAATCACTCAGTTACGTAATAGAATATCTTACAGCATTTGGATATGACTGCACAAATATTAATGGGATGAATCTTATTGAAGAAATCACTTCACTTGATACATATGAGAAATCAGCTTATGCATATGGTGCATATGGACGTGACGGATATATTCTCAATGCACTTGATTCGGGAAATTACAGCGTTTCAGAGATGAGTATTTCATCTCGTGTAAGCAGAGATTTACTTATCAGAACAATAATTGATGACTATGAAGATGCAGTATCAAACGTTGCAAATTACGGATCAGTAGATCCTATTGCAATGGACCTTGATGCAGTTGCACCTTATGCCGATGAAGAATATGCAAAGGCTCACAACGTGACAGTGCCACAGGCAGAGATAAATGCGTATATTGCAAAGGCACTTGATATAATTGCAACATATCAGGATGAAAATGGAACATACCAGGCATACGGTTCGGCAAGTTTCAATTCTCTTGGAGTAGCAATGACAGCAGTCGGAAAAGCAGGAGTAAATGTTCTTGATGAAAGTACAGGAAATGATTTCATTAAGAATGGAAAAACAGTTATTGATGCAGCAGCAGAGTTCATTGATGTAGAGAAATTGGCGGTTAATGATGTTGTATTCTCATATGCGCCTGAACAGTTGCTTGAGGGCTTGTACTGCGTTCGTCAGTCAATGGAAAGCAAGGCAGAAGAGGAAGAGACAACAGCGGCACCTACAACAGAGGCACCAACAACAGTGGCACCAACAACAGTGGCACCAACAACAGAGACACCAACAACAGTGGCACCAACAACAGTGGCACCAACAACAGTGGCACCAACAACAGAGACACCAACAACAGTGGCACCAACAACAGTGGCACCAACAACAGCGGCACCAACAACAGCGGCACCAACAACAGCAGTTCCAACAACAGCAGTGCCAACAACAGCAGTGCCAACAACTGTAAAAGTTGGAAAAACTAAACTTTCAAAGATTAAGAGAACAAAGAATGGTAAGAAAGTAAAACTTACATTCAAGAAAGTTCCTGGAAAGACATGTTATCAGATAAAGATTTCGTCATCAAAGAAGTTTACTAAAAAGACTACAAGAGTTATCAATTCTAAGAAACTTACAGCGACAATTTCTAAACTCAAGTCAAACAAAAAATATTATGTCAAGGTTAGAGCTTACGTTAAAACTGCGAAGGGAACACCTGTATACAGTAAGTGGTCAAAGGTAACAGTAATCAAATAAAGTTTTGCTTTTACTAATATGCTTTTTCTAATATGCAGATTCGAGTTGACATTATTATTGTTGCTGTTATACTTATAGGTGCGATAATAACGACAGTTCATTTGTACCATCCTGTCGATAAACAAAACTCGGACTGATTAATTGATTAGAAAATGATTTATAAGAAAGACTAATTAGAAGATATCAATAAATTATAGAAGTCCCTCGGTACGCCCGGGGGACTTTATTATTTTATACCTATGCGTCTATGGAGGAAATGAAGATGTATTTTTTGAAAACTACAAAGAGCTTTGATTCTGCACATTTTTTAAAAGGATATGAAGGAAAATGCAGCAATATTCACGGACACAGATGGAAAGTAGTGGTGGAGATTGCCCATGAAAATCTTCAGACTGAAGGACCAAAGAGAGGAATGATCATTGACTTTGACGATTTGAAGAAACTTGTAAAAGATATTTGCGATGAGTTTGATCATTGTCTTATATATGAAAAAGATTCTCTCAAACCTACAACAATTGCAGCTTTAAAGGATGAAGATTTCAGAATTATAGAGGTTCCGTTTATTCCTACCGCAGAGAATTATGCAAAGATGTTTTTTGACAGAATTAAAGAAGCCGGATTTCCTGTTCACAGAGTTGAAGTCTTTGAGACACCAAATAATGTTGCGGCATATGAGGAATAATAGTTGTGAATAGAAATGAGCAAGTTGCAAAATAGCAATGAGTAAGTTGCAAAATAGCAATGAGCAAGTTGCAAAATAGCAATGAGTAAGTTGAGGAATGACAGATGAAAGTAGTAGAGAAATTTGTGAGCATCAACGGTGAGAGCACCAGAGCCGGAGAACTTGCAGTATTTATCAGATTCAAAGGATGCAATCTCAATTGCACCTACTGCGATACCAAATGGGCAAATGAGCCGGATTGTGATTTCACTGAGATGACCCCGGAAGAGATTGCAAGGTACGTGGAAGAAACAAAAGTAAAAAATGTCACTTTGACAGGTGGCGAGCCATTGCTCCAAAATGAGATTGGAATTCTTGTAGACAGATTATATGAGATTCCGGGCGTGAGAGTTGAGATAGAGACCAACGGTTCAGTTGACATTATGACGGTTCAGTCAGTTAACAGACCTTCATTTACAGTTGACTACAAATCTCCAACCAGCAGTTGCGAGAGCAGGATGTGTATGACTAACTACGAAAATGTAGGCAAAGAAGACACGGTAAAGTTTGTTGTTGGAAGCAATGAGGATTTGGATAAGGCAAAAGAAATAATAGACCGATACGGACTGAAAGACAGATGTAATGTATATATGAGTCCTGTTTTTGGTATGATAGAACCGGCAGATATTGTCGATTATATGATTGATAATAATATGAATGGCATTCGCCTTCAGATACAGATGCACAAAGTAATTTGGAATCCTGACCAGAGAGGAGTTTAAAATGATAGATAAGAAAGCTATTGAAGAGCATATCAGAGGAATATTGGTGGCACTTGGAGATGATCCTGACCGTGAGGGATTAAAGGATACACCTAAAAGAGTTGCAAACATGTATGAGGAAGTGTTTGCAGGAATGAATTACACAAACCATGAGATTGCAGAGATGTTTAACAGAACTTTTGAGGAAGGTGTGGATCAGACAAATAATTCAAAGATTGTCGTGATGAAAGACATTGATTTATTCTCATACTGCGAACATCATATGGCACTTATGTATGATATGAAAGCCACAGTTGCTTATATTCCAAATGGCAAGGTTGTCGGTCTTTCAAAGATTGCAAGAGTAGTTGATATGGTTGGAAGAAGACTCCAGTTACAGGAAAAAATCGGGCAGGATATTGCCGATATTATTCAGGAAATCACAGGAAGCGAGGATGTGGCTGTAACTATTGAAGGCTACCACAGTTGCGTATCTGCGAGAGGAATAAAGAAGAACAATACAAAGACATTTACAGCGGAACTTCGTGGAAAGTTCAAGGATGATCCTCTGACACAGATGTATCTGATGCAGCCGGTATGTATACCTGCAGATAATTCAGATGATAAATAATAATTCAGATGATAAATAATAATTCAGTTGAAAAGTAATAATACAAGGATAGATTACTGCTTATAATTCTAAACAATATAAATCAAACAGTAATACCAATAGATTGAATAAGTGAGGAGAATGATTGATGAAAGCAATGGTTTTGCTCAGTGGTGGGATTGATTCATCCACATCACTTGGACTGGCAGTGAGAAAATACGGAAAAGATAATGTCATTGCACTGTCTATTTCCTACGGACAGAAGCATGACAAGGAAATACAGGCATCAATAGATGTGGCAGAGTATTATGGAGTGGAACATTTATTTTTGGATTTGGCAAAGATATTCCAGTACAGTAACTGCTCACTATTAAAACAGTCTACGGAAGAGATACCTGAGCAAAGTTATGCAGAGCAGATTGAGGCCACAAAGGGAGAAGTGCCGGTCAGCACATATGTGCCGTTTAGAAACGGACTATTCCTCTCTTCAGCGGCAAGTCTTGCTCTCAGCAAAGAATGCAGCGTAATATACTACGGAGCTCATGCGGATGATGCAGCAGGTTTTGCATACCCGGACTGCTCAGAGGTATTTAATAATGCAATGAACGAAGCTATCTGGGAAGGCTCAGGACATCAGCTTAAGATAGAAGCACCTTTTGTAAAGATGAATAAGTCGGAAGTAATAAAGATGGGGCTTGAGATTGGTGTTCCATATCATCTCACATGGTCATGCTATGAAGGTGGAGAAAAGCCATGTGGAAAGTGCGGAACATGCATTGACCGTGCAGCAGCATTTAGAGCAAACGGGATTGAAGACCCGGCAATATAGAATAATCTAAAAAGGTGGAAAACAATATGCCGTACTCATACAAAAGAAGAAAGAAGGTTATTATTATTATCATTTTAACACTAATAATACTGTCACTGACTTTTACATTTTCGATTATTAATTTTTATAAGAATGATAGCGATAGCAACAAGCAGGCAAATTATGGAAAGAAAATAAATAATCAAATAAAGCTTGTGCCACACCAAAGTAATGAAACAGCAGAAATTATTGACAGTCTTTCTTATATAGTAAATTATATGGATTACGGTATGGTGAAAGGTCCGGTAGACTCAGATCGTTTAAAAGAATCCATTGAGCAATGTAAAGAAGAAGTCATAAAATTAAAAGAATCAATTGAAGAAGATGCTGAATATGCAGAATATGTGGATGATTCCAAGCAGAGTAAAAAACGAGTACAGGAGTATAAATCAGGAGCACTGAAAGCAGTAGATGACTTCAGTGGAAAACTGAATGAATTATCTGAAAAAGTCAATTCTGATTTGGCAGATGATAATGAAATAAAAGATGGTATCAATGTTGTTAAGAATACACTAAACAGCATGATAATAAAAGAAGAACCTAAAATAAAAAACAATGGATATAGTCACAGCCTGGTCGAAAAATCCAAGGATAAAAATGCTGAGAAGGGCAAGATGGCAGAATCAAAATACGATTCAGCTTCTGCAAAAATGAATTCAGAATATACGTCATATCTTGATTTGAATGACGAAATGAAAGCTCTCGCAGATTCCTTTTCAACTCCTGCCGAGATTTATGAGTACGTGAGAAATAACTATCAGTACATCCAATACACCGGATTAAGACTGGGAGCGGCAGGAACTTTTGAACAAAAAGCAGGAAATGATTTTGATCAGGCTGCATTGCTTATTGCATTGCTTCGCTATAAGGGATATAAGGCGAAGTTTGTTGTTGGAATTGTCAGTAAAACAGGTGTTGAGCATGCATGGGTAAAACTGCTTTCAGAAAAAGAGGTTGAACTGGATCCTTCTTTTAAGAAGTATGAAAAAGATAATAATTCAAAATCAAAAGATAATGATGAAATAAAAAAATATCTTGATGCAGAGTCAGAAAATCTTGAAAGATTCTATTCCCTTGCATATTTGTTTGATACCTATGAAATAGAAATAGAAGATGAATATGAGCACTCTTCTCTTCTTGATGAAACATATTTTCAGGATGATGAAAGTTTTTCAAAATTTCTGACTGATGTCAGTGGTATTGAAAAAAAGAGTGACATAGGCACTGATGAAATCAGGAATACTCTTGGAATCCGACGGATAAAAAAAGAAGTGGATGGAAATCTTCCGGATAGCCTTCCGTACGAAGTAAACACAAGATTATATGAAGAAGATTATCTTTCAGATAATTTTATTGATAAGATAAATTTGTCCATCCAATATGAGGAATCAAAAGAGTCAAAATCATTCTATACACCGGAGTTGTACGGTCACAGAATATCGGTTTTGTATGAGCCTTCAACAGATAAGTATAAGCAGATTGTGCGAAGTTATCAGAATCTGTATTTTACCCCGTCATATCTGATAAGAGTCAGACCGGTTCTTATGATTGACGGAAAAAAGATAATTGAGGGAAAAGAACAGATTCCCGGAACCTATACTGATTTTTGTGTAGAGATAAATGAAGCTGCTATTGACAGTGTGAGAATAGAATCTTCTCTGATGGCAGGAGGAATATACGGAATTGTTTTTGATTATAACGACATCAATTCTGAGATGTTAAAGGATAATCTTGGATTGCTTAAGGAGTGTGAATCAGATATTCACAGTGGGAAAAGTGATTTCACTGAGGCAGTGTCTATACTTGAAAATGTGATTGGAGAAGCATATTTCAGCAGTCTTAATTATAACAATTGTATACTTGCTGCAACAAACGGTGTTGCATGTGAGAGAGGTATAAGTGAGTGTATAGTTGGGTATATACCAAATTCATGTAGCATTGCAGGAGTGCCGATTGCTACAAATGAAGGACGGCTATATATTGACGTTGCTTCAGACAGAACAGCAGTAGCAACTCTGGATGAAAACAAAAATATATCCGATACCGATATAAAAAAATTCATGATGATGAGTGGATTTGTAAGTTCATATTTGGAAGGAAATATAATTGAAAAAACAGTTAACTGTAAGTGTGCTTCAGCAATTTCATTAATAAATGAAGCGAGAAAAAGAGGTATAACTATTTATACTATTTCTTCCAAAAATGAAAGTGATCTCAACCTGTTATCCATTAATGAAGTTGATAAAAAAATTATAAAAGAAGAAATTGGTAAGGGAAATATTGTGATTATACCTGAAAAGGAAATGTACTTTTATGAATGGTATGGAGTACCGTATATAGTTATGAACCCTGTTACCGGTGAAGCATCTTACATGACAGGTATGGGAGTTTGTGGAGGATATTTGGCAGAAATCAGTAAGGTAACAACCAAGGTGGCTTCAGTAAAGGCTCTTGTCAAAGAAATTGATTCATTGATTTTGGCTGTGGTTAATGAACGTGAAGTGAGAGAGAATTTATTATCTGATATATCTGCAGAATCAGGCGAAGCGGATTACAGTGAATTGTTTAAAAAGTTGAAAGCATATTCTGTCTGCAGCAATTTATTTGACAGTATTCAAAAGAAGAATGATGAGTATAAAATCGGTAACGGTGATGCCTATGGTACACAGGCACAGGAGTCAGTAATATTAGATATTTTGACAATTTTGAACGATATTTAGGAAGTAACTGCTTCAAAGAATTAAGTAGAGGAAACATGACACATAAACGCCGAGAGTGTTTTTGAAGAGGAGTAAGAAGGAGATTTATCATGAGAGAGAATGAAGGTTTAACAAAACTTGGAAGTCAGGGAACAGAATACAAAACAGAATATGATCCGTCACTTTTGGAGACATTTGATAACAAGCATCCTGACAATGATTATTTTGTAAAATTCAATTGCCCTGAATTTACAAGTCTTTGTCCGATTACGGGACAGCCAGATTTTGCCACAATTACTATTTCATATGTTCCACAGCAGAAGATGGTTGAGAGTAAATCTCTTAAGTTGTATTTATTCTCATTTAGAAATCATGGAGATTTTCATGAGGACTGCGTAAATATAATCATGAAAGATCTCATTAAACTCATGGATCCAAAATACATTGAGGTGTGGGGCAAGTTCCTTCCACGAGGAGGCATTTCTATTGATCCTTACTGCAATTATGGAAAACCGGGAACAAAGTGGGAAGATGTGGCCTGGGAGCGAATGACAAAGCATGATATGTTCCCGGAGAAAGTGGATAACAGATAAATAATAACTAATAACTAAGAAGATGATGTCTCCCCCTTTTTAACAAAGAAAAGGGGAAAAGAATAAGAATTAAAAGATATAGCGTGGGGAGATTATATGTATTATCTGATTAATGAAAAGTTACATAAGACAAGCTTTGATGAACTGAAAAAGAATAAAAATCAGTATGTGGCAGTTATTACTTCAAAAGAGTGGAAGGAAAAAAAAGACAGTTTCGATATGGGTATAGACATTGAAACTGAAACTAAAGGAATTTACTCAACAAAAGCAGAGGTAAACTTTGATTCGCTTACAGGAACTTTCTGTATACCTGACAGAAAGGCTATGTCCGTGACACATGATTTTTACTTTGCATTGGATGAAAAAGGAATTGTGTTCATCGACGATAACGACTATGTTTCAAAGATTGTTGAGAGTATCAGACACACAAAAAAATGGAGATTGCCAAGTCTGGAGCGTTTTATTTATGATTTCTTAGAATATATAGTAAAAGATGACAGAGAAAAATTAGAGAGAATAGATAAAGAACTGGATATTATGGAAGACGGAATTGTCACCGGAACTGAGAAAATTGTGTCTGAAAGGGTAAATGATATCAGAACCGAGATAAGAGATTTGCGTGGACACTATGAAGAATTGCTGGATTTCAGTCAGGAACTTGAGGAAAACGAAAATAACTTTTTCAAGCAGGATAACTTAAGATACTTCAGACTGTTCTCAAGAAGAATAGAGAGGTTAAAAGACGCTACTATCGGAGTGAGCGATCATGCATTGCAGATTCGAGATATCTATAAAGCTTATCTTGATATAAAGCAGAACAGAATAGTTACAGTCCTTACAATTGTTACGACAGTATTTATGCCACTTACAGTGATAGCAGGCTGGTACGGAATGAACTTTCAGTACATGCCGGAACTCACAGCAAAATGGGGATATCCGACAGTTATAATTGTCAGTGTATTGATAGTGACGATAAGTTTGCTTTATTTTAAAATTAAGAAATGGTTATAATGCAATAGATATATTTCGAAATATATGACAAAAATGGGCTGTAAAAAAAGTCTCTAAATAAGGGGCTGTTGCACTAACTAAGAGTTAGTGCAACGCTCCTTTTTAAGTTAAAATAACAAATTATTGGTAGGTGCAATTTCGCAAAAAGAAAAAATATATGTCACATTTTAGCCTGTCATTGGTAGTTATATGTAGAGGAGGTTTTATATGGTGAATAGCAAAATGGAAGAAATAATTAGAAAATACGGTGATATGGTGTTTAGAGTGGCTTTGATTTATTCTCGAAACAATAGGGAGGATGCTAAAGATATATCTCAAGATGTTTTTCTTACGTTGTTGAATAAAAATAAGGAATTTAACGATAGTGAGCATTGTAAGGCATGGCTTATTAGAACTACAATTAATTTAAGTAAGAAATATTATTTTAGGAAGAAAGATATATTATATGATCCTCAGGAGATGAGAAATTTAATAGGGGATAATGAAAAAATAACATTAGACCAAGATAGTTCTAGACTATATCAAGGTATTTGTAAACTTCCGGAAAGAAACAAAATAGTAATTATATTATATTACTTTGAGGAATTATCTTGTCGAGAGATAGCTCAAGTTTTAGTAATATCGGAGGCTTCTGTGCGAAAGAGATTATCAAGAGGAAGACAGTATTTAAGAAGATTTTTGGAGGAAGATTATGAATAATAAAGAAATAAATAAAAAAATGATTGAACAAATTAAAAGGTATACAAGTCCGGATGGCAAGACTACTGATGACATAATCGAATATGTAAAGGCAAATAGTATTAGCAAAAAAGAAAAGACTTTATTTAGTTTTGCTAGAGACGGATGGAAGACAACTGTAGTGGCAGGCTTTGGTGTATTTATTATATTGGGGGTAGTGTATAGTGGTATTACTATTTCAAGCAGAAATAACAATATAATAGAGAATAATGTAGATAATGCAGAAAAGTCTGTTGAGATGGTTGAACAGGTTATTAACGTTGAGAATGATATTGATGTTGTTGGAATGTCAGGTAAAGAACTATTAAAAACAGTTAATATAAATAGTTATAAAGATATTGATAAAATGGTTATTCGTCAAAACGAATTGAACGATTTAACTTGGGTTGAGAAAGTGAAGGATATTACTATACATGAATCTAATGATATAAAAGATTTCTATGATAATATTTCTAACTTAATAATACAAGAAGAAAGTATAGAAACAAACGATGAATGGGAAATAAATGCTCCAAAGGAAAGAGAAATATTATTGTATTGTAGTGATGGAACTGTTCAAAGAGTACATTATGATCCATCATCAAACTGTTTGATGGAATGTTTCAATAAGGGCAATAATCCTATACCACAAAAATCATTTGACAGGTTGTCAGATGATTTTAATAAATGGCTTATCAATATATGTAATATTGATATTGAAAAAGATTATTCCGATGAATATAAGCGCTATCAGGACATACAAAATGATTTGGATTTGTTACAAAAGTATAATGAAGAAAAGTGGTTTGGAGGATATGATCTTATATTTGAAAATGGTGTATTAAAAATAAAAGTATTGTTACTTGACGATAATAAAAGAGATACTATTTTAAATTCATTAACTCATGATGAAAATATTGTTTTTGGGAATGAGGTGGAAAACTGACACAATCAGTTGATGATTTATTTTGGGGATCGTTTATCAGAATCAGACCTTGAATAAGTTCCCATAATATAAAAGCTAAGCAGGCTGCCTATTGGCATCCTGCTTAGCTTGTGCCAAAATCAAGGCACATATAATTCTATTAAATTATAGTGAAACCAACTTGATATTCATCATCAATCAAGAGGATTTACACAAAATAATTTACACTCTCAACAACTATGATACTGATGTCATAGTTGTTTTTTATTTAAGATAAATCAAAGACTGAATAGTTACCATTATTTTGATAATAACAGTGAATCTCTTTGTACAAAAGTATAGGATTCTTCTTTCCTGTCAGATTTCAAATACATTTTTTCTTTTGGAAGTACGCTGTTTGTGATTATTGCCATCTGCTCAGGAGTTTCCTTTTTTCCACTCTTTATCCAGTTTTCAACAACGGCAATACATCCAAATACAATGTAGTATCTGTAATATTTGTAATTGGCAGCCTGATTCTCAGTGAAAGTCTGGCCCCAACGAAGCATATAGTTGTTGTGAATACAATAACCTATACGCTCGAAACCATTTCCGTTGCCGGTATCAAATGCAAGAATCTCGGCGCGTACGGTTTCGTCCTTAAGATATTCAAAAAGCCTAATGAAGAAACCATTAGAATCTCCACCTGTAGTTTCGTTAATGATGTTTTGAATTGCAGTAAGAATTTTGTCCTGCATCTGTTCAATAATCTCGTAAGGATCCCTGTAATAGTTGTAGAATGTTGCTCTTGTTATATCTGCTTCTTCTGCCAGTTCTTTTACAGTAATTTGATGAATCCCTTTCTTTTTTAGAAGTCTGATCAAAGCCAATTCAATTTCGCGCTTGGTTCTGATAACACGTCTGTCCTGATTATTTCTTTCCATGTTGCTCTCCTTAAAAGTCATAAAATATGTTTTGTTTTTTCTTATTCAAGACTTGTACAGTATTTTCCCCATTTTTAACTTACATAGATTATTTTTAGACTCACTCAAAACAGTATACCATCTTTTCAATGAAAAAAGAAACTAAAATCAGATTTTATACAGATTGTATTAAAGTGTTTAATAAAAATAAAAGATAATAAACAGTAAACGAAATAGTGTTAAATATCAGACAAAACTTACCTGAAATGTCTGGTTTTATACAACATTTTTTGTGGGTGTAAAACATCGTCAAAAAGCATTGACGGTGTTTTTTTTTAACAGTATATTAGTCTCGTTTTTGAGCGCAGAGCAGGTAATCCCTTGCGATTATGAGAAAGCCAAAAAACTTCTTATAAAGAATACAGAGAAAGCAGCAGAGTGAGAAAAATGTTTGGAAAAATAATTGGAACCGGATCATATATTCCCGAAAGAAAAATAACAAATAATGAACTGACTGAATTAGTGGAAACAAATGATGAATGGATAAGAGAGCGAACAGGTATTGGCGCAAGGCATGTGATGACTGAGGAAAATACGGCAGAGATGGCACACAGGGCAGCAAAGCGGGCAGTCCAAAATGCAAATATAGACGTTTCTCAGATTGATCTTATTATTGTCTCAAGTGTTTCTTCGAATCTGATTCTTCCAAACACGGCATGTTACGTTCAGGACAAACTGGGAGCCGTGAATGCGATGTGTTTTGATTTGAACACGGCATGTACCGGATTTATGGTTGCATACAATACAGCTCAGACCTACATCAATGCAGGACTTATTAATACTGCACTGATTATAGCAGCTGAAGGGTTATCTAAACTGGTGGACTGGACCGACAGGGAGACATGCATACTCTTTGGCGACGGGGCAGGCGCTGCGGTCATTACAAAGGATGAAGATGCAGTTTTTGATACTGTGATGCACGCCGATGGAAGCGAAGGTAATTCGCTATTTATGGAAAATGACTTTGCAACAAGGACAGTTCCTTTTGTGAAAAACACTGATAAAGCTAAAGCAGATCAAGCAAATGAAGCAAATAAAGCAGTTGACACAGATGAAACAGGTGGTGCTAATTACATATCAATGAATGGGCGCGACGTATTTATGTTTGCAGTCGATAAAGTTCCAAAATGTATAAAAGAACTTTTAGGCAAAATAGAAAAAACAGTGGATGATATTGATTGGTTTGTTCTCCATCAGGCAAATGAAAGAATTATTTCATCAATAACAAAGAGAATAAAAGCAGACAGTGCAAAGGTTCCGGTTAATATAGCTGAATACGGAAATACATCATCGGCATGTATTCCCATATTGCTAGATGAAATGATGCGTGAGGGCAAATTAAAAAAAGGAGACAAAATTATAATGTCGGGATTTGGTGCAGGACTTACCTGGTCAGCAACATATCTGGAATTATAATAAAGATAAAAATTGGGATTATAAGTCACAGCACAGTCTCCCAATATTTATAAATTTTAATTATTAAAGAGAAAAGAGAGGAAAAGAAAATGTTTGAAAAAGTAAAAGAATTAATCGTTGAGCAGTTAGGAGTAAATGAGGAAGACGTTGTATTGACAGCAACATTTAAGGAAGATCTTGGAGCAGATTCACTTGATTTATTTGAACTTGTAATGAGTTTTGAAGATGAGTTTGGAGTAAAGATTCCAACAGAAGATTTAGAAAAGATATCAACAGTTGATGATGTTGTAAAGTACATTTCTTCACATAAGTAGTCATAACTGAAAGGCGAATGTTTCCTGCTACGGACATTTAGCGTCAAATTGAAGGGAACAAGTAATAATAAGAACAGGAGATTCCATATGAACACAGCTATAACAGAACTTTTAGGAATTGAATATCCAATCATTCAGGGCGGAATGGCATGGGTGGCAGATTATCATCTTGCGTCTGCAGTATCCAATGCAGGAGGCCTTGGAATTATTGCAGCAGGAGGCGCAAGTGCCGAATTTGTCAGAGAGCAGATTAGAAAGACAAAGGAATTGTGCGACAAGCCCTTTGGTGTAAACATCATGTTGATGAATCCTGAGGCAGACAAAATTGCCGAAGTGGTTGTGGAAGAAGGAGTAAAGGTTGTTACGACCGGTGCCGGTAATCCGTCAAAGTACATGGAAAAATGGAAGAATTCAGGAATAAAAGTGATACCTGTCGTGGCATCTGTTGCAATGGCCAAGATGATGGAGCGTTGCGGGGCAGATGCAGTTGTGGCTGAAGGAACAGAATCCGGGGGACATATAGGAGAAACAACTACAATGAGTCTTGTTCCACAGGTTGTTGATGCGGTAAAAATTCCGGTTATTGCAGCCGGTGGAATCGGAGACGGAAGGGGCGTAGCTGCAGCATTTATGTTAGGAGCAAATGCCGTACAGATGGGCACCGCATTCCTTATTACTGATGAGTGCAATATCCATGAAAATTATAAAAAGAAAGTAATAAAAGCAAAGGATATTGACACGAAGGTGACAGGAAGAACTACCGGTCATCCGGTGAGAACTCTCAGAAATAAGATGACAAAAGAATATCTTGAGATGGAGAGTAAGGGAGCAACACTTGAGAAATTAGAGCTACTTACACTTGGTGGCCTTAAAAAAGCAGTGGTTGACGGTGACATAGAAAACGGAAGTGTAATGGCAGGTCAGATTGCAGGTCTTGTAAATACAGAAGGAACATGTGAGGAACTCCTTAGGAGATTAATGTCTGAAATGACAGATTGTGTATGCAAGATGAGCACAGTGCTTGGTTATTAGATTGGTATTAAAGTTGAGGTGTTTGGAATGGGAAAGATAGCATTTATATATCCGGGACAAGGTTCTCAGAAGACAGGAATGGGGAAAGATTTTTATGAGAATAGTCCGGCGGCAAAAAAAGTATATGACAGTGCAAATGAACAATTAGATTTTGATTTGCTCAAATTATGTTTTGAAACAAATACGGAGTCAGATGAAAATAACGAAATGACAAGTTCAAAAGAGAGATTCCCAAATGAGAGTGAACCGGACATAAATGATACAAAGTTTACCCAACCTGCTCTTGTGGCCACCTGCTTAGCAATAACAAATCATTTATTTGCGGAAAATATACGCCCGGATATTACAGCAGGGCTTAGTCTTGGCGAGTATGCAGCAATTGCAGCGGCAGGGGGAATTGATGATATCGATGCAGTTTCTCTGGTAAGAAAGAGGGGCATCTATATGGACAGTGCTGTTCCTAATAATGCGGGAAGCATGATGGCGATTCTTGGAATGACTGGGGATGAAGTAGAAAATGTGGTAAAAGACATTGATGATGTGAGTGTGGCAAATTACAACTGTCCGGGACAAATCGTTATCACGGGAAAGAAACAGGCTGTATTGAGTGCCGGTGAAATACTAAAGTGTGCCGGGGCAAAAAGAACAATAGAGTTGAATGTAAGCGGACCGTTTCATTCGAAATATCTTATTCCTGCAGGAGAGAAACTCAAGAATAATCTCGATGAAATAAAATGGCAGAAACTGAATATTCCATATGTTACAAACGTCGATGCCAAGGAAGTTCATGATATCTCGAGGACAAAAGATCTGTTGGAAAAGCAGGTTTCATCATCTGTTATGTGGGAGCAAAGTATGCGAAACATGATTGATGGAGGCGTTGATACATTTGTGGAGATAGGACCGGGAAAGACATTGACCGGATTTTTAAGAAAGATAGACAGAAATGTAGCAGCGTATAATGTTAGCAGTTTTGAAGACGTGGAAGTGCTGAAAGAAAAACTGCTGAAATAAATAGAAAAGTCAAAGAATTCAGAAACAACACATGCCAGAAATAACATAAGTTATATGTAATATAAAGCAGAAAATGTTGCGAAGAAGAATTATTTGAAAGAAGAAATGTGCAATAAAAGTAATTCATAGAAGCAGAGTATAAAGGAGCAGTTATGTTAGAGGGTAAAGTTGCAATAGTTACAGGTGCGTCGAGAGGTATAGGAGCAGCCATAGCAAAAAAACTGTCGAAAAATGGAGCCACTGTCATAGTAAATTATTGTGGTTCAGCTGAGGCGGCAAAAAAAGTTGAAGAAGAAATAATAGATTGTGGGGGGGAAGCAGTTGCAGTAAAATGCGATGTTTCGAATTACGAAGAGTGTAAAAACTTTATAGACGGTATCTATAAAGAATACGGTCAAATCGATATCCTTGTCAATAATGCAGGAGTGACGAGAGATGGACTATTAATGGGAATGAGTGAGGAAGACTTTGACACAGTTATTAACACAAATCTCAAAGGAGTATTTAACTGCATGAGATTTGTTTCAAGATATATGATTAAAAAGAAAAAGGGAAGTATTGTCAACATATCTTCTGTTTCCGGAGTTATTGGAAATCCCGGACAGGCAAACTATTCAGCTTCAAAAGCAGGGGTAATTGGAATAACAAAATCAGCAGCAAAAGAACTAGCGCCGAGAAGTATCAGGGTGAATGCAGTTGCACCCGGATTTGTGGAGAGTGATATGACAGACAAACTTTCCGATGAAGTGAAGGAGAAGGCAAAGAAAGTTATTTCTCTTGGAAGATTTGGAAAGGCTGAAGAGATTGCAAGTGTAGTTTCATTTCTTGCAGGAGATGAGAGCAGTTACCTGACAGGACAGGTGTTAAAGGTTGATGGTGGAATGTAGTTGTGGAAGCTTAATGCGACAGAGTTTTCAAAATAACCGTTTCGCATAATAGGAATGTTTTTTTCTAAAAATTGAGTCATTACTTAAAGGACTATTTTCAAAAGCAAGGTAGGGAATTTTGTTGCAAAAGTTATGCCTGGCAACCCATGTGAAGAAAATTCAA
>JAILRH010000203.1 GCA_024698345.1 Lachnospiraceae bacterium | reverse complement strand
AAAATCTGTGCTATCGCGATTATAAATAATCGCTGTCGCAGTCGATAACTTACTAAGTAAGTTATCTCATGGCTTGCACAGAGATTTTCACTTGGCGACCGTGTAATCACTGAGAAGTAGCGAAGTGGATTCGAAGTGATTGCACAGAGTGGGTATCGAGTAGGAATCAGCCTACTCGATCTACACGGCGGGAAAAATGCGGAAAACTTGTTCTCATGCATTTGGCGACCGTGATACAATACCAAAACAAGCGTAGCGGTTTCGGTGATTGTTATTGTGGTGCAGATGAGGTGTTGCAGAAGTGTTGCAGAGGTGTTGTGGAGATACTTGCAGAGGTGCTGTAGAGGTACTTGCAGAGATGTTGCAGAATGTGCTTGCAGAGGTGTTGCAGAGGTACTTGCGGAGGTGTTGCAGAGGTACTTGCGGAGGCGTTGTAGAGGTACTTGCAGAGGTGTTGCAGAGATACTTGCAGAGGTTTTGCAGAATGTGCTTGCAGAGGTGTTGTAGAGGTACTTGCAGAGGCGTTGCAGAATGTGCTTGCAGAGGTGTTGTAGAGGTACTTGCAGAGGCGTTTCTGTGTAAAAAAAGAAAGGTGCGGCATCCCATAAGAAGAAAAATCCAAAAGGGATGTAGAGAATTTCCGGGGAAAAAGAAAGGCGCGGCATCCCATAAGAAGAAAATTCCAAAAGGGATGTAGAGAATTTCCGGGGAAAAGGAAAGGTGCGGCATCCCATAAGAAGAAAAATCCAAAAGGGATGTAGAGAATTTTCGGGGAAAAGGAAAGGTGCGGCATCCCATAAGAAGAAAATTCCAAAAGGGATGTAGAAAATTTTCGGGGAAAAGGAAAGGTGCGGCATCCCATGTGGAGAAAAATCCAAAAGTGATGTCAGGAGTTTCTGAGGGAAAAGTAAGGTGCGGCATCCCATGTGGAGAAAATTCCAAAAGGGATGTCAGGAGTTTCTGAGGGAAAAGTAAGGTGCGGCATCCCATGAGAAGAAAATTCCAAAATGTATGTAAACTAAGAGAACTAGCAGATTTATCTGCATATTCGAACTGGCATTGCTGAAAGGCTGAATAGCTGAATAGTTACAAGAGTATAATTGGGAGTATAATTGGGTTAGGAAATGAAGTTGATAAAAAGACGGAAGGATAGTAGAATTAATAGATGTGTAAAGATGTGTAATTAAATTATGCGTAGAATATGTAATTAAATTATGCGTAGAATGCGTAATTAAATTATGCGTAGAATATGTAATTAAATTATGCACAAAATGGTGTGATTAACATGCGCATAAGAATAATAAAGTGAAAGAGAAAAACAGTGTAATAATTAGTGGGTATTATTAGTTCTATTGCACTGCTTTAATAGGAGGAATTTATGTACGCAATTTTTGGCTTGGGAAACCCTGAAAAACAATATGATAAGACAAGACACAATATTGGATTTGATGTGATAGATGAACTGGCAGGCCAGATGGGAGTGAGTGTTACTACGAAGAGGCACAAAGCATTAGTAGGTCAGGGAATGATTGGCAGTGAGAAAGTTATTTTAGTTAAGCCGCAGACTTACATGAACTTAAGTGGCGAGTCGGTAAGAGCTGTATGTGATTTTTATAAACTTAACCCGGAGGAAGATATTATTGTAATTTATGATGATATCAGTTTGGAAGTAGGAAGTATTCGAATTAGAGCCAAGGGATCTGCAGGCGGACACAATGGAATAAAGAGTATTATTGCTCATACAGGTACACAGACTTTCAAGAGAATTAAAGTTGGAGTTGGAAGTGACCAGCATGGTGATATGGTGAAACATGTTCTTGGTAAATTTGGTTCGAAAGAAAGAAAAATAGTAGATGATGCCGTTGTGAAAGCAGCTTTGGCAACAGAGGTTATGATTATTGAAGATGTTAACGCGGCTATGAACAAATTCAATTGATAAAATGAACAGTGCAAAAACAGCAAACAAAGCAGTACAAACAAAGCAATGCAAACAAAGCAGTGCAAAAACAGCAAACAAAGCAATACAAACAAAGCAATACATAATAAAGCAGCAGTGCAAAAAATAGAGCTACTGCTGTTTTAAATAATCGTATTTTTATGTATAATAATATAGTGAGCAACTAAAGGTCAATACAGGAGTGACAATGAGCAATTATGTTTATCCGCTTAAGAATTTAAAAGGGTATGAAGTTGCAAGAGAATGCATTGAAAAAGGGACAACCGCACAGATTTGTGGATGTACGGATTCGCTTCTTGTTAACTTCATGAGTGGAATAGGCGATGGCTTTAAAAGAAAAGTCATCGTTACTTTTGATGCAAAAAAAGCAACAGAGATTTACGAAGATTTGCGAGGCACAGGTCAGAATGCGGCAGTGTACCCTGCAAAGGATTTTATTTTCTTCAGTGCGGATGTTCACGGAAATCTTATGCTCAAAGAGCGATTAGAGATTCTTTCTAAGATTATAAACGAGGAAGAGATTACAATTGTTGTTCCTTTTGACGGACTTATGGACAAGGTACTCCCGCTAGATATTATCAGGCAGAATATTGTGAGAGTTGAAGAGGGTGCTACTGTTGAGATTGAAGCTCTTAAGAAGAAACTTGTGATGCTAGGGTATGACGGAGTTGAGCAGGTACAAAATCCCGGAGAGTTTGCGGTGCGAGGCAGTATTGTTGATGTCTTTACATTGACAAATGACAATCCTTACAGAATTGATTTTTGGGATGAAGAAGTTGACATTATTAAGAGTTTTGACGTTGCAAGCCAGAGAGCGATTGAGAATCTTGAATCTATAGAAATATACCCTGCAACTGAGTATATCATAACAAAAGAACAGGTTGAAAAAGGTATAAAAAAGATTACAAAAGAAAAAGATAAGTGTATAGATGTCTTTATGGCGGATATGAAGACCGAACAGGCAAACAGGCTTAGGGTAATAACAAATGAGTTTGTGACTGTTGCCGAAATAAACGGTCAGGGTGTCCAACTTGACAGTTACGTCAATTACTTCTTTGATGAACTGGTAAGTTTTATAGATTATTTTGATGATGACACTTTGTTTCTAATGGATGAGCCAAGACATATAAGTGAGCGTTGCGATGCTGTCGAGACAGAATTTAAGGAGAGCATGGTCAATAGGTTATCCGGTGGATATGTTCTTCCAAGACAGACAGACGTTATGTGGTCTTATAAAAAGATTCTTGCAAAACTCAAGAAAAGAAAAAAAGTTGTATTTACAATGCTTGACCAAAAGGTTAAGGAGTTTGACATAGATGAAAAAGCCGGAGTTGATGCCGGTAATCTGAGCCCATACAATAATCAGTTTGAGTTGTTGGTCGAAGATTTAAAGAAGTATAAAAAACAGAAGTACGCTGTTTTGATTCTTTCTCCATCAAGAACCAGAGGGCAGAGACTCGCGGAAAATCTCAGGGAGTATGAGCTTAATGCTGTATTCAGCGATGATTCAGACAGAGATATTAAATCAAAAGAAATAGTGGTCAGTGTGGGAAGTATTCACAAGGGCTTTATTTACAGAGATATCAAATATGTTGTTATTTCCGAGACAGACATATTCGGAAAGAAAAAAAAGAAGAAAAAGAAGAAGCAGTTCTCCGGAATGAATATATCCAGCTTTTCGGAACTGAATGTGGGTGATTACGTTGTTCACGAAAATCACGGACTTGGAATATACCGCGGTATTGAAAAGGTCGAAGTGGACAGAGTTGTAAAGGATTATTTGAAGATTGAGTATGCGGCAAAAGGATTTCTCTACATTGCGGCAACTCAGCTTAATATGATACAAAAATATGCTGCAGCAGACGCAAAGCCACCGAAACTCAATAAGTTAGGCGGTAATGAATGGACTAAGACAAAGTCCAGAACAAAGGCGGCGGTTAATGAGATAGCAGATGAACTTGTGGCTCTCTATGCGGCGAGACAGCAGAAGAACGGATTTGTGTTCAGTCCGGAAACTGTATGGCAGAAAGAATTTGAAGAGTTATTTCCATATGATGAGACTGATGATCAGCTCAGAGCTATTAATGCCGTAAAAGATGACATGGAAAGCACAAAGATAATGGACAGACTTATTTGTGGTGACGTTGGATTTGGAAAGACTGAAGTTGCAATCAGAGCGGCCTTCAAGGCGGTACAGGATAATAAACAGGTTGCTTATCTGGTGCCGACAACTGTTTTGGCGCAGCAACATTACAATACTTTTACACAGCGATTCAAGGATTTTCCTGTCAGAGTCGACATGCTTTCGAGATTCAGAACCAAGGCTCAGGTTACAAAGACCTTATCTGATTTGAAAAAAGGATATGTGGATATTGTAATAGGAACACACCGACTTTTGTCTAAGGATGTAAAATACAAAGATCTTGGACTTCTGATTATTGACGAAGAACAGAGATTTGGTGTTACTCACAAAGAAAAGATTAAACAGCTCAAAGAAAATGTTGATGTTATGGTTCTCACTGCAACACCTATTCCGAGAACTCTTCACATGAGTCTTATCGGAATCAGGGATATGAGTATTATTGAGGAACCGCCTCAGGAGCGTACTCCGATTCAGACATATGTTATGGAGTACAATGACGAGATAGTCAGAGAGGCAATCAACAGAGAGCTTATCAGAGGCGGGCAGGTTTATTACATTTATAATAATGTGAAAAATATAGACGAGATTGCAGCCAGAATCAGCAAACTTGTGCCTGACGCAAATGTGGCATTTGCCCACGGACAGATGAGCGAGAGAATGATAGAAAGCATTATGTATGATTTTGTAAATGGAGATATAGATGTTCTTGTTTCCACTACAATAGTGGAAACAGGTATTGATATTTCGAATGCCAATACAATGATTGTCCATGATGCGGACAAACTGGGACTTTCGCAGTTATATCAGCTCAGGGGAAGAGTGGGCAGATCTAACAGAACTGCATATGCTTTTATGATGTACAAGAGAAATAAGATTCTTAAAGAAGTTGCAGAGAAGAGACTTCAGGCTATCAGAGATTTCTCGGAACTTGGTGCAGGATTTAAGATTGCAATGCGCGACCTTGAAATAAGAGGCGCGGGAAACATTCTTGGAGCAAAGCAGCATGGCCATATGGCAGCAGTTGGATATGATTTGTACTGCAAGATGTTGAATGAAGCCGTGGAGATGAAGAAGGGAATACGAAAAGAAGAATCCTTTGAGACAACCATTGATCTTGATGTGGATGCATTTATTCCTAATTCATATATTTCAAATGAGTTCCAAAAACTCGATGTATATAAGAGAATTGCGGCTATTGAGAATATGGAAGAATATGAGGATATGCAGGATGAACTTCAGGATCGTTATGGTGATATCCCAAATCAGGTGGAGAATCTTCTGAAAGTAGCTCTTATGAAGGGCTATGCAAACGGATGTTATATTACTGATATTTCCGGTGGAAAGAGCAGACTGAAGCTGACAATGTGGAAAGATGCCAAAATTGATACGGTAAAGATTCCTACACTCATTGAAAAATACAGAGGAAGACTCAAACTGCAGACGGATCAGATTCCGTGTTTTGTTTATTCACCAATCAGTCAGCCAAAAGGCTTTGAGGAAGTGTATGACATGGTTATGGGCATAATCAAGGAAATTGAAAGCCTGAAGTTTGAAGAGCCGGGGCAGAAAGAACCGGAGCAGAAATAACCGGAGCAGAAAGAGAAAGGTCAGAAAGAACCGGAAGAAAAATAACCGGAGCAGAAAGAGATTGGAAGAAATAGCCGGAAAGGACAAATGATAGAAAACAACAGTAGCCGGAACGGACAAGTGATAAAAAACAACAGTAGCCGGAAAGGAGAAATGATAGAAAACAACAGTAGCCGGAAAGGAGAACTAAAAATGAAGAAAGACAATTTGATAAAACATATTTGCAAATTGCAAATGGTACTTCTTTTGGCGTTTGCAACTGTTTTTGCAAATACAGGATGCGAGATGAAAAGTTCACCTGCTATCAAAGTTCAGGATGTTGATACTATTAGAGTTGGAGACATTGTTGTCCCTGAAGATGAGATGAGATATTATTTCTATAATACGCAGGCGACCTATGAGGCATATTATATTGCAGAAGAAATGGAACTTGACTGGAACAGTGAGATTCAGGAAGGGACCACAATGAGTGAAGGTGTTAAAAGTACTGTTTTAGACGACATTTGCAGAAGAGAGGTTATTGCCGCGTTGGCAGAGGAGTACGAGGTGAAGCTTGATAATGAGGAGTTCGCGGAGGCAAAGACTATGGTGGAAACATTTTTTACTGAAACGAATCCTAAACTTCAAGAAAAAATAGAGATTTCGCCTTTGAGGCTTGAAGAAGTTTTTGAGAAAGACATCTTATATAAGAAGGTGGAAAAAACTATTGAGGATGAGGAAGCAGGCAAAGCCGATGAAGTGTATAAAAATTGGAAAACTGCAAATAATGTTACCACAGGTGCTGAATGGGATAAACTGAATTTTGATGAGACTATTCTTGCAAAGTAATGATATATCATCTTGGTTGTAGAACGGTAAAACTTCTATATAAGATATAAAAACAAGACTGGGACTACATTTTATTTTAGGAATGCATGGTGTTTCTGAATATTTTGTAATGGGAGAAATGAAAGATGAATAAATATAAGTTGATGAATATAGGAAGCTTTTTGATTTGCTTGGCGGGCACGATTTCAACATCGGCGGCGGTTTTGCATTTCTGTGATAAGGCAAAACTGGACGGATGTGTCGATCCGAAAGACTATCAGCTGGTTGAAGAAGAAAAAGTTCCTGTAAGAGATTATGCAAAAGATAATTACAGTGATGATTTTTGGAAACTGAATATATACAATCCGGTGGAATATGCCAAGGCCTCAACGGATGTCACAAAGTTTGAATCAAACCTGGTGGCAAAAGGGGCAATCCTTGTTGATTATGATTCAAAGGAAGTTATCTATGAGAAAAATGCTGATGTGATGATGGCACCGGCTAGTACCACAAAGCTTGCCACCGCAATTACAGCGGTTAATCTTCTGGATATGGATGAAGAGATAGTAGTTGGGAATGAAGTGAATCTTATTGCTGCGGATTCCAGCAAGGCAGGATTTAAGAAAGGTGAGAAACTTACCTTTAAGGAATTGCTGGAGGGGCTTCTTCTTTCATCGGGAAATGATGCTGCATATATTATAGCAAAGGCAGGAGGAGAGAAACTTCTAAATGATAACATTGCGTATGACGGAACTGAGATAACAACGGACCAGTGCATTAAGAGATTTGTTTATGAGATGAACAAGAATGTGACGGATATTGGAGCGAAGAACTCAAATTTTACAACGCCGGACGGCTATGATGAAGCGGAACAGTATACCACGGCGGAAGATCTTTCAAAGATTGCAATAGTGGCACTGGAAAATGAAAATCTTAAGAGCATTTTTTCCATGACAAAGGCAAAAGTTAAGGGTCATGATTTTGTTACCACTAATGAATTACTGTTAAAAGATAGCAGTTTCTTCTATAAATATGCAATTGGAATGAAGACGGGAAGTACTGATGCGGCAGGTAAGTGTCTTGTGTCAGCAGCAACTAAGGACGGAAGAACATGTATAAGTGTTGTACTAAATTCCAATGCTGACGGGCGATATGAGGATAGTCTGAAGTTGCTGAAGTTTTTTGCGGAATGATATACATTTTAAAATATCCGGAGCGTTTGAACAGTGATGATGTTTTTTATGGTCAGAGTTTTTGAACGGTGATGAATAGTATAAAATAACTGGATTTTTTGCAAAGTGACATATAGTTCAAAGCAGCCAGAGTTTTTAAAGTTGATTAAAAAGTGACATTGTATAATATACTGTATATTATCATTTGCTAATCATTATTATTAATGTTATAATGAGATTTGATTATGCATAAAAATATGTCTACCGGGAATACCCCGATTTACAAAAGAAACTGGAGGATACTTTTGTGTATAAAAGAGCAAGTTACAGTTGGATGAAGCATTTGGATTTTATATTTGCTGATTTGATTTGCATTCATTTGTCCATGATTATTGCATTTGCATTGCGAGTTTATGTAATGAATCAGAGCTTAAAATTCGTATATAATTACAGAGGTTACAGAATTATAGGGATAGTACTCACTATTCTTCATTTTTGTATAGTTTTTTTTACAAATTCTTATTCGGGTATCTTGAGGCGCGGTAATTTGGTGGAGTTTATGAAGGTTTTTGTTCATGGCGTCATCATGTCTGCCGGGCTCATTTCTTTTATCTATTTAATGGGAGCATCTAAGCAGGCTTCAAGACTTGTAATTGTCGGTTATATTGTTCTTTCTATTATGAGTATATACATAGTCAGAATTACAATGAAGCATTTCATAAAATCCAAGAAACTTGGATCTATAAATTTAAGACATATATTGCTCATTTCAAATCGTGGAGATATAGAGAAAGATGTTGATAATTTCAACAATAACAGCAACGATTGTGAATTGGTTGGAATTGTAATATTGGACAGTAGTAATGCAGGCACCTCTGATGACTCAGGAGAAAAGAGCAAAAAGTCAAAACCTGGCGAGATTAGCGGAGTGCCGGTTGTCGCATACACTTCTGAAGATGCGTATGAATTTGCGGTCAGAAATATAGTAGATGAGGTTATGTATATTAATCTTAACAGCAATTCAGACATTAACCGTGAGATTGCAAATACGTTCTTGCAGATGGGCGTAACAGTACATCTTAATTTATCGATGTTGTCAACGGGAATGCCGAATGTAGTAGTTGAGAAAATGAACGGATATACAGTTATGACATCTTCTATAAATGTAATAACACCTGCAGCGGCATTTATAAAAAGAGCAACGGATATTGTTGCAGGAATTGTCGGATGCATTATAACCGGATTGCTTTTTATTGTATTGGCACCTGCCATAAAGATTGCGGATCCCGGACCTGCGTTTTTTTCACAAAAAAGAGTTGGAAAAAACGGAAGAATATTTACAATTTATAAGTTCAGATCTATGTATAAGGATGCAGAAGCCAGAAAGAAAGATCTTATGAAAAACAATAAGATGGAAGGGCTGATGTTTAAAATGGATGCGGATCCGAGAATCATAGGAAGCGGTCCTGACGGAAAGCGAAAAGGAGTGGGATATTGGATCAGAACTTTATCCCTGGATGAATTTCCTAATTTTTTGAGTATATTAAAGGGTGATATGAGTCTTGTGGGAACAAGACCACCTACAGTAGATGAATTTGAAAAATACAGTTTGCATCATAAGAGTCGTCTGGCAGCCAAACCAGGACTTACAGGTTTGTGGCAGGTTAGCGGAAGAAGTGACAAAACAGATTTTGAAGAGATAGTTGCGCTTGATGCAGAATATATTAAAAACTGGAGCCTGGCTTTGGATTTCAAAATTGTAGTGAAGACTTTCTTTGTAGTTTTTGGAAGAAAAGGTTCCATGTAGGAATTGGAGATAATGGCACGTAAACAAAAGAAATCAACAAATGAGAAATTGAATATTGCCATGCTTGGACACAAGGTTGTGCCTTCAAGAAAAGGTGGTGTTGAGCTTGTACTCACTACAATGACACCGCTTATGGCTGAGAGAGGACACAAGGTTACATGTTATAACAGAACCGGTGAAGAGTTCGGCGAAGAGTATGTGGCTGATGTTCATGATAATTTTTATAAGGGCGTAAGACTTAAGAAGATTTTTTCAATACCGGTAAAGGGAATATCTGCAATGACATCCTCTCTTTTTTCGGCGCTAGCTGTTTCTTTTGGGAAGTATGATATTATTCATTTTCATGCGGAAGGACCGGGCGCAACTCTTTGGATTCCAAAGTTATTCGGAAAGAGATGCATAGCAACTGTCCATGGCCTTGATTGGCAGCGTGCAAAATGGAAGAATGGTTTTGGCTCGAAGTATATCAGGTTTGGTGAAAAAGTGATTGCAAAACACGCGGATGAGATAATAGTTCTCAGTAAGAATGTTCAGCAGTATTTTATGGAGACATATGGAAGAAAGACTGTTTTCATTCCTAATGGTGTGGTAAGACCTGAGATTCGAAAAGCTGACATAATAAAAGACAAGTATGGCCTTGCAGGAAATGACTATTTCTGCTCTCTGTCCAGATTGACTGAGGAGAAGGGCATCCACTATCTTATTGAAGCCTACAAAAAGATAAACACAAATAAAAAATTGGTGATTGCAGGGGACACTAGCGACACGGATGATTATGTGGCAAGTCTCAAAGAAATGGCAGGTGATAATCCTAACATTATTTTTACGGGGTTTGTTCAAGGAGAACTTTTGGATGAATTGTACAGCAATGCTTATGTCTATGTATTGCCATCGGACCTTGAGGGAATGCCACTGAGTTTGTTAGAGGCAATGTCATACGGTAACGCAGTGCTTGGCTCAAGTATTCCTGAGATAACTGAAGTGGTCGAAGACAAAGCTGTTATATTTGAAAAGAGTAATGTTGACGATCTGGCAACAAAATTGCAGCTTTTGTCTGATGATGAGTCTCTTGTGAAAAAATTAAAATCAGAATCTGCGGATTATATTTGTAATAAGTATAATTGGGATGACATAACAGATGAAACATTGAAATTATACTTGGATGAAAATTGAAACAATAGGGTAACAGAGAAAAGATGGAAAATAATAAGAATATAAGAGAAAGCTGGATAGATAATATAAAAGTAGTCGCATGTGTATTAGTTCTATTGGGACATTTTTTTCAGAGTATGGTAAAGTCCGGAATAATTGAAAAAAATGATATATACCTTTGGTTTAATACGACTATTTACTATTTTCATGTCCCGCTTTTTTTTATTTGCAGCGGATACATATATCAGCGTTATTCGGTGGTTGACAGTGCCGGGACGTGGATTAATAACATAGTAAAGAAGCTTGTTAATCTTGGAATACCATATTTTACTTTTTCGATTATTACTTATTTAATAAAGGTTGTTTTGTCTTCATCTGTAAATAGCAAGAATACCGGCTTGATTGATTCTTTGTTTGTACACCCGGCTTCACCATATTGGTTTTTGTATACTTTGTTTTTTATTTTTGTGTTGATACCTACATTCAAAAATGACAGAATGATGTATTTCTTTGCAGGAACTTCACTTATTTTGAGAGTAGTTGTGGATCTTGCCGGTGATAATTTCTTTCCTTATCTCTGCGATAAAATTATGACATTTACAATTTGGTTTGTGGTTGGAATGATTTTGAGCAGAGTCAATGTTGTTTCAATGTTTTCGGAAGATGCTTCAAAAGATAGAGTCTTAAAGAAGTATGGAAAGATTATAGCTGGTTTTGTTATGATTTTATTTTTGGCAATTTCTGTATTGGTGTATGTATTAGACTTTAACAATGGACTAATTCCGTTTATATGTGGTATCATTGCATGTGCAGGTGTAATTATCTTCTTTGCGGGAGATACTTACAAAAATTATTTTGGTATTTTTTCAAAATATACAATGCCTGTATTTTTAATGCATACGATATTCGCGGCGGGAATCAGAATTGTACTTAATAAAATGGGAATGAACAGTTTACTTATTCAAAGCATTGTCGGAATTCCTTTCAGTATAATTGGACCTGTTATATCAGCAATGATTATGGAAAAATTGTTTTATCCGGAGATATTTATCAATCCCGGAAAATTTATCAGAATAAATATTAATGGAGCAAAAAATGAAAGTGTTAATGGTAAATAAGTTTCTTTATCCAAACGGAGGCTCGGAAACTTATATATTCAAATTGGGAGAATATCTGATTAATATGGGGCACGAAGTTCAGTACTTCGGAATGGAGCACGATGGCAGATGTGTTGGAAATAACGTCGATGCCTATACGTCAGACATGGATTTTCATGGTGGAAATCCCCTGTCAAAAATAACGTATCCGATAAAGACAATTTATTCAAAAGAAGCGAGAATAAAGTTAAGAAAGGTTTTGGATGATTTTAAGCCGGACGTTATGCATCTCAATAATTTTAACTATCAACTTACTCCTTCTGTTATTCTCGAAGCAAAAAAATGGAGTAAGAAGAATAACCATAAGTTGAAAATAGTGTTTACAGCTCATGATTATCAGCTGGTGTGTCCAAATCATATGATGAATAATCCTAACACAGGAGAAAATTGCGAAAAGTGTGCAAAGGGTAAATTCTCCAATTGTGTAAAAGGGAAATGTATTCACGGTTCCACAGCCAAGAGTGTTATCGGAATGGCGGAAGCTGTATATTGGAATAAGATAAATAAAGTATATAAAAATATAGATAAAATGGTTTGTTGCAGTGAATTTATGAAGAAAAAAATGGATATTAATCCTGTTTTTGCTGATAAGACTATTGCAATGCACAATTTTATTGACAGAGTAGAGGATAAAAATGTCGACAAAGAAGATTATGTAGTTTATTTTGGACGATACTCGAAAGAAAAGGGCATTCAGACACTGCTGGAAGTGTGCAAGAAGATGCCTGAAGTTCGATTTGTGTTTGCGGGATCAGGACCTTTGGAGGATGAAGTTAATAAACTATCCAATATAGAAAATCGTGGATTTCTTTCAGGTGAGGAACTTGAGATGACAATTAGAAAAGCCAGATTCAGTATTTATCCTTCAGAGTGGTATGAAAACTGTCCGTTTTCGGTTATGGAGAGTCAGATGTATGGCACGCCGGTTCTTGGAGCAGACATAGGTGGAATTCCGGAGCTGATTGAAAATGGAAAGACAGGAGAACTCTTCGAGAGTGGAAATGAGGAATCGCTGTCAGAAAAAGTAAGAAAACTTTGGAATGACAGGAAACTGACAGAACAGCTTGGAGTCAATTGCAGGCAGGCGAAGTTTGAAACGATAAAAGAGTATTATGAGAAAATAATGTCAGTCTATCAGTAATGCAGTTTGGAATGTTCTTAAATTAGAGTGTTCCGGATTGTAAAAAATGTGTTGATTAGAATACGATGGGAGTAAACATGTCTGAAGATAATAATAAAGTTGCAACTCAGAAACGTTATACAGCACTTGATGGCTTGAGAGCTTTTGCGGCAATTGGTATTGTGATAATGCATGTAAAGGCAAACATGAGGTTTGACATCTCAGGAAGATTCTATAATGATTTTATTTCTGATTTGGGGAATCTTGCATTTTTATTTATGATATTGAGTGCATTTGCAATGTGTTGCGGATATTACGATAAGATAATTGAAAACAGAATATCTGTTAATGAATTCTATTCAAAGAGATACAGAAGGATCTGGCCTTTCTTTGCGATACTTGTTCTGCTGGATTTTGTTGTGTCACCGGGCAAAGATGCATTGATGGAGGCCTTTGCCGATTTGACATTGCTCTTTTCTTTTTTGCCTAATGCAAATATATCTGTTATAGGAGTTGCCTGGACTCTCGGAGTGATTTTTGCATTTTATGTGATTTTCCCGTTTTTTTGCTTTCTTATAGGAAATAAAAAAAGAGCATGGTTTTCGTTAGCAATAGCATTGTTGCTACACATTACAAGCGAAGTTTATTTTATGAATTCAAATCATGTATTGCCATCTTTTAATAAGGATAGTAATATAGTTTTTTGTGGAGTATTTTTTGTAATAGGTGGGATTATATTCCTTTACAAAGATGAGATTGTAAATTATGTAAATCGAATGGGTATAATTGCATTGGTACTGGTTGTGGCTGGTTCAGTTGTGACATATTGTTTCATCGATAATTCTTCCATAAAAAGAATTGTAATATTTACACTTTGGATTTGTTATGCTATAGGCGATAACAGAAAGATACTTTCGTGCAAATTTGCAAGGATACTTGGCGGGATTAGTATGGAGATATATCTGAGTCATATGCTGGTACTCAGAATTGTGCAAAAATTACATTTGGATAAGTTTGTTGGAAACGGCGTTGTTGCATTTTTGATTAGCTGTGCTGCGGTTCTCTTGGGTGCAATTGTATTTTCATACATATTCAAATACGCAGTAGAAAAGAGTGGAGAATATGGAAAGAGAAAAAAGAATTCAGTGGGTTGATTACTCGAAGGCTATTGGAATTATTCTTGTAGTGATTGCTCACATTATTTCAGATAAAAATTACATAAACATTTATGCATATTCCTTTCATCTTCCATTGTTTTTTATTTTAAGTGGATTTATTTCCAAGAGTGAAGAAATTGAAAACTACAGTTATGGAAAAGTGTTAAAAAAGGAATTTAAAAATATATTGGTTCCATATTATTTTTATACAGGATTTATTGTTGCGATAGAATTGGCAAAGAATATTTTACAACATGATGCAGATGTTAAGAGTTCATTCATTATAATAGGAAGATGGATTTTTCTTGTAGGTCTGAAGGCGGATTGGTTTTTGCCATGTTTGTTTTTTGCAAAGATGATATTTGTGGTATGCTACAGAAATATTAAGAATAGGAAGATGTATTGGCTGGTAGTTGCAATGCTTCCTGTTCTGGTTATGACAATACCGTCAAAATCCTTCTATTTCAGAACATTTATTGGTGGGTTTACAGGTAGCTTTTTTGTTGCCATAGGCTACTATCTTAAGAAAAAAGAAATCAAACTTTCAGCTATGCAATTTACAGGAATTACATTATTATGGATATTGTGCACATATTTTAACGGAAAGGTTAGTATGTTCCTGTATGAATATGGAAGAAACGTATTATTATTTATGATAAATGCTGTTCTTGGAAGCGTAATGATAATGTCATTAAGCAGATATATTGAGAGCAAAAACAGCAATATAGGTGTTTTGTCGTGGATTGGACGTAACAGCCTTGTGATAATGATTGTTCATATGGAAATAATAGCAATTTTGAATATTATACTTACAAAAATTCATTTTTTGAAAGTCAATAATGCCATATATGATACTGTTCTGATTATTATGACATTGATACTCAGTTTTGTGAGTGTTCCGTTTATGAAAGCGATATATAACAGAACAGTCAAAAGAGAAAAGGAGAATAAGTAACTATGAGTGGAAAACTGAATGGAACAGTAATAGTGACATACAGATGTAATGCAAGATGCAATATGTGTAACAGATATAAGGCTCCGTCAAAGGCGGAAGAGGAAATAACACTTGATACAATAAAGAAATTACCTGAAATGTATTTTACCAATATTACAGGTGGAGAACCTTTTATCAGAGAAGATTTAAAGGATATTGTGAGAGAGTTATATAAGAAGTCTGACAGAATTGTTATCTCGACTAATGGATTCTTTACAGACAGAATCATTGATCTTTGTAAAGAATTTCCAAATATAGGAATTAGAATTTCTATTGAAGGTCTTGAAGAAACCAACAATAAAATAAGAGGTCTTGAAGATGGTTATAAGAAAGGCTATGAGACTCTCAAAAAACTGAAAGAGATGGGAATAAAGGATATAGGTTTTGGTATGACTGTTCAGGATGCCAATGCTAAGGATCTTGTGGCCTTGTATAATCTTTCAAACGAGATGAATATGGAGTTTGCAACTGCGAGTCTTCACAATTCATTCTATTTTGTAGAAGCAAAAAATATTATTCACGACAGAGCGATGGTTGCAAAGGAATTTGAAAATCTTGTCAATGAATTGTTGAAATCAAAGAGTCCTAAGAAGTGGTTCAGAGCATATTTTAACCACGGACTAATTAATTATATTTACGGACAAAAGAGATTGCTTCCTTGTGATATGGCTTTTGATACTTTCTTTATTGATCCTTATGGTGATGTTATGCCATGTAACGGAACAAAGGACAAAGAGGTAATGGGTAATCTTAATGAGGTTGAAAGTTGGGAAGATTTGTGGACTAGTGAACAGGCGGATAAGATCAGGACAAAAGTGCGTTGTTGCGACAGATCATGTTGGATGATAGGTTCGGTTTCACCGGCAATGCATAAATATATATGGGTTCCGGCATTTTGGGTATTGAAACACAAACTTAAATTCTGGACAAAGAAAAAATACAGTATGTATGAGAACAAAATTGTCAGAGACTTCAGAGATGGAAAAGTTTCAAAAGAGGATTTGGACAAATGTTCTACATGTGATTTTAATGCAAAGGTTAACGACGGCTTGAGTGAACTCTCAAGGCAGGAAATTGAGAAGAACGCAGAATAAAATCCAAAGTACAACATGGCGTAAAGTACAGAATAAAACATGTTGAGTGCAAGAGAACGTTCTTTTAATAAAAGATAAAACGGTTGAGGCCGGTGTGGGTGAACAATGATTGGATTGTGTATTAAGTATTTTCATGAAAACTATGGTGGAATGTTGCAGGCTTTTGCAACTACAAAAATAATAGAAAAAAAGGGAATAGAGTATGAACTGATCAGATATGAAAAGCAATTGACACTGGCAGAAAAAATCAGATTTATTCCAAGGGTGTTCAACAGAGTTCTTATAAATGATAAAGTTGAGGCTTTTATCAAAAAAAGAGGAAAAAAGAAGCATCCGCAATTCTCATGTAATGACAGAGTGAGAATGGAGGCTTTTGCAAAATTCAGAGAAAAGAATTTTGCAGGCAAAGAAAGGATTTACAAGGGATATAAAAATCTGTGTGAGGGTGCCGGCAATTACGAGGCGGTAATTACAGGAAGTGATCAGTTATGGTCGCCTGCCGGGTTGCCGACTAATTTTTATAATCTCATGTTTGTGGGAGATGGAATCAAAAAGATATCTTATGCTTCAAGTTTTGGGGTTAGTTCCATACCATGGTATCAAAGAGGCAGGACGCGTAAGTTTCTTGAGAGAATTGATTATATAAGTATGAGAGAAAACAGAGGTAGTGAGATTGTCAGGGAACTGACAGGCAGGAAACCGCTCACGGTTTTGGATCCTGTTTTCATGCTTAGCTGTGACGAATGGAAAGAATATATACCTGATGAAAGGGTGTATGAGGATAAATATGTTTTTGCTTATTTTCTTGGAAACAACGAAGAACATCGCTCTTTCGTCAAGAAGTATGCAAAGGAGCATGGTATAAAGATTGTGACGCTGAGACATCTGGATCAGTATGTGGACAGTGATGAGCAGTTTGGAGATTATGCACCATACGATGTGGCGCCGGATAAGTTTTTGAACTTATTGAGAAATGCAGAGACAGTATTTACGGATTCTTTCCATGGAATGTGTTTCTCTGTAATTAACCACAAGCAGTTTATGGTGTTTAACAGATATGATGCAAATGCGAAACATTCAAAAAATTCAAGAATAGACACCATGTGTGATAATCTTGGGCTGTCTAAAAATAGGTTTAAGGGTCAGGACTCAGAAGTTAATATTATTGATTATACTCAGGTTGATAAAGTTGTTGAGAAATTAAGAAGTGAAGCAGATGAGTATCTGAATGAATGTTTGTTTAATTAAGGTAGGAAAAATGATAGTATTTAGACCAAAAGAAGTATTATTTGCCATGTTGGCATTGCTTTTATATTTTCAAATTTATATACAGTTGTTTGTCAGCCCGTTTCAGTATTTTGACGAAGCGCTCTCGGTACTGTTTTTTTTGTACTTCATGATGGTTTTGTCAAAGAGATTGCAGACTAGTCATTGTACGATGCTGATAATGATTGTTGCCGTTGTGATAATAGGTCTTATGGGTAATTATACTGCAGGAGTTCGTACTGATATCAAGCCTATTATTAATGATATGGGTAATACTATTAAGTTGTTCTTAATCTACTTAGGTGCAAGCAGTTATCTCTACAATCACTTAAAGAAAGAGTATGTAGTAAAATATATTGCTTTTGTATTCAAAGGGTTTGTAGGTATACTTTTTGTGTGTATGTTACTTCATTTTACCGGAATCGTAAATTTCGGAACTGACGTGAGATTTGGATTGAATTCTTTTCAGTTCGTAAATAATGGCGCAGGGCAGCTCAGTGTAATGATGTATGCCATTATCATGATGCTAACTGCGGATTTGAAGAATCCCGGAAATGTGGCAATTAAAAAGATGTTTATAATAATGGCGCTGATAGTATGGATTTCAACTCTCAGATCAAGAGCGTTTATGTTTGTTGCCATTTATTGTTTTGTATACTATACAGTTGTAATCAGAAAAGGAAAGTTTAAACTGAATATAAAAAACGGAATAGTTATCTTGGGCATATTGTATATGTTTGGAGTGGAACAGGCAGAATCTTATTTTGCAAATGACAAGACTGCAAGGGCAAATCTTTTGAGATATGGAATCAGAACCATGAAAGATTATTTTCCTATTGGTGCAGGTTTTGGAACATATGGAACTGACGTTGCAGCAAAATTTTATTCGCCTTTGTATGTAAAGTATGGTTTTAACAGAATATATGGATTGGCCAGAGAATATTCGGTTTTTGCCAGAGATTCATATTGGCCGGCCATTATGGGACAGTTCGGTTTCTTGGGACTGATTGCAATGGTTGTTCTGATTGGACAGTGGGTTTTTGATGTGTTAAAGAAAACAAGATATAACAAATATACTTTTGTTGCAGGAATATTTATTGCTGTAACACAGGTAGTGTCGAGTATAGCGACAGCCACATTTTTTAATTTCGTTACTGTTGCAATTTTCTTTATGATACCGCTTATCTTTTCGGATGACATTAAACAGCAAGCAGCAAAATTTGTTAAATTCAGATAGTGGGAGTGGAGTTAAATGAAAATACTGATTTTGAGGACAGCATCAGGAAAAGTAAATCTAAATACATACAACCTTCAGGAAATTGGATTGGCAAAGGCTCTTACAAGAATGGGGCACAGTTGTGACGTGGCTTATTTCGGCGGAAAAGAAAAAGATCACTGGACAAAAGTTTCATTTGATGGGAACAAAGAGATACAGGTTCTGTGGCTTAGAGGTTATGCACTTGCCAGAGGAAGTATATACCCTACTCTTCACAAATATATAAATAATTACGATATGATACAAATAGGAGGCTATTTAGGGATAGTCTCTTGTTTGCTAAATAGAAAATACGGTTACAAAGTGGTGAACTACCAGGGACCGTACTATTATAAGAATAATAAAGGTGACATTTTAAAAGCGGCCGTGTTAGACAGGGTGCTGCTTCCGTTTTCAAAAAAGAAGAATATGATTTGTATGACAAAAAGCTCTCTGGCAGAACAGTATCTGAGGAATAAAGGTCTGGAAGATGTTACAACTGTTGGAGTAGGGCTTGATGCTGATAATCTTATAGATGAAAGTGCTTCAGCAAAAGATAATGAATTTGTCAGCAAAATATCCAACAAGAAAGAAAATGAAAAATATTTTTTGTATATCGGAGTACTTGAGGATAGAAGAAATACATTGTTTCTGATTGATGTGTTTGCCAGAATACATAATCACAATAAAGACTGGAAGCTTATTATGATTGGCAGAGGAAGTGATGATTACACAAATGCTGTAATGGATAAGATTTCAGAATATGGAATAGGTGACAGTGTATATTATGAGAAAAAAGTGGAACAGAAATATATGCATTTTGTGTATGAACTTGCAGATGCATTCCTGCTTCCTACAAAATATGAAATTTTTGGAATGGTTTTGTTAGAGGCGATGTACTACGGCGTTCCTGTTTTCACAACGTATAACGGAGGATCAAGTACGCTGATGAATTCCGAAAACGGAGTTGTAATTGAAAACAATCAGCCGGATTTTTGGGCATCTAAGATAATAGAAGTTGTGGAAAATGAAGAAATGTATCAAAGAATATCGGTTAATGGAGCCGAGACTATTAAGAATAGTTATACCTGGGATAAACTGGCAGTGAAATTTTTAGAAGTTTACAAAAAGAGACTCGAAGGAAATAAATAAGAAGTAGAAGAGGTTGCAGATGAAAGTAGGCGTATTGACTTACCACAGATCGCATAATTATGGTGCGTATCTACAGGCGTATTCTTTGTCTCATGCGATAAATGCAATTGAGGGATTTGAATGTGAACTGATTAATTATAATCTTGAAAGTGAAGATGAGATTTACAAAAAGCGAAAATATAAACGTCCAATCTATTATTTTGAATATTTTAAACAGGATAAGATGTTTGAAAGATTGCAGAGTGAACAATTGCTGTCCGGTGATTTGATTTTGGATAATGACTATACAGGTACTCTTGAAAAAATTTCGAAGGATTATGATGTTCTTGTTGTGGGAAGCGATGAGATTTGGAGAATAGCAACACGTGGTTTCCCAAATATATATTGGCTACCATTGAATACTAAAGCAAAAAAAATGAGTTATGCCGCTTCGGGAAGAATGAAAATTGACAATCTGAGCACTGATGTCAGAACAAAACTGGGAGAACTTTACAGTGATTTTGATTATATTGGAGTCAGGGACTCATTGACCAAAAAAATGGTTGAAGGAGTAACGGACAATATACAGGCAGAGATAAACTGTGATCCGGCTTTTCTTTATGACAGATTTGGCAGGAAGAGTGAACTGAAACAAAAGTTGCGTGAAAGGTTAAAAGTAGAAGGCGATAAAAAGATAGTTGCTGTTATGTATGACAGACCTAATATTATAACCAGGTTGAGAAAAATTTTGGGAAAGGATTACTGCTTTGTGTGCATTGCAAGGCCAATGTGGAACGCTGACAGGAACCTTACGGCGGTTACACCTTTTGAATGGGTTGATATAATAGGAGGAGCTGATTACCTTGTGTCATCATATTTCCACGGAATGGTATTTGCCATTAACCAGAATACTCCTTTTTCCGTAATTGACAGAAGGGCGAATAAGTCTAACTGTGAGACTTCAAAATTATACGATTTGCTTGGAAGAATTGATCTTCTCGATAAATATTACTGTGCAAGTGATATGTCAGAAAAGGATTATGAAATAATAGCGAATGAAATAAAGGAAGGACAGGAAGTTGATTTTTCCAGTGCAGTAGAACTGCAGAGAAAAACTTTTGATAACTTTGTCGGAAAAATAAAGGAATTGTGTGATGAATGAGAAAAAAAGACTGTTGAGAAATACGGGGATTATTGCTGTTGGTAACTTCGGGGCAAAGATGATATCTTTCCTTTTGCTTCCGTTATACACTTCAATATTATCCACAACTGAATACGGAACTTATGATTTCATTGTTGCAGCCAGTACTTTTCTGTTGCCGATAGTGACAATGTCAATGCATGAGGCTATGTTCAGGTTTATTATTGACACCGGTCGAGAAGGAAAAAAATTTGACGAGATAATAAGTAATTCGGCATTTATTGTACTTGTGGGCGTTTTTTGTTCCGGACTGATAATGTTTGGGCTAGATAGATTTACAAATTTGGAAAATGTCATTTACATCTGGTTTTATGTGAGTGCAAATGCATTGTACAGTTTTTCAAATAATTTTCTCAGAGGTTTGGGAAAGATAAAAGAGTATGCCATAATATCCAGTGGTAAGAATATATTGCAGCTTATTATAAATGTAATAGTTGTGGCGGTTTTTAGATGGGGAATGCATGGTTTACTTCTTTCAATGTGCACATCTGAAGTGCTGGCAGTGCTTATTGTTGTTATTGCGTCAAAGATGTGGAGAAACATATCACTAAGCTCTATTAACAAAAAACAGATAAAGGAAATGATGGCATATTCATTGCCACTTATACCGAATGCACTGTCTGCGCAGATAATAAATATTTCAGACAGAATTATTATCAGTACATACATGGGAAAGGCGCCTAATGGTATTTATTCTGTATCTTACAAGTTTCCCAATATTATAGAAACTGTGTATCATTATTTCTACACAGCCTGGAGTGAGAGCGCGTCAAGAGTATTCAATACAGGAAAAGAAAAGGCGGAGAAGTATTATCAGTCCTTACTTAAGACAGTCAACTCTTTTATATTTTCGGTTATAATATGCATGATAGCAGGAATGCCGATTTTGTTCAGACTGTTTATTAGGGGAGATTATGTGTCAGGCTATTCATATGTGCCATTATTAATGTTGGCAATGTATTTTGACAGCCTCAGTAAATTCTATTCGGGTATTTTTACGGCTCTTAAGGAAACAAAGGTTATTGCCACAACAACAGTTATTGCTGCGATTGTAAACGTGTCAGTTAATGTTTTGCTTATCGGAAAGATTGGGTTACTTGCAGCAGCACTTTCAACACTGATAGCAACTTTTGTGTTATTTGTTTTGCGTTCCGCAAGCATAGGTAAAATGCTGAAAGTTCAGTTAGATGTAAAAACAATAATTTTAGAGGTTGCGGTTTGTATAATAATTCTGTTATTATATGATTATGATTGTGTTTGGAAATTGATTTGTAATGTAATTATCGCGGGAACATACAGTTTATTTTCAAACCGAAGTATAATAACGAGTATGGTGAAGAAGACAAAACAGTAAAAGTTTAATTTTATTGGTTGTAACGGACAAGAAAAAACAAGTAAAATTGTGAATATGAATAATAAAATAACGAATTACTGTAAAAAATTACTAAATTTTGATGTAAGACTTGATGAATATGAACAAATTTGTTATCATTATACTCAACGAGGTATGTTGTGGGTATATATCAAACAGCCTAAGCGAACGGAACTTTTTTACAATGTTAAATTGAATCGCTTGTTATATTTATTCGATAGCAATAGCCCACGTTTGCATCGAAAGAAAAAAAGTAAAAAAAGTATCATTAAGAAGGAGAGGAAGATAATGAGAAAATTTATGGTAATGTTATGTTCAGTAGCATTAATGGCAGGAACAATCACACCAGTTGCACCTGTTACAACAGTTAAGGCAGATGCATACGAAGAAGACGGTGACTTGATCACAAACCCATTTGGTGATCGTTTCGAGGAGGAAACACCTACAGAGGAATCAGAGGTTTTTGCAATCACATCACAGCCACAGAACGTTGAGGTTGAGCCTGGTGAATATGCTACATTTAGTGTTGGGGCTACAGGTAAGGGACTTACTTATCAGTGGTATTATGCTACAGCAACAGGTTCTTACAAGGCTTTATCTGGTGCAACACAGTCATCTGTAAGAGTTAAAATTGCAACAAGCAAATATAACGGATACAGATATAAATGTGCAGTAAAAGATGCTAGTGGTGCAACAAAGTCAACAAACGCAGCAACAGTAACAATTATAGCAAGAACTCCACTTGAGATTGTTTCACAGCCACAGGATGTAGTTATCGAGTCAGCTCAGACAGTAACATTCCATGTTGAAACAAAGGGTGTTGAAGTTCAGTATCAGTGGCAGTATTATGTACCATCTTCAGGAGAATGGAAGAAGTTAACACAGGCTTCAGCTAAGACAGATACATTCTCAATGGATGTTACAGGTGCATTTAACGGATACAAATACAGATGTTTCATTAAAGATGCAGTTGGAACACTTTTAGTTACAGATCCAGCATACATCTATGTAAAACAGGATTTCGCAATCAACTTACAGCCAACTAACCAGTACGCTTTAGCTGGTGACAGTGCTACATTCGCAGCAGGTGCTACAGGTACAGGTCTTAAATTCCAGTGGCAGTATTGTACAGCTTCAGGAAGCACATGGAAGAACCTTACAGGATCAGCTGCTCAGGGTAAACAGTACACAATCACAAAAGTATCTTCAGCATTTAACGGATACAAATACAGATGTGTAATCACAGACTTCTATGGTCAGACAAAGACAACAAACGTTGCAGTTGTTAAGATCGTAACAGGAACAACTATTATTTCTCAGCCACAGAACGTAACAGTAAAAGCTGGAAATTCAGCATCATTTACAGTTGAAGCTGAGGGTCCTGGAATCACATATCAGTGGCAGTATTGTACAGCTTCAGGAAGCACATGGAAGAACCTTTCAGGAGCTGCTTCCCAGGGAGCTACATACACAATTACAAAAGCTACATCAACATTCAACGGATACAAATACAGATGTGTAATCACAGATAAGACTGGTCAGTCTGTAACATCTAATCCAGCTGTTGTAACAGTACAGTAATTTGTAAATAATAATTTATTTATATAAAATCAGGTGTGGTTATCCACACCTGATTTCTTTTAATCTTTGAAAAACTATGGAGGATATAATATTGATAAAAGAAACAATAATTGCAAATAGTAAAGACCGAAATATACGTAAAACAAGTTCCTCAGGAGGCGCTTTTACTGAACTGATAAAGGCGTGGTTTGACAAAGATGGGAAATGTGTTGTCTACGGTTGCAAGATGAATAAAAATTTGGATGCAGTGCATTATAGAGCCACAAGTATTGTAGAATGTGAACCAATGAGAGGGTCAAAGTATATTGGATCAAACGTTATTGGAATAAATAATAAAGTGTTGGATGATCTGAAACTTGGATATAAGGTATTGTTCTCAGGAACACCTTGTCAGTGTGCTTCGCTAAAAAAATATTTGGCCAAGAATCAAGTGGAATATGGTGATAATTTATTATTGATTGATTTTGTGTGCCATGGTGTTGGCGATAACGGATTTTTCAAGGATTATGTACGTTATTTGGAAAAAAAGTATAAAAGTAAAGCTGTTAAAGTGAATTTCAGAGCTAAAAGTAAACCGGGAAGAAAGCAGGATATGGAGATATCTTTTGAAAATGGTAAAAAGTATAATGCTTCTTCTACAAAATATGATTGGTTTTATTCGATATATTTAAAGAATCTTATACTGAAACCATCCTGTTATAGTTGTAAGTTTACAAGTATTGAAAGAGAGTCAGATATAACACTTGCAGATTATTGGAATTCAAAAACAACAGAAGAAGCAAAATCTCTTATTTTAGTTAGCACAGAAAAAGGGAAGAAAATGGTTGAGGATGTTAAAGACAATATGGTAATGGAAACTACAGATTTGAGTAGAGTAAGACAACCTCATTTGTATAAGCCATGTGATAAGCCTTCAGGGTATGACATGTTTTGGGAAATATATAAAAAAGACGGTTATGCCGCAGTACAAAAGTATATGGGAAATAATACTCTTAAGGGAAAGGTAAAAGACAGATTGGTATATATTGCAATGAAGTTGAATCTTATATATACTGCAAAGAAAATTATGAAAAAATAGATGTTTGGTATCGGTGAGATTCTCATTTCAATAATTGTTTGGAAAAATATAATTAGTCAAGTATAAACAGTGTTGATTCGATAATAAATTGGATTTTAGAAGAGTATAGAGGTGAGATATGACTAACAAATCAGTATCAGATTCAATAACGGAATGGACAAGATGTCTTCAGTATTCAGATATCAATGGAGCCAACAGACTTTTTGGCGGTAAGCTTATGGCGTGGATGGATGAGGCGGCTGCAATAACTGCCCAGAGACATTGTGGCAATTATGTAACGACGGCATGCGTTGATAATCTTCAGTTTAAAAGTGGTGCTTATCTTGCCGACATAGTTGTAATAATCGCCAAAATAACCTATGTAGGTAATACTTCCATGGAGATACGCGTTGATGTTTATGTTGAAGATGTGACAAATGGAGAGCGAAGACAGATAAACAGGGCATATTTTACAGAAGTGTGCGTGGATGAAGGGGGTACTCCTACAAAGATACAGTATGGGCTTGAACTAAATAGCGAGAGTGAAAAGGCAGAGTGGGAAAGTGCTTTGAAGCGAAGAGAACTCAGGAAGCACAGAAGAGCAGAAGGATTTTAGGCAGAAAGTTAATAAACAGAAAAAATGGGCACAAGGTTTTTGAGCAGAAAGTTAATAAACAGTAAAAATAGATACATGGATTTTGAGTAAAAGGTTTTTTAGCATAAGGTTTTTTAGCATAAGGTTGAAATGAATATGACATTTAGGGTATAATGTATCACAGTGGTGTATTATGCCCTTTTTATTTTTCTCAAAGAAGGTTGAGAGTATTATTTTCAAATTAGGAGCGGAAGATGAGATTAATTAGAATTGTTACGGCAATTATATTTGCTATAGTTACCTGCATTTTTTCATATAATTTTTACCAGATAAGAATAAATGTAGATCAGACTATGCCGGAGTTTTCGGTGCAGAATCCGGATGATGTATTTAAGGTAAGTGTTAATGCATCAGAAGAAGAACTTAGAACCGGAGTAACTGCATATGACAAAAAGGATGGAGATTTGACTTCTCAGATTACAGTTGAAGAAATTTCAAAGTTCATACAGGGTCATCAGTGTAAGATTACATATGCAGTATCTGATTCCGACAACCATATTGCCAGAGTATCAAGAATGATAGAGTTTACTGATTATGTATCTCCTAGATTTACTTTGTCGCAGCAATTGTGTCTGTATATGGGACAGAATATTGATACTACGGATATTATCGGAGCAGTTGATTGCTATGACAATAAGGAAAACGGTGGAGATATCACAAACAATGTAAAATTACTTTCAAGTTCCGTATCTACCAAGACGGCGGGGACTTATACCGTGACTGCACAGGTTACAAACTCCCTTGGTGATACATCAAAACTTCAGGCTGTAGTAGTTGTAAAAGAAAAAAATAATTTAGAGCCGGTTATTCAGTTGAAGAATAATATTGTTTACATAAATAAGGGAACAGATTATAATCCATTAGACAATATTGAAAAGGTAGTTGACTATAAGGGTAACCCAATCGATGTTAAATCAGTAAAAGTCGAGAAGACTTCAGTTGATACAAATCAGGATGGATTTTACCATGTAACATATAAATTTAAAGATTCTGAAGACAATGAGGGAAGAGGTTATCTGACAGTGGTGGTTCTTGAATAAGGAAAGTGATGATGAAAATAACAAAAGAGGACTTCGGTGTCAGCGGGAGAAAATATGAATAATAACAGTATTTTTAATGTTAATAATATAAATATATACAGTATTCTGAGGGATATTATCAGGAACTGGTGGGTAATTCTGTTAGCTGGCTTTATAGGCATAATGGCAACCTATACTGTAATCAGAAGTACGTATCAGCCGGAGTATACTTCATCGGCAGTATACGTTGTTACACCAAAGGAAAGTACGGGATACAGACGAACCGATAAACTTATAGCAAGAAATGCAATCACTTCATTCAAGGGATTGGTGAATCAGGATATTATGATAAAGAGGGTGGTTCATTCACTTGGAGATGTACCATGGGACGCAACTGTCGTAGTTGAGAACACCGATGAGACCAATATTATGACTATGAAGGTTACATCGCCAAGTCCAATGGAGTCCTTTTTAATAATCAGATACATAATGAAGAACTACGGTGATTTATCGCAGTACCTCAATGAGGATGCAATTTTTGAAGAACTTAAGGCTCCAAAGATTGCCGAGTATCCGGATAATGCAACTGTTGCAAGGTACAAATCTCTGATGGCAGGAGGAATTGCGGCATTACTGATGATGGCGCTTGTGGCATTTTTGAGTATTCTCAGAGATACGGTGAAGACTGACTATATGTTTGAAAATCAGTTGGGGACAGTTCATTACGGAACTATCGGCCATGAAAAAAAGAATAAGACTTTTAAGGCAAAGATTAAAAATAATGTAAAGAGTATTCTTATTACCAGTCCAATTATTAGCTTCAACTTCATAGAAGCTATAAATAATGTGCGTGTTAAGATGGAATATGAGCATGAACGCAGGGAGAATAAGAATGTATTCATGATTTCCAGCGCCTGCGAGAATGAAGGAAAGAGTACTGTTGCAGTAAATCTGGCACTTTCCCTTGTAAGGGAAGGAAAGTCAGTTATTCTTTTAGATGGAGATCTCAGAAAACCTGCCTTGTACAAACTTCTCGACATTAAGAAAGAAAATGTTGTTGATTATATAGAACTTCTTCAGGGTAAAAAGACATTGGAAGAAGTCATTTGTCGCGAACAGATTAAAGGTCTTGGAATAGTTATGTCATGCAAGGGACATTCAAGTTCATACGAGTATGTCAAATCTGAAGCGATGAGAGATTTGGTTAATACACTGTCTAAGATGGCAGATTATGTTATTGTTGATACACCGCCAATGGCGATGATTTCAGATGCTGAAGCTATGGCAGATATGGTAGATTTTACATTGCTGGTAGTGCGACATGATTTCAGTTTTAAGTATGATGTTAGAAATAGTATAAATATTCTGGAAGATGCAAATTCCAAATTCCTTGGTTGCATACTAAATGATTTCAAGAATATATCTGTGCCAAACGGTAACAGGGATTACGCTAAATACAATCAGATAATGGAGGTGCAGCATGGATAATAATACACAGGAAAACGTTGAAGAACTGAGTATTGCTGATATGCTGGACAAGATTATTGCCGGCGTGATTCAGTTCTGGTGGTTATTTTTTATACTTATTATTATGTTTGGTGCACTGGGATATAAGAGAGCAAAAGCTACATATGTCCCTATATATAGTTCAAAAGCAACTATTTCCATTACAGCTCCAACTTACAGTGGAGACAAGGATTTGTCCCGCACCAATGATGAAGAACTTGCAAAAGAACTGGGAGTATCCTTTAATTATCTGATAAATAATGACTTGTTTTATGAGGTAATAAGAAAGGATATGGGGGTTCCATATCTCAATGGACAGATATTATCTTCAGTACTGGAAGGAACTAATATCCTGACATTGGAGGTTCAAAGTTCAAATCCTGATGATGCATATAATATTCTTCTTTCAGTAATGAAGAATTATTCCAGTGTGGCGCAGTTTGTTTTGGGAGATACCAAACTTACTGTATTAGAGGAACCTACAGTTCCTACAAAAGCAATCAATCCGTTTTCTTTTTATAGAACTATGATTATTTTTGTTTTGGTAGGAATTGCTATAGCGATGATTCCTGTGGTGATTTTCGGATTCTTTGTAAAGACAATTCAGTCGAGAGAAGATATTGAGGATTACATAAGTCTTAAGTGCTACGGTGCATTACCAAATGCAATGGTTCCAAAATTAAAAGAAGATGGTACAAAAGAGACAATTAAGAAACCATCAATGTATAAACGAATAATATGTTCTGTCAGCAGAAATGCCAGAGTGAGAGAACAGGATAAAGACAGTGGAAAGCAGCTGATTCTTGACAAAAAGATTGGCTTTAGATACTTAGAGGCTATTAGAAGTATTAGTACAAGAATTGAGAAAGACATGCAGAGCAATGATTATAAAGTGCTCCTTGTTACAAGTACCCTGCCTAAAGAGGGAAAGAGCACATTTTCTGTAAATCTTGCACTTACATTGTCCAAGTTTGGAAAAAGGGTAATGCTTATTGATGGTGACCTGAGAAATCCATCACTTAGAGAACTTTCGGGAGTGAAGGGCATATCTTACGATATGAAAGAGTTTCTCGATAAAAAAGTAAGTCTCAAAGATGCACTTATGAATATTGCCGATACAAGAGTGGTTTTGATTGCAGCGGATAAGCCAACGCCGAATCCAATAGAGCACATTAACTCAACAAAGATGGAAAATATCCTTGAACAGTGTAAAGCAGTTGCCGATTACGTTATTATCGACGCACCGGCATGTTCCGGAGTTGCAGATGCAGTTGCACTTTCAAAGTATGTTGATGCATCTATATATGTTGTCAGGGAAGATTTTGCAAAAGTTAATACCATATTGGATGTTCTTCAGGAATTGTCATATACAAAGAAACCGATTTTAGGAAGTGTTCTAAATGACAGTATCGGTTCAGTGGGACTTAATTATGGTTATGGCAGGGGCTATGGCTACGGAAGAGGTTATGGCTATGGATATGGAAGAGGCTACGGCTATGGTTATGGATATGGCTATGGTTACGGCTACGGTTACGGTTACGGAAAGGGCTATGGAGGTTCTTACGGTTACGGTGAAAGTGAATATGAAAAAGTTAATGACACTGAATTCATGGCTAAGGAGCGAAAGACAGCAAAGCGAATAGTCATAAGTAATGAATCCATAGAAAGACCTCAGGACAAGAAAGATGAGAAGCAATCTCCATCTGATGAAAATTAAAGAAAATTGAAGAAAAAAAGTAGGAGATGCATAAGCAAATCCTACTTTTTTTAAAACTATAATTTAAAAACAATCATTGTTGTCTGTTATTCTTCAATCTGCTGAACCGGAATACCGCGGTGTTCAACGGAAGTGGAGAAAACAATCTGGGTCTTTGTACTGCCAAATTTCTGTAAATCACCAATAAAATGATCCAGTTCATCAGTGCTTTTAAACATTACCTCAATAAGCATTGAATAATCACCTGTAACGCAGTTACATTCAACAACATTATTACAACTCTTTATGTAAGGATAAAAGTCGGCTTTCTGCCCCGGCTTAACTTCTAAATTGATAAATGCCTTAATGTGATAACCAAGTTCGGCAGGATTGAGTCTGGCGTTGTAACCAAGAATTATACCTGCTTTTTCCAGTCTTTCAATTCTGGCTGATACGGCCGGTGAAGACAGGAAAACCTGATTGGCAATTGCTTTTAGGGGGATACGGGCATTGTCATGTAACAAATTAATTATTTGTTCATCAATATGATCTAATTCGTGTTTCATATATTACTCCTTTCATATTATTCAGTCCTGATGTATCAATCCAAAAATTAATACATTAGTCAGTATAACATATTGTGGGGATATAGTAAAAGGCTAAATCTTAGAGTTGGTTCGCATTCGCAAAAAATACACTTTTTATTTGATTTATTTTATATTATGTATTAAAATAAATCAGAGTATTGAAAAATGACAGATATGCAAATTAACATATAATCGAGGAGAAGAAAATGGTAGAGAAACAGAAGTTGTTTGAAGTTTTATCTGTAATTGATAAAGTTTTAAAAGTATTCGGAATAGTTTGGCTTGTTATTAATTTAATCGGAATTGTTACTTCAGGTAGTATAGCAGGTGGATTTCTTAAATTCCTTTCTACAGCAATAATCCTTGGAATTGTTGCATTTTTGTATTATTACTATTGTATTGTCACAGTATACAAAGTTGAGAAAAAGGAAGACGGAATAAAGTTATATGCATATTCAAAAACATATGATTTTCCGATTGGTTACTCTATTGAAGACGGAGAACAGAATCATGTTATAGCATATGAGAAGACAAAACTTATCCTTCCAAAGAAGAATATGTTTTTTGTAATCGATGGAGTTGCTTTCACAAACGAGGATTTTAGAGAATTATTCCTATAATTATGACAATCAAATGAAGTATTAGTAATATTTCTAACAAATTATTGAAGTTGAATGGGATGTTGTACGATTTGCTATTTTTGTACAACATCCTTTTTTGTTTGCATTTGGCGGCCGTGATACGATCTTGAAACAAGAGTACGGTTTTTGTGATTTGTATAAAAATATAGGGACAAAAGCAATAAAAAAGTGCTATAATATTAATAGTTTACATCGGATAATTGAATTATGAAAAGACGGAGGTGACAGGTATGGAATATTTGTTGTTACTGGCTCCTATTGCCGGTGCACTTGCACTTGTTTTTGCATTCATCAAAACTGCTGTTATTTCGAAAGCGCCGGTCGGAAATGAGCACATGAGAGAGATAGCAGATGCCATCGCAGAGGGTGCAAAGGCCTTTTTGTATGCAGAGTACAGGATACTGATATTTTTTATATTTATCCTTTTTGCGGTAATAGGTTTTGGAGTTAATTGGATTACAGCTATGTGCTTTTTGGTTGGAACTGTTTTTTCTACCATGTCAGGTTATTTCGGAATGAATGTTGCCACAAAGGCAAATGTCAGAACTGCAAAAGCAGCAAAAGACGGAGGCATGAATAAGGCACTTAAGATTGCTTTTTCCGGCGGAGCTGTTATGGGATTATCGGTAGTGGGACTTGGTATTTTAGGACTTGGATGTATTTTTGCAATTGTATATTTTAGACAAGGTGGTGATGTAACACCGGAGTCAATCAGTATTCTTACCGGATTTAGTCTTGGAGCATCGTCCATTGCGCTGTTTGCCAGAGTAGGTGGCGGAATATATACCAAAGCTGCAGATGTGGGAGCGGATTTGGTTGGAAAAGTTGAGGCGGGAATTCCTGAAGATGATCCGAGAAATCCGGCAGTTATAGCGGATAATGTTGGTGATAACGTTGGAGATGTTGCCGGCATGGGTGCGGATTTGTTTGAGAGCTATGTCGGTGCACTGGTGTCAGCCGTCACCCTTGGACTTGTCACTAATGCAGTAGAGAGTAAGATAGAACTGGGTGGGGCATTGTTCCCGTTGGTACTTGCGGCAATAGGTATCGTCGGATCGATTATTGCAACTTTCTTTGTGAGAGGAAAAGAGGGATCTGATCCGCAACTTGCCCTTAATATAGGAGAATATACAGCATCGATTATTGTTATTATCGCGTCCTTTGTGTTAAGCAAGTCTTTCTTTGGAACATATAATGCCTTTGCAGCTATTGTTGCGGGCCTTGCAGTGGGAGTTATAATCGGAAAAATTACGGAAATTTATACATCAGAAAAGCATGGAAGTGTAAAAGAGATTGCTAAGAGTTCCAACACAGGCGCTGCAACAAATATTATCAGCGGACTATCGGTAGGAATGAAGTCTACATGTATGCCTATAGTTGTTATTGCTATTGGTATTCTTATGGCGCATTATTTCTGTGGAATGTATGGAATAGCACTTGCCGCAGTAGGAATGCTTTCAACTACGGGAATGACTGTTGCAGTCGATGCATACGGACCAATTGCAGATAATGCAGGTGGTATTGCGGAGATGTCAGAACTTGATGAGTCTGTCAGAAATATTACTGACAAGTTGGATGCGGTTGGAAATACTACAGCGGCCATTGGAAAAGGGTTTGCAATTGGCTCTGCTGCACTGACGGCATTGTCATTGTTTGTTTCCTATGCAGAGACAGCAGGAATTTCAAAAGATGGAATCAATATTTTAGATCCCAGAGTTGTTGTGGGACTGTTTGTTGGAGGTATGCTTCCGTTTATGTTTTCAGCCCTCACTATGTCATCTGTTGGAAAAGCGGCAAATAAGATGATTGAAGAAGTGAGAAGACAGTTCAGAGAAAAGCCGGGAATTCTTAAGGGCACTGAGAAACCTGATTACAAGACCTGCGTATCAATATCAACCACAGCAGCTTTGCATGAGATGATAGTTCCTGGAGTACTTGCGGTATTATCACCGCTTGCAATGGGATTTTTACTTGGATCTAAAGCTCTTGGAGGAATGCTTGCAGGTTCTCTTGTGAGTGGAGTAATGATGGCTATATTTATGGCAAATGCAGGTGGAGCATGGGATAATGCCAAGAAATATATAGAAGGTGGTGCTGAAGGAGGAAAAGGAAGCGAACCGCATAAGGCAGCAGTAGTTGGCGATACTGTGGGAGATCCTTTCAAAGATACTTCCGGACCTTCAATCAATATTCTTATTAAGCTTATGACTATTGTATCTCTTGTGTTTGCAGGAGTATTTGGCGCAGGATTATTGTGATATGATATATTGCAAAAATAAATGACAACTATAAATGACAACTATAAATAATTATGCACAGTCAGGTAATCAGAGTGAAGTGTAATTCAAAAAGATTAGTTGACTGTGCATTTTTTATGCATTTTGAAGTATAATAATAACAGTGAACATGACAATTAATAACTGAGAAGCAGGAACGCTGAGGCGTTCTTGAACTATTATTGAAATCGAGGTGGACTGACATGTGGTTTTATTATTTGGTTGCATATTTCTTTATTTACTCATTTCTCGGCTGGTGCCTGGAGGTGACATATCAGGGTGTGGCTAAGGGACAATTGATTAACAGAGGATTTTTAAACGGGCCGGTATGTCCGATATATGGATTTGGAATGGTAGGAGTTTTGACACTGCTGTCACCGGTAATAGATAACAAGTGGCTTTTGTTCTTTGGAGGAATAATAATTGCAACGGTGATAGAGTTGTTTGGGGGATGGGCCTTGGACAAACTGTTTCATATGCGATGGTGGGATTATTCAGAGGAACCCTTTAATCTGAACGGATATATATGTCTTAAATTCTGTATTTTGTGGGGAATTGCGGTTGTATTTGCAGTTAGATATTTTCATGCTATAGTTTACAAGTTGGTTGCCCATGTGCCTTTTTATCTTGGAGTATTTATATTGATTGTATGTGCGATAGCAATGATTTGCGATTTGATTGTTACATACAAGACTGTTATTGGCATTACAAGAGATATTAAGGAAATAGAGCGAGTGGCAAAAGTACTTCACGAAATAAGTGATAATCTTACACAGAAAGTTGGAAAGACTGCAATTGAAGCGGCAGAGAAGAGTGATGAACTAAAAGAGAGTGTCGCAGAAATGAGCGATGGATTTAAAGAGAGTGTCGCAGGAATCAGCGATGAATTTAAAGAGAATGTTATGGATTTTAGTGATGATTTAAGGGAAGGATTCTCTGGAATTAAAGGCAATATGAAGGAAGAACTTCTGGAATTTAGCAGAAGTGTATATAGGAAGAGCGACGCATTTAAAGTTGAATTTATAGAGTTTGGAAAGAATATTTCAAAGAGAAGCGATGAGTTCAAAAATGAGATGTCAGATGTGAGGACAGAGTTTACGAAAGCCCTCAACAGTAAATACGAATCTCTCACAAAAAGGGTAATGGCGAATTCAAAAAGAATGTCGAGAGCCTTTCCTAAGTGGCATATAAGCGGACAAACAAAAAGAATTGAAGATTACATAAAAAATATGCGCTTTACCTTCAAGAAGTAGGGTAAAATTATTGCGATTAGCAGATATTGATTGTATAATGTTACATGTCGGAAAGAAAATGATTAATCACATGGTTAATGTGAAATATACATACTAGGAGAAGTATATGAGACATTTACTAAATCCATTGGATTTAACAGTTGAAGAAACATACGACCTGATAAAGGTTGCGGAGGATATCAGAGAGAATCCTGATAAGTACTGCGAAGTTGCAAAAAGAAAGATTCTTGCAACTTGTTTTTATGAGCCAAGTACAAGAACAAGACTTAGCTTTGAGTCGGCAATGATCAGGCTGGGAGGACAGGTTCTTGGTTTTTCTGAGGCTACGTCAAGTTCAGCCAGCAAAGGAGAGAGTGTATCTGATACGGTATCGGTAGTTGGTTGCTACAGCGATATTATTGCAATGAGACACCCAAAAGAGGGAGCGGCTTTGGTTGCATCAATGAAGTCGGCAGTTCCTATTATCAATGCAGGAGACGGCGGACATCAGCACCCGACACAGACTCTCACTGATTTGCTTACTATTCACACATACAAGAAGAAACTTGATAATCTCACTATTGGTGTGTGTGGTGATTTGAAGTTTGGAAGAACTGTTCATTCACTTATTACTGCACTTGTAAGATACCCGGGAGTTAAGTTCATTCTCGTTTCACCGGAGGAACTCAGAATTCCTGAATCTATTCGCGAAGATGTTTTACAGAAGAATAACATTCCGTTTGAAGAGGTTGAAACTTTAGAAGATGTAATGCCAAAGATGGACATTTTATATATGACAAGAGTTCAGAGAGAAAGATTCTTCAATGAAGAGGATTATATAAGACTCAAGGACAGATATATTCTTGATATGAACAAGATGAAATATGCGTCAGACGACATGATAGTAATGCATCCCCTTCCAAGAGTAAATGAGATATCTGTTGAGGTTGATTCAGACCCTAGAGCAGTTTATTTCAAACAGGCACAAAACGGAGTATATATCAGAATGGCACTGATTATGATGCTTTTAGGATTGAAGGCGTAGTTTTGCAAAATGATAGCGAAGAAATGGAGAAAAAGATGATAAATATCAGTGGATTGAAAGATGGATATGTTATTGACCATATCAAAGCCGGAAGATGCATGGACATTTACAGAGCTTTAGATTTGGATAAGTGCACAGGTGAAGTTGCAATTATCAAAAATGCAAAGAGTGGAAAGCAGGGAAAGAAAGATATTATCAAGATAGAAGGTTTGCTTGATATTAATCTGGATCTGCTTGGATTTATAGATGACAATATAACTGTCAATGTAATAAAAGATGAGAAGATTATAGAGAAGAAGCCGCTCACATTGCCGACACGTATTTCAAATGTGGCAAAGTGTAAAAACCCAAGATGCATTACCTGTGTTGAGCAGGAATTGGAGCAGATATTCTTCTTGGCAGATATAGAAAAAAAGGTTTACCGTTGCTTGTATTGTGAAGAAGCACTGGAGAAAGGACAGTAAGATGGGATTAGCAGGAAAATCATTCCTTAAATTATTAGATTTTACACCTGACGAGATTCAGGAATTTTTAGATATTGCAGCAGATTTGAAAGCAAAGAAGAAACAGGGCATTCCTGTTGATACTCTTAAGGGAAAGAATATTGCCCTCATTTTTGAAAAGACAAGTACAAGAACAAGATGTTCTTTTGAGGTTGCAGCACATGATCTTGGAATGGGAGTAACATACCTTGATCCGTCGGGATCACAGATTGGAAAGAAAGAGAGCATTGCAGATACAGCTAGAGTTCTTGGACGTATGTTTGACGGAATCGAGTACAGAGGATACGGGCAGGAGATAGTTGAGGAACTTGCAAAATACGCAGGTGTTCCTGTTTGGAACGGTCTCACAAATGAGTTCCATCCAACACAGATTCTTGCAGATTTTCTCACAATCAAAGAACATTTTGGAAAGTTAAAAGGTATCAAGTTTGTTTACATGGGTGATGCAAGATATAACATGGGCAATTCGCTTATGGTAGGATGCGCAAAGATGGGGCTTGATTTTGTTGCATGTGCACCAAAGAAATACTGGCCTAATGAGAAACTTGTGGAAGAGTGCAAGAAAGTTGCAGCAGAAACAGGTGCAACTATTTCACTTATGGAAGAACCAATGGAGGCAGTAAAGGGAGCAAATGTCATCTATACCGATGTATGGGTATCAATGGGTGAGCCCACTGAAATCTGGAAAGAACGTATTGACGATTTGTTGCCATACAGAGTGACAATGGAACTCATGAACAATGCTGCACCTGATTGTAAGTTTATGCATTGTCTTCCTGCATTCCATGATTTAAAGACTACAACAGGTATGGAAATATATGAAAAATTTGGACTTACAGAGATGGAAGTTACAGACGAAGTGTTTGAGTCCGACAAGTCTATAGTATTTGACGAGGCAGAGAACAGAATGCACACAATCAAAGCTGTTATGAAAGCCACACTTTCATAACAATTGAGTGATACAATTCAATTATAATTCAGTAACACTTTACGGCTAAATATTTTAATTGAAAAGAGAAGGATTGATACATTGAGCAAAGAGAACAGATTGCCTGCAAAGACAAGAGTTGTCGGAGGTACAGGCCAGGGATTACAGAGAGTATATATTTCAAAAGAAGTATACAAAGATATATTTAATTTTTCTAAGGACAAGAACGTAGTTCAGGCAGGGGGGATTCTGCTTGGAAACAAACTTAGAAAAGGTGAGACACACTATTATATTATTCGTGCTTTTATTGAGGCTAAGCATTGTGAGGCAACATCTAACTCGATAAAGTTTACAAAGGATACTATCAAGTACATTGAGCAGGTTAAGAAGAACTATCCGTCATATAAGATAATCGGATGGATGCACACAAATCCTGACACCGGCTGTAATGCAACAGAGTACGATGAGTATTTTCAGACACGTACCTTTGAAGGCAAGAATATAATTGAATATATCGTGGACCCGGTTCAGATAGTAGAGGCATTTTACTACATGGAAAACGGAAAAATGAAAAAGATAGACGGATTCTTTATTTTTACTGATGATGAAAGTAAGAAGAAAGAAAAACGTATAATCCCTGAAATTGCAGAGCCTGTTCAGAAATTGCCTGAGGCAGAAGTGTCAGCAGAACCAGCAGCAGAAGTTGCAGAAGAAGAAGGCAATGTAGAAACACCTGTTGCGCCGGTTGAAGAGGCTGTAGCAGAAGTTGCAGAAGAAGTTGCAGAAGAAGTCGCAGAAGAAGTCGCAGCAGAACCAACAGCAGAAGTTGCGGCAGAAGAAGCAGGCAATGTAGAAACACCTGTTGCGCCGGTTGAAGAGACTGTAGCAGAATCAGCAGAAGATGTTGCAGCAGATGTTGCGCCAGAACCAATAGCAGAAGATGTTGCGGAAGAACCAACAGCAGAACCAGCAGCAGAAGTTGCAGCAGACGAAGCAGGCAATGTAGAAACACCTGTTGCGCCGGTTGAAGAGGTTGTAGCAGAAGTTGCAGAAGAAGTTGCAGAAGAAGTCGCAGAAGAAGTGTCAGCAGAACCAACAGCAGAACCAGCAGCAGAACCAGCAGCAGAAGAGTATCCTGAGGTTGAGATTCCTATGGTGGAAGCTTATGATGTTGATGCACATTCCAATGCCGGTGAAGATTCTAAAGATGAATCTGATTCCGAAGAAATGGAAGGTAATGAGTCAGACTATGACAGTGATGCTCAGAGTCAGGCTTATATAAATGAAGTGGCTCGGGCATTTGAAGAACATTATGACCTTGAAAAGGTAGATGAAGACTTAGATGCAGAATCAAATGCAGAATCAAATGTGGAATCAAATGCGGAAGTAAATGAAGAAGCGGTTGAATCTGATATAAATGAAGAAGCGGCTCCAAAAAAGAGTGAGAAGTCTGAGGAAAAAAATGCGACACCATTTTTGATAGATGATACTGTATCATCAATTAGCGGTGACAGCAATACAGCGTCAGACAATAATATGCGAGAAGAGATCACTCTCGAAGAAGTTAAAAATAATAATGATAATGAATTCGAAAAAGTATTCGAAGAGTCTGAGAGAAAGATAAAAGATTCCGATTCTGTTAATTATATTTATCCGGAAGAGGAAGCGGAGTATAATGAAGGCACAAAAGGCTTAAAGAGATTTGTGGGTATTCTTACTGCTTTGCTTATTCTGTCTCTTGGGGTTGTAGTTGTTCTTTTCTGGAAAGTTAACTCTCTTAATAATTATATTAATTCAATGCAGGGATATGTTAATGGATTACATTCAGAGATAGATAAACTGCATACAGATGTTGAGAGTCTTAACGGTGTTGCAGAGACTCTTTATGAGAATGATGTAAATCTTACAAATATTATCAATGGAGAAACAACTGCCGCTGAAACAACTGCCGCTGAAACAACGGCTGAGGAGACGAAAGCCCAGGAAACAGCAGCAGATGAGAACTCTGAGGATAATAAAAAGGAAGAAGATAAGAACGATAATAAAGACGACAACAAAGGCGACAACAACGATGATAAAAAAGATGATAATAAGGAGGACAATAACTAAGTTCTTCCGGTTATCTGTAACATAGTAAATATTGATGTATTATGAGATGAAGGCACTGTTGCTAACGCAATGTGCCTTCATCTTTTGAGTATTGAGTATTTGATATTTGCGAATAATAATAAATGTGATATACTAGGGATTGGCGAAAAAAGTCGAAAAGACTATTTGAGGAGCAAAAAATGAACACTAAAAATCGATTATTTGCAGTACTTTTGCTAAGCATCTCGGTAAGCGGAATGCTTAATAATGATATTTCAGTTAAAGCAGAAGGGGAGACTACGGCAGAGGGAGTAACAACTTTGGCTATTACACCTCAGGTCAGTACCCCGTCTATATTACAGGTGAATTCAAAAACAGACAGATCTGTCATTGTGTGGGAGAATAAGGACAATTGTGACGGATTTGAAATCTGGGTTAAAGGAAACGGAAAAAAGAAGTTCAAAAAAGTGTCTTCGGGCCGTGATACTCAGTTTCGGATTGATAAACTCAAATTAGGAAAAGTATATAAAGTAAAAGTCAGAGGTTACAAGAACTCAGACGGAAAGACTGTATATGGGCAGTACAGCAATACTCTGGAGAATGTTATTACAAATGTAGAGTTGAAAAAGGTAAATGCCGTTGATTCATTTTCTGCAATAGTAAAATGGAAAAAAGGTGATGGAGTTACCGGATATGATATACAGTACAGTGATAATAAGAAGTTCAAGCATGCAAAAACAGTAAATGTTAAAGGAAATGATTCTTCAGACAAAGTGTTATATGAACTCAAATCCAAAAAGACCTATTATGTAAGAATCAGAACATACAAATCAAAGAACAAAAAGAAGTATTACAGTGACTGGTCGAATGCAAAACAATGTAAGGTCAAAAATTCAAATAGTATAATAAACGGTTCGTACAAGGATACAGATGGATTCTTTAAGGATTCTGTCTTTTTCGGGGATTCTGTATTATCAGGTCTTGGAATTTATATGAAATCAAAGAACAAAGGGTATCTTGATGGAGCAAAAGTTGACGGGGTTGTCAGTTATTCTCTGACAGAAGCATTGAAGAGTGATTCAAAGTTTCATCCACTTTACAAGGGACAGCATATGGCTCCGGAAAAATTGGCACAGACAGTGGGCGCTAAAAAAGTATTTTTGTTTTTCGGAATAAATGATGTCTACAACACAAAAGATCCAAAAGGTACCTACAAAAAGTATCTGAAATTAATCGACAGAATAAAAAAGAATTGCCCTGATGTGCAGATTTATATAATGAGTACGACCTATCCCGTGAAGGAACACGAAGGAAGTGAGGTTCTTGCAAAGAATCTAAAAAAATTAAATGATTTAATGAGATCATATTGTGAAAAGTCGGATTGTGAGTACATTGATATAACATCCTATGTTTCAACAAGTGACGGTTATTTGAAATCACAGTATTGCTCCGATTCTTTTATACATCAGCAGATATCTGCTTATTCAATATGGGACAAAGTTCTGAGAAATTATGCGTGGAATAAAAAACACTAAAGGGAGAAAAAGAAAATGAGAAAAAGAGGATTATCAGTAATTGCATTAGGATTGTCAACTGTTATGCTGATTTCGGCAATCTCTTTTACCGGTTGCAATAATTCAGATAATAAGGAATCAAATAGCACAACAAAAGTTACAGAGAATACAAATGAAGATACAGAAACTACAGCAGAAGAAACAACAGCAGAAGAAACTACAGCAGAAGAAACAACTATAGAAGAGACAACAGAGCCAAAAGAGAGTTTGAAGATATCAGATATCTGTGACAAACTATTTGCGGCAGGCTATTTTTCAGATACATACAGCCTGGATGAAGAAGATTTGATGGATTATTATGGTGTTGACGTAAATGATGCTACAGAGTATGCATTCTATCAGGGAACAGTTTCACCGTCTGCGGATGTTCTTGCATTATTCAGAGCAAAGGATAATGCGGCAGCATCAAGAATAGAAACAGCACTTAATACAGTTCTTGACAGCATAAAAGATTCAACAAAAGATTATGCGCCTGAAGAGTATGATAAGACTACGAAGGCTGAAGTGGTAAATGATAACAATTTTGTGTATCTTGTTATCTGCAATAAGACTGAAGAAGCAAAAAATGATATTGAGACATATAAATAAGAAGGTAGAATAATGGTATTTAGCAGTTCGACATTTATGTTTGTATTTTTGCCGATATTTTTCATATTATATTACATAGTACCATTTAAGGCTAAGAATATAGTTCTCTGTATTTTTAGCCTTGTTTTTTATGCATGGGGAGAACCTGTCTACATTCTATTGATGGTGTTTTCTTCCATTGTGGACTATATGAATGGTATTTGTATTGAAAAGTTTCCCGGTAAAAAGATTGTATTTCTTGTAATATCGGTGTGTGTAAATCTATCAATGCTTGGATTTTTTAAATATTCAACTCTATTAATTTCAACCTTTAATGATGTCACGGGAGCGTCACTAACTGTACCAAATCTGGCTTTGCCAATAGGCATCAGTTTTTATACTTTTCAGACAATGAGCTACAGTATTGATGTGTATCGTGGAAAGGTTAAGACAGAACACAATTTTATAGATTTCATGACCTATGTATCTATGTTTCCGCAACTCATTGCAGGTCCTATTGTCAGATATAGTGTTGTGGGAGCAGAACTTCATGAAAGAACAATTGACTTTAACTCATTTGAAGCCGGAATGCGCAGATTTCTTATCGGCTTGTTTAAGAAGGTACTAATTGCAAACAGTGTAGGAGCAGTATTTACGGATATTCAAAACGTAGGAATTAAAGGGCAGTCGGCACTGACATTATGGCTTGGGATACTTGCTTTTTCACTTCAGATTTATTTTGATTTTTCGGGATATTCAGATATGGCAATCGGAATAGGAAGAATGATTGGATTTACATTCCCTGAAAACTTTAATTATCCATATATAGCAAAGTCGGTTTCTGAATTTTGGAGAAGATGGCATATGTCTCTCACAACCTGGTTCAGAGATTACGTGTTCATACCTCTTGGAGGCTCCAGATGCAGCGTAGGGCGCAACATTCTCAATATACTTGTAGTGTGGGCACTCACGGGATTCTGGCACGGTGCACAGTGGAATTTCATGCTGTGGGGAGTGTATTTTGGAGTGATTCTTATAACTGAAAAGTATGTTTTGAAGTCTGTTTTGGAGAAAATACCTTCAGCTATACTTCACATTTACGTATGTGTCATGGCAATGATTGGCTGGGTTATATTCTCATTTGACAAGGTGTCGGATATTTTCAGTTATGTTGTAGGTATGTTCAATTTTGCAAATCCTGTAGACGATAAGGCGCTTTTCATTTTTGGACAGTATAAAGTTGTTTTTGTGGTGGCAATGCTGTTTAGTACGCCTGTAGCAGGATGGCTTATAAAAAAAGCGGGTAACAGATATGAAAAAGCAATTAAGGTGATTTCACCGGTTGTTTACATTGGCCTGTTCATCATATCAGTGGCAATGATTATCAGTGAGTCTTATAATCCGTTTTTATATTTCAGATTTTAACAAAAGGAGGGAATGTTATTATGCAAAATAAAATAATGCAAAATAAAATAGTGCCGGTTACAGTAGCTGCACTTATTTTGCTGGTACCGGTTTTAATAATAGTTCTTCCAAAAAAAGATTTCTCTGAGAATGAAAACAGAATGTTACAAAAGGTACCGGTTGTTACTTTGAAAAATATTAAAGAGGGAGTTTTTTCTGACGAAGTAGAAAAATACGTGTCAGATCATTTTCCACTGAGAGATGAGTTGGTATCACTTAAATGCTCCGTTCAAAAGATTGCGGGAATCAAAGAATTTAACAATGTTTTTCTGGGAAAAGGCAGACTCATACAGCATATTGAAGAACCTCAAACAGGTGTGTTTGAAGATAGAATTAACAGACTTTGTGATAATCTTGAAGGTACAGGAACAGAACTTAATCTCATGTTAATTCCGACTAATGCAACGGTTTATTCATCCCAACTTCCTAAAAATGCGCCTGACATTGTAAATGAGCAGGCAATAATTCACGAGATTTATGATAATACAAATTGCAATGGCATTGATGTAGTAAAAGAACTGCTTAATGAAAAAGACAATCACAATCTGTATTATAATCTGGATCATCATTGGAATTATTATGGCGCCTATGCAGGATACAGACAGTACTGTAAACAGACAGGTATTGAGCCAAAAGATATTGAAGATTTTGAAAGGAAGACATTGGCAAAAGACTTCAGGGGAACTTTGTATTCTAAAGTTCTTATTAAGAGCATGAAGCCTGATGTAATAGAGGCTGTTGAATTTCCTGAGAGTGGAATCAAAGTTGAATATGTTGATAAAAAGAAAGAAACAAATGATTACTATGACTATTCATTTTTGAAGAAAAAAGATAAGTACAGCGTATTTGGAGGAGGAAATCAGGCTCTTCAGATTGTTGAAAATCAGGAGTCGGAGAGCGAGGATGAACTTGTGATTGTCAAAGACAGTTTTGCAAATTGCTTTGTACCGTTTTTGGTATATCACTACAGAAAGATACACATAATCGATCCCCGCTATTATATGCCTCATATCAGTGATTATGTAAAGAAGAACGAAAATGTTAAAGATGTTCTTGTTCTTTATAATATCGATTCACTTAATAATAACAGTGGAATTGTAAAAATAAAATAGGAATAAAAACCTGAATAAATAATTAAAATGCAAGAAATTGCAGTACAAATAACGTCATGGTACAATGGGTATTGATTTTTTAGTTTATACCGATAAAAATTGGTAAGGTTGACATTGTACTATGATGAGAGTAAAATTATCAATAGGTTTAATAGAAAAAAAGGCAAAATTGTCGAAAGGCAATGACGCAAAGCTATAGGGACTTTAAAATGTCAGCCAGTTGCATGCATTAAGCATTGTAGTACCAGCTGCAGTGCTTTTTCTTTTTTATTTCAAGTTTAGGATAGGTTGATATGAAAATTATTAGGGGTATTATGAGTGAAAAACAAAACCCGCTATGGTTGAGTTGTAAAACTAAATTATGCAATCCGACAGAAATAAACCTTGAATTACTGCATTGCTAAACAAGTGCAGGATGTGGAAAAACGAAACAAAGAAAAACAACATTATGGAAAACAAATTAACAAAAGAGCATGGGGAGGTTTTTTATGGGTGAATTTAAAACATTAAAAGAAATGTCTGAGTTGTGGGGAATCAGTGAGAGACGAATCAACACACTGTGTCTCCAGGGACGTATTAAAGGAGCGGTTAAGTTTGGTAATATGTGGGCTATTCCGGCAAACACAAAGAAACCAAAAGATGAGAGAGTAAAAAATGGAAGATATATAAAAACAAAAGTTGCCATGGCTTGTGCAGAATAAATCTGTGCAGACTAAATATGTATAATCTCCTAATTATTAGCAATAATAATAAAAAATATAAAGGAGATTTAGAAATGAAAGCAACAGGAGTTATCAGAGCTGTAGATAAACTTGGCAGGATTGTAATCCCGAAAGAAATCAGAAAGAATTATCATATCAGAGAGGGAGACCCCATCGAGATATATACTTCAAGGGACGGCGAAATAGTTCTGAAAAAGTATTCGCCTATGGGGGAACTGAGTAATTATGCAAAATCATTTGCAAAGACCATAGCGGAAATTACTGCAAAGACTGTCATAATAAGCGACAGAGAGCGAATTATAGCTTCTGAAGGAAGGCGCAAAACAGAATATGAGGACAGAATCGTCAGCCGACAGCTGGAGAATGCTATGGAGGCGAGAAAGATTATCAATACCTCAGATAATAAAGGACAAAAGATTTTTGTCTATGAGGGTGAAGACTTGACGGATAAAAGTCAGATTATTTATCCGATTTTGAGTCGTGGAGATGTGATTGGCACTGTGGGGTTAATCAGTTACCAAAAGGATGAAGAAAAATATGATTTTGAGGAAAAAATCTTGAAAGTTACAGCGGCATTTTTTGGTAATTTGTATAGTTGATTTTGTGGATTTATTTTGTCAGTTGACATATTGTTACAAAATGACAAAAAAATGTAATAAAATAGGGCTAAAATCGTTAATTTGCTTGACAATACAAGTATAAAAATGGTATAAATTTACTTGAGGTATACGCGAGAAAACGTATTATTGTTTATATATTTTATATTAGGAGGAATTATACGATGAACAAGACAGATTTTATCGCAGCAATCGCTGAAAAGACAGGATTATCAAAAACAGATGCTACAAAGGCAGTAAAAGCTTACGCAGAAGTAGTTGAAGAAGCATTAAAGGCAGGGGACAAGGTTCAGTTAGTTGGATTCGGTACATTCGAAGTATCTAAGAGAGCAGCTAGAGAAGGAAGAAACCCACAGACAGGTAAGACAATCAAGATTGCTGCATCTAACGTACCAAAGTTCAAAGCTGGTAAGGCTTTAAAGGACGCTATCAACTAATTGTTTGATAAATAGTTAGATTTATTAGGAGCTTTTGCAAGGTGCAAAGGCTCCTTTTATTATCCATGACGAGCCAAGTGAAAATCTGTGCATAAGAATATAGGAGAAGAAATGAGAGTAGATAAGTATTTAAAGGTATCAAGAATTATTAAAAGAAGAACTGTTGCAAACGAAGCATGTGATGCAGGGCGCGTTCTTATAAACGGAAAAGTTGTAAAAGCTTCAGCAGAAGTTAAGGTTGGAGATATTTTAGAAATAATGTTCGGACAGAGAACTGTTAAAGTTGAAGTGCTTTCACTTAATGAAACAGTTAAGAAGGAAAATGCAGTTGAGATGTATAAAGATCTGACCTAGAACATACAATTAATCAAAGAATGTGTCAATAAAGAAGGTCAGTTTTTAATATGGATCAGACGCAGCATAATAATCACCGGTGTTGTGGATGTTATTTCATTTGACTTGAGCGCGATAACACTTGAGACAATCTGCGGTGTTATGAATGTTAAAGGGAATGATTTGAAAGTAAACAGCGTGAAACTTGAAGAGGGTGAGGTTGAGGCACAAGGCTGTGTAGACAGTGTGGTGTATTCAGAACTTTCATCTCTCAAATCAAAAGGAAAATCAGTAGTCAAGAGGATGTTTGGATAGTGACTGATTTTATCAGAGAACAATTGATTCTTGGAATTGTATCCTTTGTTATGGGCTTTGTGATGGCTTTCTTATATGATGTTGTCAGGGTCTTGAGATTGTTTATACCACCGTCATACCCCTCAAAATGTATTCAGGATTTGTTCTATTGGTTACTGTATTCGGCAGTTACCTACGAGATATTTTTAAGATACAACTATGGAGGAGTCAGATTCTTTGCAATTGGTATATTATTTGCGGCAATGTTTTTATATTATTCATATGTCAGCATTTTTTTTGTGAATTATTGTGTTAAGGCATTGATATTTATTTGTAAACCTATTAAACTTATTGTTAGATTATATAAAAGGGAAAGAGGTCAGATTAATGACAGATGGAAAACGATCCGCAAAGGTGAGAAAACCAAATACCGCTACAGCAAGAGTAAGCAGACGCAGCAAGTCCAAGAGAAGAAACGATAACCGTCTTATGATTGCGATGATTATCATTGTTGTTTCTATTGTGAGTAGTGTGTTTGTAATAAATATTAACAGTTCACGCAAGAAACTTGCCGAGTTGAACGAGCAGAAGCAGAAACTTCAGGCAGAGTATGACAGACAGCTTAAGTTAGCAGAGGAACTTGAAAAGAAAAAGGTTTACGTTAAGACAAATGCATATATTGAAGAACAGGCTAGAAAGCTTGGACTTATTTATCCTAATGAGGTTATATTCAAACCATCAAACTAACAGGAAGTTAATTGATTTTTTTAAGGAACAATTGTCAAAAATTATAATGGCAATGTTCCTTTTTTTGGCTTTTTTTGCAGGTGAACAAAGGTATACTTTTCACGACGAAACAGGAGACGTTAAAAATCCTGTACAGATAATGCTTAAAAAGCTGAATAATGGAGGTGGCAAAATTAAAATACGGACAATGTCTTTTGAGTATATGTGACGGCATGGGAGTGGGACAAAAGGCAGGCAGATATAGCGGTATTGTTTTGGATTTGCTGGAACAACTGATTAGATACGGGTTTAGGAAAGAAACGGCTCTAAAGCTTATCAATTCTGCATTGATGCTTGGAAATCAATGGGACAGTCCCATGGCAATTGATGTGGGGATGATAGATTTGTACTCCGGAACCTGTGAATTATTAAAAATGGGTGCGGCGTGCACTTATATAAAAAGGGGCAACTGGGTAGAGTGTGTAAAATCAGAAACACTTCCCATAGGAGCACTGAAAAATCCGGATATGGAGAGTGTTTCAAAAAAATTATACGGCGGAGATTTTATTGTGATGGTCTCAGATGGAATTGTTGACGGAGTGGAAGAGTGTGGCGGAGAATATTTTGTAGGAAGAGTAATAATGAGTACTGAGACGAATAATCCGCAGAAAATGGCAAATATAATACTGGAGACTGTCACAAAAAGAATGGGCGACAAGCCAAAAGATGATATGACAGTTCTTGTTTCAGGAATCTGGGAGTCATAAGTTGTATGGGGCAATAGAAAGAGTCGCGTTCATAAAAAGAGTCGTATGCTGAGAAAATGTCGTAATTTGACTTTGTAATATCTGTAAAGTATATTATTCTTATGGAAAAAAAGGTATTAGAATTTATTAATCAAAATAGAATGATAAAACAGGGAGACGGCGTTGTAGTTGGAGTGTCAGGAGGCGCTGATTCAGTTTGTCTGCTTACTATGTTGCATTCTTTTTCAAAAGAATTTGACATGAGACTGTATGCGGTTCATGTGAATCATCACATCAGAGGAAATGAGGCTGATGAAGATCAGAAATATGTTGTGGATTTGTGCAGAAAACTGAATGTGGAATGTATATGCTATGACATTGATGCTGCCCAAATCGCCCGTGAGATGAAATGTTCTGAGGAGGAAGCAGGAAGAGAGGAAAGATATAGAATATTTCGGGAGGTTAAAAAGGCTAAAAATGCAGTGTCAATTGCGGTTGCACACAATTTGAACGATGTTTCCGAGACTATTCTCTTTAATCTGTTCAGGGGAACGGGAATAGGGGGACTGAGTGGAATAAAGCCTGTAAGAGATGATATTATAAGACCAATTTTGTGTCTTGCAAGAAGAGAGATAGAAGAATATCTTTCTGAAAGAAATATTGCTTTTAGGACTGACAGCACTAATCTTGGAACTGATTATTCCAGAAACAAATTGAGAAATGTTGTTATTCCGTATATTACACACAATCTGAACCCCGCAGCAGATATTAATATTGCAAAGGCAGGTTCAAGCCTTTTAGAGATAGAAGATTATCTGAAGGCTCAGACTGAAACTGTTTATGACAGATATGTGAGCATAGAGGCAGATGATTACTATTTATCTTTGAGTATAAAGGAGGAACATCCGGCTATTGTCAAGAGAGTAATCAGGATGATAATCGATAAGATGGCTGGAAGATTAAAGGATGTAACCTCTCTCCATATTGATATAGCAATGGGTCTTCTTGGGGCGGAAACGGGCAATTCAGCGGATTTGCCTTACGGGATAACAGTTCAAAAATCATACAGTCATATTATTTTTAAAACAAAAAAAGCTCAGAAGAAATATGAGAAAGATGAAATAACCGACAGAGAGATATGGAAAGATAACCGATATATAGAAAATGATATCATGACAATAGAAAAAGTTGATTTGACATCGGAGTCAGCGGAAGAGTTCGTGCAAAATATCCCCGATTTAATATATACTAAATGGATTGATTGTGATAAGATAAAAGGAACATTGCACGTCAGAAATCGACAGCAGGGAGATTATATTACCATTGACGGTGCAGGAAATACAAAAAAACTAAAAGACTTCTTTATAAATGAGAAGATACCAAGAGACGAGAGAGATAATATCCTTCTCGTTGCTGATGGCAGTCATATAGTCTGGATTATCGGCTACAGACTTGGCAGTTATTATAAAGTTTCAAAGAATACAAGGCAATGCCTGGTTCTTAAGGGGAAAGTATTTGAAAAGAGAGGATGATACACAGTTATGGCAGAGAAGATAACAGAGTTAATTAGTGAAGATTTGATTGATACAAAAGTAAGGCAATTGGGAGAGAGAATAAGCAGAGAGTATTCAGGCAAATCAGTACATCTTATATGTATACTGAAAGGAAGTATTTTCTTTTTCAGTGATCTGGCAAAAAGAATCAAAGTCCCTGTTACCATGGATTTTATCAGTGTGAGCAGTTATGGCTCGGGAACAGAGAGCAGGGGAGATGTCAGAATCAAAAAGGATCTTGATGATTCTATCAAGGGCAAACATGTGATTGTTGTTGAGGACATCATTGATTCAGGAAACACGTTGAGTAAGCTTATTCCTATTCTTCAGGACAGAGAGCCTGCAAGTTTGGAAATTGCAACATTGCTTGACAAGCCGGACAGAAGAGAGGTTGATGTCGAGGTTAAGTACACTTGCTTTAACATTCCTAATGAGTTTGTAGTGGGATATGGTCTTGATTATGATCAGAAATACAGAGATCTCCCATATGTTGGAGTTATTAAGTTTGACGATTGATATAGAGAATTTAAGTTGAAAAGGAGAAATGGAAAGTGAAGGGAAGAAGTAAAGGACTTGGGGTATACGTGGCCATTATAGCCTTATTGCTCATTGTTCTGTCGTGTTCTACTTTATTTGCCGGAGGAAGTTCTGACTATAAGTACAGCAATCTGTTAAAAGATCTTAAGGATGGTAATATTGAGAGCATATATGTAATACAGAATAAGGAAGTTCCAACAGGAAAACTGCAGGCGAAAGTCAGATACGAAGAAGATGGGAAGACATATTATAAGACTCGCCTTATTTACATTACAGATGTAAATGCTGCATTGAAAGATTTGAACGCATTTGAAGACACAGTTGATATTGAAGTTTCGGATGTCAGACGTGACAGTGTGTTCCTGACAACTATACTTCCACTTGTTTTCATGGGAGTATTTGTGTTGTTTTTCTTCTCCATGATGGGTGTAAACTCAGGTGGAAACGGTAAGATGATGAATTTTGGAAAGAGCAAGGCAAAACTGGCAGTTGATACAAAGAATATCAATTTTTCAAAGGTTGCAGGTCTTAAGGAAGAAAAAGAAGAGTTGGAGGAAGTGGTTGATTTCCTCAAGAGCCCAAGAAAGTATATAGATATGGGGGCAAGAATTCCTAAAGGTATTCTTCTTGAGGGACCTCCCGGAACAGGTAAGACATTACTTGCGAAAGCTGTTGCAGGTGAGGCTGGTGTTCCTTTCTTTACAATATCGGGTTCTGATTTTGTAGAGATGTTTGTAGGTGTAGGTGCATCAAGAGTTAGAGATTTATTTGCGGAAGCAAAAAAGAATGCGCCTTGTATTATTTTTATTGATGAGATTGACGCAGTAGCCAGAAGACGAGGAACAGGTATGGGTGGCGGACACGATGAGCGTGAACAGACACTTAACCAGATGCTTGTTGAGATGGATGGTTTTGGAGTAAATGAAGGAATCATTGTTATGGCTGCCACAAACAGGGTTGATATTCTTGATCCTGCTATTATGAGACCGGGACGATTTGACAGAAAAGTATTGGTTGGAAGACCTGATGTTGAGGGCAGAAAAGAGATTCTTGAAGTTCATGCAATGAACAAGAAACTTGGCGAGGATGTGGATCTTGACACAATCGCAAGAACAACTGCCGGATTTACAGGTGCAGATTTAGAGAATCTTCTAAATGAAGCTGCAATCTGTGCGGCAAAGAGCAAAAAAGGATTCATTACAAGAGAAGATATAGAAAAGTCATTTATTAAGGTTGGAATAGGAAAAGAAAAGAAGAGCAGGATTATTTCCGAGAAAGAAAAGAAGATTACGGCATATCACGAATCAGGTCATGCTATATTGTTCCATCTTCTTCCTGATGTGGGACCTGTTCATACGGTATCAATCATTCCAACAGGTGGCGGAGCGGCAGGATATACAATGCCTCTTCCTGAAAAGGATGAGATGTTCCTTACAAAAGGAAAGATGCTTCAGGAGATTATGGTAGATCTTGGAGGAAGAATTGCCGAGGAAATTATCTTTGATGATATTACAACCGGAGCTTCTCAGGATATCAAGCAGGCTACATCGCTTGCAAAATCAATGGTTACAAAGTATGGAATGTCTGAGAGCCTTGGACTTATCAATTATGGAAGTGATGAGGATGAGGTGTTTATCGGAAGAGATCTTGCTCACTCAAAAGGCTATGGCGAGAAGACAGCGTCACTTATTGATGACGAAGTAAGAAGCATAGTTGATGACTGTTACAAGAAAGCAAAACAGATGATACTTGATCATAAGAATGAGCTTGAGAAATGTACGCAGATGCTTCTTGAAAAAGAGAAGATAACAAGAGAAGAATTCGAGTCTATCTTTGAGGGATAGAATGATAAACAGAAGGTAGTAAGGTTTCACCAAGTATGTGAATTAATTGTGAATTTTAGGGAAAATGTAAAAAAATACCTTTGAGGGGGTAGACAAAAGTGGTAGTAGATGGTATTATTAGTATTGTAAAACCCCCCAATACATTATATAGTTTTTTTTGCTACACCCCATAAAAAAACAAATACCTTCTCCGAAAAGGACAGCAGTAGCAGCTGTCCTTTTTTCTTTAGGATAATAAGGTTGCAGTGATGGTTGGAAGACTAATCAGCATATTTACTTGACTTTATATGGATGATGATTCAATATATAAATGCGGGTTTTGAGGAGGCAGTTAGGTGAAAAGCTCCAAAGAAAGATAAAGAGGAATGAGAAAATGGACACACATTATAACTCAAATATCAATTGGACTCTTGAAGAAGCGCTTTTCCATGATGGAACAAGTGATTTTTGCAGAGTTTCGCCAGAGGGAGAAAACACATATACCTTCGTTTTGAGGACATTGTCAGAAAAAGTTGACAGGGCAGTAATATCCATAAATGATGAAGATTTTGAGATGGAGAGTGCTGAAGTTGACGGAATCTTTGAATATTTCGAGCTGACATTCGAAGCAGAGGATGAATTGCTTAGATACTATTTTAAGATTGAATCTGAAGGCAGAACGATTTACTACGATAAGTTGGGAGTAAATTATAACGTACCGGAAGGTAGCAGATTTGAACTTACACCGGGATTCGACGTTCCGGAGTGGGCAAAGGGTGCAGTAATGTATCAGGTATATGTTGACAGATTCTATAGTGGGGATAGATTAAATGATGTTCAGGATAATGAATATTCGTATATAGGTGAGCATGTAAAGAAGATTTCTGATTGGTATAAGCTGCCTGATGCAAGAGATGTATTTAACTTTTACGGTGGAGATTTGCAGGGTGTTATCGATAAGATGGATTATTTTCAGAAACTTGGAGTTGAAGTAATATATTTCAATCCGATATTTGTTTCACCATCAAATCATAAATATGATACTCAGGATTACGATCATGTTGATCCGCATATCGGAAAGATATTAAGGGACGGCGGAATGAATCTTGCTGATGGCGATATGAACAACAGAAATGCCGGAAGATATATCATGAGAACTACCCACAGAGAGAATCTAACCGCCAGCAACAGACTGTTTGCAAAACTTGTGAGAGAGGCTCACAAGAGAAATATAAAGGTTATTATTGACGGAGTGTTCAATCACTGCGGATCTTTTAATAAGTGGTTGGATAAGGAAGGATTCTATCACTTAAACGGCAGTTACAAGCCGGGTGCCTACGGTAATAAGGACAGTTCATATGATTCATTCTTCAAGTTTTTTGATGACAATCACACTGTTTATGAGGGCTGGTGGGGATTTGATACCCTCCCAAAACTTAACTACGAGGAATCTCAGAAATTATGTGACTACATTATGAAGATTGGTGCTAAATGGGTTTCCGAACCATATAATGTGGATGGTTGGAGACTTGATGTTGCAGCAGATTTGGGACATAGTGAAGAGTTCAATCACAAGTTTTGGAGAAGATTCAGAAGAGTAGTCAAAAAAGCCAACCCAAATGCCATAATACTGGCAGAACATTACGGCAGCCCTAAGTCATGGCTTATGGGAGATCAGTGGGATACGGTAATGAATTATGATGCGTTTATGGAGCCTGTTACCTGGTTTTTAACAGGTGTTGACAAACACAGTGACAATTATAATCCGGACCTTAAAGGAAATGCCAGAGTATTCTTTGAGAGCATGAGGTATAACATGCTTAATTTTCAGACTAATTCTATGCTGTGCGCAATGAATCAGTTGTCAAATCACGATCATTCACGTTTCCTTACAAGAACAAACAGTATGGTTGGACGTACTGCCACTGTAGGACCGGAGGCAGCTTCCCTTGGAATAAACAAGCACATCATGAAAGAAGCTGTTGTTATGCAGATGACATTGCCGGGCGCACCAACATTGTATTATGGTGATGAGGCAGGACTGTGCGGATGGACAGATCCGGATAATAGAAGAACCTATCCCTGGGGCAGGGAAGATTTGGATTTGTTGGAATTTCACAGAGATGTTATTGCAATTCACAAGCAGAACAAAGTGTTTAGAACGGGCGCTTACATTCCGTTATACGAGAATAAGGATGTAATTTCATATGGCAGATTCAGCAGAGATTCTAAGGCAGCCATTATTATAAATAATTCCGGTGACAGAATAGAAGTAAAGATACCTGTATGGAGACTGGGTGTTGAAGACGGAATTAACATGAAGAGAATATTGTTATGTGACAAAGAACAGTACAATATAGGGGCAGTGGATAAAAGTGTAACAGGAGGCGAAATAAGCGTCACCATAGGACCTTTTGGAGCTGCGATATATATCAGCAAGTAATTGCCGTAATTCCAAACAAATTTAGTGGATTAGGTGATTGTGAATGCAGATAAAAAAGGAACTTCGTTTGAAGTTCCTTTTTTATCTGTAAAGACATGATAATTAAATTAACTAATCATAAATACATTAAGATTTTTTCTTAATGGCTAATAATGATCCAATTGAAGCTGCTATAACTCCTAAAAAAACAGGAACAGGAAATCCGGTCTTTGGAGAAGTATCGGAAGTATTGCCCCCTTCATTATTCTTTTTGCTTTCAGCACCGTCTGAATCTTCAATGGAATCAATGTCATCGCTGTCATTGCTGTCATCAAATTCAGAAATAGCTTCACCGTATGGATATTTATCGGAACCACCGTTATCATTGGCGCCGTTATCTGTTGAAGAACTGTTGGTAATAGTTTCAGCAGAAGGGCTTGAAGCAGCAAAAACTGATGCTGAAGGAGTATATATTAAAGTAAGTGCCATAAATGCTATTAAAATTGAAGTTTTTCTCATCATCGTCACCTCCGTGTATAACTAACAAAATTATACAACTATATTGATAATAAATCAAGTTGCAACATGTCAATCACAGCATATTAAATACAGTATCTGTTACGCAGAAAAGAAGTTTAATCTCTGCAGATGTAATAAATATCAAGAAGAGTTTCAAAGAGTGACGTTTCATCAGGAATGAAAACAGCCTTACCTTCTTTTTCAACAACATCTCCCGGAATGTTTATTATGTTGAGTCCTGAATAATCCTGAATGATACTTGAAGCGAGATAAGTAACTCTTGAAGTATCAAAGTTTGTAATTAGATAATCAGATGAATCATTAAGTATCTTCAAAGGTGTAGTAACATCATTCTTTGTGGCTTCAACAAGCTTTGCGGAAAATGCATTGAGATACTGTTGTTGTCTTTGCATACGGTTGTTGTTTGAATCAAGTACAGAAGTATCTCTGTATCTTACATATTTCTCTGCCATATCACCTTTTATCAAAACATCTTCTCCCTCAGTGAAAATGTCGTCAACTGTAATCATAGAGTTAAGTCTGACACCACCGATACTGTCATTCATTTTACTTATTGCTTTCAAATCCATTGCCAAATAAGTATTAATCGGAATGTTAAACATCATTCGTCTGACAGAAGTGAGAACATTTTTAGCACTGAGGTCTTTGCCGTCACCGTAAGCATATGAGAGACACAGTTGTGTGTTCATTACACCTGCGTAGTCTCCGGATACAGTGTAGGTGTTAACATCTATCAGTGTATCTCTGGAAATAGAGACAACTTTTACATTGCCGCTTGTTGCGTTGTATGCTAACAGATAAAGGGCATCAGCCTGACCTCCGGTACCAACAGTGTTGTCAACAAGATCCAAAGTTTCTTTGTCCACACCTATAAAAAGAATAGATGTGACATAAGGATTAAAGTCATATGTCTTGCCATTGTAGACAATAGTTTTTCCACGGTTGTCGGTTGTAGCATCATCTATAGTCTGAATATTCAGATTGTTATAATCAAAGAGCTTCTTCATACCGGTCTTTCTCAGAATAGAAAAAGCAATAATCAGACCAATTATTATAGAAAGAATAACAGCGAGAATAATTAAAAGAACTTTCTTTGCAGTTATTCCTTTGGATTTTTTTTTGGATTTTTTATCATTATCAATCTTAACAGAATGATTCAAAACAGTTCCGGATTTTGAAGAATTGTCTTTATCGTCACCGTTGCTGCCTGTAGTTGGATAGCCGATGGAATCAGATTGTAAAGATGAAGACATTCTGTGCCTGTGCTTTGAGCGTCGAACTCTATTGGCATGTTCAACATTGTTTTCAATGGAGTCCCAGTCAATATCAAATCCGTCTTCATTTTCAACTACAATATCTGCAACCTGTTTTGGAATATGTTTTCTGCGTGATTTATTCTGCTCGCTCATCTTTTATAAGTACCCCCTGCACGAGATATCTCAGACTGCTGTTTGAATTTACACATGTACTGAGTGTAATTATGTGATCTTTGGTAGAGAGGGAAATCCCTTCTCTGGTATTGCATACCATTGATTTTGGAGAAAGAGTTGACTTGAAATATGAATCAACGACTTCCATATCACTGAAATCAAACGAGTTGAGAATATGCCTGTTGTCATATTCATAAGCAGCGTATATCCTGTAAGTTAATATTCTGTCCGGCAAATAAATAATAATCTTATCATGTTTTTTAAAAAACTTCTCACTTTTGAATTTGTCGAGACCTGCAAACATGGAACCATTGTTCATGTTGTGACCGTAGAGAACTGTCACAGGGTCGGAAAAATCAAGAGCATTCTGCTTTTCACTGTAAATGCTTCCTGCAAATTCATAATTGCCGTATATGTTGTGCGAGAGATAAAAGAAATCATCTCTGCCTTTTCCGGCCTGGCAAACTGCGTAATCTATTACTGTGCCGGGAACTTTTATCCAGGCGTAAATGTCAGAATTCTTTTTTTGGAGTTTCTTAAAGTTGATAGGGATTGATAAAGAATTATTAGTTTCATCCAAATCAATGCCTGACTCTGAAGCAGTAGTCTCAATCTTATATTCTGAGTAATCCTGTTTTCCTGAGTTCATATATAGAGCAATGAACACGGTACAGGTAATAATACAAGTCATGGAAATAATAAAAATTACAATCCATAGAAATTTCTTTTTCTTCATTGTATTCCTCCTGAAAATATAGTTAAGCATATCATTTTTACGGGATATTTACAATAATACCAAGACTACAATATTACGAAATAACCAAATTTATACATTGTATTAAATGGTTTAAAATGATAGAATAGCAAATTGGTGACTATAAACAGAGTTTTACACTTATGGGGGAGAAGTAAGGTTGGGACTCATACATTTTCACGAGGAGGAGGAAAAAAGTGAAAATCAATTTCAAAAAAGTTGCAGCACTGATGATGACTGCAGCACTGGCTGTTCAGCCGGTAGGAACTGTTAACGCAGATTTATTATTTGACAATTTGTCGGGGGATACGGAATTTAATCCTGTTGAATCAGAAACAATGGTTGATGGACCGGGTGTGGATTTCGAAAAAATGGAGACAAATCAGATAGAGTATGAAGGCGAAGGTTTCTCGGTAACTTATACTGTTTCAGACAAGTGGGATGGTGGATACACAGCTTATATTAAGATTGTGAATACAGGTGACGAGGTTATTCACAACTGGTATCTCGAGGCTCTTGGTTATGACAGTATTGAAAACATTTGGAATGCTCAGATTGTAAAAAGCAGTGAGGATACAAATGTTTATAAGAACATGGGTTGGAATCGTGAGATTGCAATAGGCGGCCAGGTTGAATTTGGATTCACGGCAAATAAAGATTTCGAAAAATTCCCGGCATATTTTAATCTTGTAAGTGATATAGATTATATCGATTCTAAAGATTTTTCAGTTGACTATAAAATAGATGCAGACTGGGGAAGCGGATTTAACGGAACTATTACAATCACAAATAATTCTGATTCAACAATTGAAGACTGGAGTATGATTTTTTCATATGACAGAACAATCACAAATATCTGGAGTGCAGCTTTAGTTCCTAGTGATGATGACAGATATGTTGTCAGAAACAGTGGCTTTAATGCTGACATTAAGCCGGGCAAATCTGTAACATTCGGATTTTCAGGAAAAGGTGGCAGCAAGGAAGACGTTCCGGAGAAATTTATTTTATCCCAGTGCACATACAAGCAAAAAGCCGCAAGCGGTCTTTTCGGCGATGACGCAGAAGATACAGACGGAAACGGAATCCCTGATGAGATGGAAGAAGATACAGATGGAGACGGAATTCCTGATTACGTTGAAAAGGATACAGACGGAGACGGAGTTGAAGATTATCTTGAAGAGATGTTTGGCACAGATGTGACAAAAGAAGATACAGACGGAGACGGACTTACAGATTATGAGGAATTATATCTTCTTGAGACTGATCCTGTTTTAGCTGATACTGATGAGGATGGTATTAGTGATGCAGACGAGGATGCAGACGAAGATTCTCTTTCAAATATTGAAGAACTCAGACTTGAAACGGAACCATCAAAGGCAGATACAGACGGCGACGGAATAACAGATGGTGAAGAAGTAAATAAATACAACACAAATCCAATTAATAGTGATACAGATGGTGACGGTCTTTCAGATAATGAAGAATTAACATTGGGACTGGATCCTACAAAGGAAAAAACAGATGGAACAACACCTGACTCAGAGAGAACATTTGAGCAGAAATTAAGTGAAGACAATTTTGCAGAGGAGCTTTTTGAGGAAAATGATGTGATACCATCCATTGAGGCAAAAGTTGCAGGACTTATCGACAAGCATGTTTCTGTTGAGGCTGAAGACGTTTACGAGTTAGATGATAACAGAGCAGTTATCGGCAAGCAGGTTGAAATTGCAACAGATTATGAAGGAGCAGATCTTGTACTTTCATTTGACTGCAGTAAGGTAAGTGACAGAGTTGAATACCTTATGGTATGTGAGTACAAAGATGGTGAGTTTGTGCCTTATGAGACAGAGAGTGATGGAAATAAAATCAGTGCTTCAGTAGGTGCGGGAGTATTTTTCGTATTAGATGTTGAAGTGTTCCTTGACAGCTTGGGAATTACTATTCCGGATGGAAGCACAAAGGTGTCAGCAATAACAGACATAACACCATTAAGCAGAGAACTGCTTGGAACTTCGGAAGAAACAGCAGCAACAGAGACAACAGAAACAACAGCAACAGAAACAACAGCAGCTGAGACAACAGCAACAGAAACAACAGTATCTGAAACAACAGTATCTGAAACAAAAGTATCTGAAACAAAAGCAGATGAAACAGTAGCAAATAGTTCTGCATCAGATGAAACAGCAGTAAATAGCACAGCAGCAGGACAGGCAGATATTGTATTTGTAATTGACTCTACTGGTTCTATGGGCGGAGCAATCAATAACGTTGTAAAAAATGTATCTGCATTTGTTGACGAACTTTCACAGTTAAATGTAAAAGTAAATTTTGCTCTTGTAGATTATAAGGATATTACATGTCCTAACGAATATACTAAAACAGTAAAAAACGGTAATTCAAACTGGTACACTGACGTAAATGAATTTAAGAACAAAATCAAGGCTTTGAAAGTAACAGGTGGTGGTGACACACCTGAAACAGCAGTTGATGCATTGGCAACTATGAGTGAACTTGATTTTAGAAAGAATGCAGATAAGTTTGCAATTTTAATTACAGATGCAGGATACAAGATTGATAACAATTTTGGAATTTCAACAATGGATGAGATGATTGAAATTTTGAAAGAAAAGGAAATCAACACATCTGTTGTTACAAGAAGTAAATATCAGTCTGATTATGAAGATTTATATGAAGAAACAGATGGTATCTATGCAAATATTGATACAAATTTCAGTGACGAACTTCTCAAACTTGCAAGAAACATCGGTGGCGTTGTAAATGACGGTTATTGGGCACTTCTCAGTGATTATCAGTACATCAAACTAAAAAAACCGCTTTCTGATGACGGATTCAGTTCAGATAAGGATTCACTTTCAGATAAGTACGAGCTTGGAACATTAGAAAAAGTTAATTTGGGAGCATTTATTAAGGTTTTACTTAAAGCAAAAAATGTTCCAAAAACTGAATATGATGGATTGACAGAAATATACGTATACAATTATGTTTCTAATCCGTTGATGGAAGATACAGATTTTGACGGTATTAATGATGACAAAGACGATGCTCCTAAATCAAGAACATTCACAGGCGTAATGAATTATAGGGATATGGATAAAAATAATAAGGCATGTAATGTTGAATTTGATTTAGATTACAGAAAATTATTTGGAAACAATACAAAGTATGATGATGATTTGTCTATTTTCTCATCAATTCTTGCTTCAGATATTTATGAGCATTTGTATATTGATTTCAAATCAGGAATTTCAGGTGGAGATGACACAAACACAACTTTATTGAAAAAGTTGGGTTACAGTGACGTTGAAAATATCAATCTTTACGAAAAGGGATACAGCGTTGATACTGATGATATGTCAGAAGCTGTCATCGGCCACAGAAAGTATTCTTACAACGGTGAAGAAAGAGAAATTGTAGTTCTCACAATAAGAGGAACAGGGCCAAAGCCTAAAACAGAGGATGGTATAAGAGAATGGTCAAGTAATTTTGACGTTGGTGCAAATACAAATGATTATTATAATAAATTAGGATATAGCCATCCTGATTGGAAGACAAAAGAGCATCATAAGGGATTTGATGTTGCTGCAAACAGAATTCTTACATATGTAAAAGCATATCTTAACAAATATAATATTAATTCAGTTGATAATAAGAGTATTCTGATTACAGGACATTCAAGAGGTGCAGGAATAGCAAATATTATTGGAGAGTACTTTGAGAGAGAGCAAAAAGGATATAGATCATTTACATATACATTTGCATCTCCACTCACAACAACACTTTCAAGAACATGTAATACGGTATTTAATGTTGTTAACTCAGATGATCTTATTCCAAAGTTACCACTTTCAGCATGGGGATTTAAGAGATACGGAATAACAAAGAGCATAAGTGTTGCTGACAAGTATGAAACATACTGGTATGAGGGCATTTTAAGCGGAAATATTAAGGGAACATTTGAGTGGCTTACAGGTTATGACTACAGAAATGATACAGGTGTTAATAGAACCGTTAATGCATTTGCAGGAATAGCAAACAATAGAAATGAATTATACGTATTTGACAAATCAAGTGACGGAACACTTAGTTATGCTAAACATGTTGTACCGGGACTTGCAGAATTAGACATGCTTGCATTGAAAAATATCTTTAACAAGGGACGACTCAGCAAATTCTGTAGTATATATACAGTTGGTTCCTGGGAAAAAGGTGTAAAAATCTTTGGATGGCAGACATATTATTATGCATGGCATGCAGAGAAGAACATCTGTCCGGCATATCTGATGCAGGTACTTGCAAACCTTGCAGGAAATGAAGAGGTTTTGGCAAACGTATTGACAGGTGTAAAAGGTAAATATGCAACAGCAAAAGGATCATTTATTTTATCAAGCGGAAAGATTCTCTGGTTTGGAGGAATAGAGCATCCGCATATGCAGCCTACATATTATCTTATCGCTCACAACAAATTTAGAGATGTAAGGTAATAACGTGGCATGTAACAACGATATTAGTTGATTGTTATGTCGTATAGCATTAAATTGAATAATATGCAATAGTTATGGTGGCCGTTAGTATTTGAAATACCTGCGGCCACTTTTTGTTTTGCAACGGTGGTTTCTTTTAAGAAAAATGTTGAAGTTTATTTTTAGATATGATATAAATATACATGGTTGACAAATTAACTGGGTGGATTCCCGAGTGGCCAAAGGGGGCAGACTGTAAATCTGTTGGCACCGCCTTCGAAGGTTCGAATCCTTCTCCACCCATTTTTGCCGGCGTGGCGGAACTGGCAGACGCGCAGGACTTAAAATCCTGTGGTGGCAACATCGTACCGGTTCGATTCCGGTCGCCGGCATATCACGGGGTACCATCGAGGATGGTGCCCCGTTGTTGTTTAGCGACAATGAAAATTCATCAAGCTTGCTTGAAACAAGCGTAGCGGTTTCGGCTATTTATAGGAATGAAAATCTGTTAGTAAATACTAATAAGGAGGAACTATGGCAGATAAGATAGCAATTATTACAGATTCATGTTCTGACGTTCCAAAGGAACTGATTGAGAAGTACAATATTTTTATGCTTCCAATGCTTATTACATGCGAGGACGGACAGTACAAGGATGGAGTAGATATTACAGTTGAGGAAGTGTATGAGAAGATAAAGACAGAAGTGCCAAAGACCAGCTCGCCTCAAGGGGAAGACGTTCTTGATATATTTGATAAAATCAAAGAGCAGGGTTATAACAAGGCAATCATGATTATGCTTTCTAGTGGATTATCAGGAACATATGGATTTATGAAGATGCTTGCAGATGACGAAGAAGAATTAGAAGTTGAAGTTTATGATTCTCTTCAGGCAAGTATAGGTATTGGAATTATAGCTATTCAGGCAGCAGAGTATGCAGCACAGGGTATGGACTTTGATACATTAAAAAAGAAAGTTGAACAGCTTATAGATGGAACAAAGGTATTCTTTTGCATACAGGATTTGGATCTGTTACAGAAGGGTGGAAGAATCGGAAAGGCAACGGCTTTTCTTGGAAGTGTGCTCAACATCAAACCAATTTTATCATTTGATGACAATGATGGTGAAATATACGCAGCAGCAAAGGTGCGTGGTATGAAACAGACACTGGCTACTCTTATCAAATTAGTTGATGAATATAAAGTAGAAGGAAAGAAGTATAATATAGTTATTTGTGGTGGAGGAGTTCCCGAACTTCGAGCTGAGCTTGAGGGTATGGTAAATGAACACTTCCCTGATTATAATATGCTAGTCAGAGCAGATCTTGGAGGTGCATTGGCAGTGTACCTTGGATTTGGACTGGTAGGTGCCGGAATTCAGGTGCTTGAGGATTAAATTATTTTTGTTTCATAGGAGGAGAATATGAAGATAGGATTTGGATGCGATCATGCAGCAATTGATTTGAAAAACAGTATGATAGCCTACATGAAAGAAAAGGGCTATGAATGTGTGGATTATGGTACAAATTATGATGAAAATGGTGAAATCATCAAATGTGATTATCCGGACAAGGGTCGAGAAGTCGGCGAGGCAGTAGTTAAAGGTGATGTTGATTACGGAGTTCTTATGTGCGGAACGGGAATTGGCATTTCAATTTCAGCAAACAAGGTTCCGGGAGTAATTGCAGCAGTTTGCAGCGAACCATATTCAGCACGTATGACAAAGATGCACAACAACGCAAATATTATTGCATTCGGAGCAAGAGTTGTGGGCGATGAGATGGCAAAGATGATACTTGATGAATTCTTTGGAACAGAGTTTGAAGGTGGAAGACACGCAGGAAGAGTTGAACTTATCAAGAAAATCGAGGCGGATTATAGTAAGTAGACTTTTATGAAATATATCAGGGCGTTATGTTAGTGGTGAAAATCGCAGACATGGCGCCTTTGTTGTTTAGCAACGAGGATAATTCATAAAGCTTGCTTCATCAAGTTTTTTCTTACAATAAGTATGAAAAATAACTTACAAGAAGTATGAAAAATAACTTGACAGTGGATGAATCATTATATATAATCGCTTTAGTGCTTTAAAGCGTAACGGTTTAAAACGCAACGCACTAAAGCGATATAAAGTATACGGAGGATTTTTAATTATGACACCACAGATTTGGCTTTGTTCAATACTCTTGATAGTATTCTTCGCAGTTATGATTGGCGTTGGATTCTACACAAGAAGTCATGCAACAGATGTTAATGGATTTGTACTTGGAGGACGTTCTGTAGGACCTTGGCTTACAGCATTTGCTTTCGGTACATCTTACTTTTCAGCAGTTATTTTTGTAGGTTATGCAGGACAGTTCGGATGGAAGTTTGGTCTTGCTTCAACATGGGCAGGACTTGGAAATGCATTTATTGGTTCACTTCTTGCCTGGAATATCCTTGGAAGAAGAACAAGAATTATGACACAGAAACTTGATGCTAAGACTATGCCGGATTTCTTTGGAAAGAGATTTGCATCAGACAAGCTTAAAGTTATAGCTTCAGTAATCGTATTTATTTTCCTTATTCCATATACAGCATCACTTTACAACGGACTTTCAAGTTTGTTTGGTCTTGTATTCGATTTACCATATTGGGTTGTTATTCTTGTAATGGCATTTCTCACAGGTATGTATGTTATTTTTGGTGGATATATGGCAACAGCTATCAATGATTTCATTCAGGGAATCATCATGTTATTTGGTATCTGCGCGGTTATCTTTGCAGTTATCAATAACAACGGAGGATTAGTTGAGGCAACAAAGAAACTCTCTGAGATTCCGACGGAAGGATGGGAGAGCGGAGCATTTTCTTCTTTCTTAGGACCTGATCCACTTGCATTATTATTCGTAGTAATTCTTACATCACTTGGTACATGGGGACTTCCACAGATGGTTGGTAAGTTCTATGCAATCAAGAGCGAGAAAGATATTCATAAGGGAACGGTTATCTCAACAGCATTTGCGGTAATCGTTGCAGGAGGATGTTACTTCCTTGGCGGTTTCGGAAGATTGTATGCAGACAAGATTAAATATGCAACAAAGACAGTTGATGGAAATGAAGTTCAGGTACCATTATTTGATACAATCGTACCTGCAATGTTATCAACACTTCCATCTATAATCATTGCAGTAGTTATCGTACTTGTTCTTTCAGCTTCAATGTCAACTCTTTCATCACTTGTATTAACATCAAGTTCAACATTTACACTTGACGTTATCAAACCTGCAATGAAGAAAGAAATGTCTGAAAAGAGTCAGGTTACAACAATGAGAGTATTTATCGTATTCTTTATTGCTATATCTGCAATAATAGCTATTTTTAAAGATGCAAATCCACAGGTTACTTTCATTGCGCAGATGATGGGTGTATCCTGGGGAGCACTTGCAGGAGCATTCCTTGCACCTTTCCTTTATGGATTGTACTGGAAGAGAGCAACAAAACTAGCATGTTCAGTATGTTTCGCATGGGGTTGTGCAATTGCAATCATTCAGATGGTTATTACATTGAATGGTGTGGATGTAAGCTCATGGGGTCCTGTCCTTAGTTACATCTTCTCATCATCAATCAACTCAGGCGTTGTGGCCATGGTAGGTGGACTTGCAATCGTTCCTGTAGTCAGCATATTCTCTAAGACTCAGAATGATCCTAAGAAGATTGATGCTATGTTTGAAGCATTTGAAGAAAAGGTATCAGTTCCTATTAAGGAAGCACTTGATTAAATAAAAATGTAGTTTGAGTCCTTAGGGAAGCAATATACAATAATTGAAAAATATGTTAGAAGCTGAGAAATGTTCTCAGAAATAAAGAGGCTATGTACTAGTTGCAAGATGACTAATGCATAGCTTCTTTTATTAATAAGGATATAAGTAACAGCTAATGTTATAAATCAATACTTGCGCAAAAAAAGAATCAATTTTATAATTAATATCGCTGAGAAAAAATAAAAATGAAATATGATAGTATGAAATAAATCGGGAAACGGCAATAGTATGAAATAACCGGGAAACGGCAATAGTATGAAATAAATCGGGAAACGGCAATAGTATGAAAATTTACAAAGGGAAAAGTGAGAAAAGAGGGAATAACCTAATATGTTTGAAAAAAGAATTTGTAATTCTGTAGTGGCAATATCAATGTTTGCCGTAATGGTAGTGATGGCAGTTCATGTACCCGACGTATTTAAAGAAGAAAATAAGGTCGAAAACCAGACGAGGGAGGATACAAAGAGCGAAGAACCACCAATAGATGTGGATTCGCTGGCAAATAATCTGGAGTTGGCTAATACGATTAACGTAAATAAAAAAACACCTCGCGAAGAAAAAAGAGAGACTCTTGATGAAATCGGTAAGTCAGTAGACAGAGTAAAAAGCGTAATAAAAGATAAGGTAAAGGAAACAAAAAAGAAAAGCAGTTCAGAAAAAACCAAAATCAGGGCTGATGAATATGAAGCAAAGACGGTTAAAAAACTGGATGAGATATCCGAGAAGATAACTGAATTATCCGATAATTTTGATGCTTTGTCTGATGAAGAAGTTAGCAAAGGAATGCAGGACATAGAAAAAGAAATAGATACTCTTCAGAAAAGTAATTCAGAGGAAACGAGCCGGGACAATAAAGTCAGTGCAGTGATAGATGGAAGTAATATAATGATAACAGTTGAAGAAACTGTAGGAGAGGTAATTACAGACAAAGAAACTGAGAGTGAGTCTAATTCGGTTGAGGAAACTGTAGGCGCAGACAATGCTAATGAGACGACCTTGGATCTGGATTATTATATGATGTACTTCAATCCTGATGCCTGGGATTTCAGCAATATTCCAATTGAAAATAGTACAGAAACAAAAAACGAGGCAGAGAATGAAACAGAAACTGTAACTGATACTGTAACTGATACCGGTGATGAAACAGAGACTGAGACAGCAGCAGAGATTGAAACTGAGACAGTAGCAGAGATTGAGACAGAAGCAGGGATTGAAACTGAGACAGTAGCAGAAATTGAGACAGCAGCAGAGATTGAAACTGAGACAGTAGCAGAGATTGAGACAGAAGTAGTGGAAACAGAAACTGCAATAGATTAAGTCAAGGATAGAGTGCCTTCTTGAATTGTTTGACTTATATTGACTATTTATTTATAATGAAAAATAGCGGTTTATGGAATCTTGCGCTAGAAAGAACGCCGGGAGTGTTCTTGAATAAACGAAAGGTAGGTTACTTATTGTGAATAAGAAGATTATGTTGGGTAACGAAGCTATCGCCAGAGGTGCATATGAGGCTGGCGTAAAAGTTTCTTCAGCATACCCAGGTACACCAAGTACTGAAGTTAGCGAAAATATTGTAAAGTATGATGGGATTTACGCTGAGTGGGCACCAAATGAAAAGGTAGCTACAGAAGTTGCTATCGGAGCTTCAATGGCAGGTGTTCGTTCTATGACAATGATGAAGATGGTTGGACTCAATGTTGCAGCTGATCCTTTATTTACTGCAGGTTACATCGGAGTAAACGGCGGTATGGTATTAGTTGTAGCTGACGATCCTGGGATATACAGCTCTCAGAATGAGCAGGATACAAGAATGATTGGACGTGCAGCAATGGTTCCTGTTATTGAGCCTGCTGACAGTGAAGAAGCAAGAGTATTTACAAAGTATGCTTATGAAGTATCTGAGAAGTACGATACTCCTGTTATTTTAAGAACTACTACAAGACTTGCACACTCACAGGGTGTTGTTAATCTTGAAGACAGAGTAGAAGTAGACGATAAGATATATGAGAGAAACATTGCCAAGAATGTTATGATGCCTGGTAATGCTATCAAGAGACATATAGATGTAGAAAAGAGATTAAATGATCTTACAGAAGATGCATGTACAATGCCAATTAACAAAGTAGAGTACAATGACACAAAGATTGGTTTCATTACAAGCGGTATCCCATACCAGTATGTAAAGGAAGTTCTTCCAAATGCATCAGTACTTAAGCTTGGTATGGTTCATCCTCTTCCAAAGAAACTTATCAAAGAGTTTGCATCAAAAGTAGACAGGCTTATTATATTTGAAGAACTTGAGCCTGTTATCGAAGAGCAGGTTAGAGCAATGGGTATTGAATGTGATGGTAAGAATATCTTCACAATTCAGGGAGAATACAGTGCAAACATGCTCAGAGAAAAGATTCTCGGAGAGAAGATTGAAGTTAAGGCTGCAGCAGATGCTCCTGCAAGACCTCCAATACTTTGCCCGGGATGTCCACACAGAGCTACATACTCAGTGCTCAAGAAGTTAAGAATTCACGCAGCAGGTGATATCGGATGTTATACACTTGGTGCCGTTAATCCACTCGGTGTTGTTGATACAACAGTATGTATGGGTTCAAGTATTTCCACACTTCACGGTATGGAAAAGGCAAAAGGAAAAGATTATATCAAGAACTGGGTTGCAGTAATCGGAGATTCTACATTCCTTCACACAGGTGTTAACTCACTTATGAATATGGTATACAACAAAGCCACAGGAACAGTCATTATTCTTGATAACTCAACAACAGGTATGACAGGTCATCAGGATAATCCTGCAACAGGAAAGACATTGTCAGGAGAAGAAGCAAATGTTATTCTTCTTGATGAGCTGTGTAAGGCTATGGGAGTTAAGAATGTTGTTGTTGCCGATCCGTTTGATTTAAAGAATTTCGAAGAAGTAGTTAAGGCGGAAGTTGCAAAAGATGAAGTTTCAGTAATTATTGCAAAATCTCCATGTGCACTTCTTAAGTCATATGTTCCAAAGGGAAAATGCATTGCAATTCCTGAAAAATGTAAGAAGTGCGGTATGTGCCTTGCTTCAGGATGTCCTGCAATCACAAAGAACGAAGATGGTACAATTTCTATTGACCAGACACTTTGTAACGGTTGCGGACTTTGCATGAGCAATTGCAAGTTTGACGCTATAGAACTTAAGAAGAAGGGAGAGTAATCATGGCAGAGACAAAGAATATTATGATTGTTGGTGTAGGTGGACAGGGAACACTTCTCACCAGTAGAATATTAGGTGGAATCACAGTGCTTGCAGGTTATGATGTTAAGCTTTCTGAAGTTCATGGTATGGCACAGCGTGGTGGTAGCGTAGTTACTTATGTACGTTACGGTGAAAATGTTGCAGAGCCAATCGTAGAAGAGGGACAGGCAGATGTACTTATCGCATTCGAGAGACTTGAGGCACTCAGATACTCACACTTCCTCAAAAAGGACGGAGTTATCATTGTAAATGATCAGAGAATAGATCCAATGCCTGTAGTTACAGGTGTAGCACAGTATCCTGACAATATCATTGAGAACCTTTCAAAGGAACACAATGTACTTGCACTTGATGCGATGGATGAAGCAATCAAAATGGGCAACTCAAGAGTATTTAACGTTATCATTCTTGGAGCTGCTGCAAAGAGAATGGATTTCCCAAAAGAGCAGTGGATTGAAGTAATCAAGAATACAGTTCCGCCGAAGACAGTGGACATCAACGTTGCTGCATTTGAAAAGGGATATGAGTTATTTGCATAGTAAGATATGCGAATCAATGATACCTATTTGATATTATTATATAAGAGAAAAATAGTGTTTTGAATAATAATTAGTTATTAAAGAAAAAAGTGTTTAAGTAATAATTAGTTATTAAAGAAAATAGTGTTTTAAACATTGTTAAATATAAGAAAAAAAGAGAGTTCAGAAATTTAGTTTACGCAAATTTTAGATTACGCAAACTGAGTTTGAGGGACTCTCTTTTTATTTATAGAAAAGACATGGAATAAGCGTAGTAAGAACGCTGAAAGCGTTCTTGAATATGTGGAAAACTAAGAAAAAGAAAGGTACGGTAACCCGATTGAAGAAAAATGGAAAGGGGATGTCAGGAGTTTCATGTGAAAAAGTAATCTCCGGCAACCCGATTGAAGAAAAATGGAAAGGGGATGTCAGGGATTTCATGTGAAAAAGTAACCTCCGGCAACCCATGTGAAGAAAAATGGAAAGGGGATGTCAGGAGTTTCTGAGGGAAAAGCAAAACCTGACAACCCATGTGAAGAAAAATGGAAAGGGGATGTCAGAAGTTTCTAAGGGGAAAGCAAAACCTGACAACCCGCGTGAAGAAAAATCCAAAGAGTATGTAAGCTCAGAGAAAGAAAGGTAACGGCATAGGGTTATATAAAATCATAAACATGTGAATGTCATGTCACAAAAGTCATAAGATGAAGACATAAGTGAAAGAAATATGCTTGCAAAAAAACTACAAGTTATGAAAAACAATGTGCTATAATAGATATATAAGTTGGAGAAATAATAAACAAATGAGCGGATGTGTAAAAAAAGATTCAGAGAGGATTATATTGTGGATAACTTTTTAGTAAATGTGGTGAGTACATCCTTGGAAGTATACGCGGCAGCAATTCTTATTGCTATTATGTTGTGTTATATGCTAAAGACTGTGTACTCGGAAAAAATAAATCAATATTTTATGGGAATTCTGGTCACTCAGATTGTCATGAATCTGGTGGACTCGGTTACATATGTTATTAACAGGGAATATGTTGTTTTGTGGTGTATTATGTACACACTGACTGCTTTTCAGGTTATTTTCTTTCACGGATATTTCGTGACAAAAATGAGACTGTATATCAATGTAGCATCCCTAGTAGTTCAGGTACCGTTTTTGTTAATAACAATAATGATAGTTGCATATTGGTGTTCCTATTTTACAGGGTGGTTTTATCATATTGTGGATGGTCAGCCTGTAGAAAATCCAAATTATTGGATGGTTGAGATAGTACTTATATTGGGACTTTTTTTTGACATTATATATGCAGTCAGATGGCGAAAGACTATAGGAATTACCAAGATGATGACATGGATACTCTATATTATTTTCCCGTCGGTTTCGCTGTTTTTCATTGATAAATGGAATGAGTCAGTAGTGTTTCTGTCAATGAATATCTCTATTATTATGATTTATCTCAACATCACGATAGAGGATGAGATGGCAAAACTGCACTACGAGGAAGAACTGAATAAAAGTCAGAAGATGCTGCTGTTGTCCCAGATTCATCCGCACTTTATTTTTAATACACTCAGTAGTATGAAGCAGTTGTGTAAGGATGAGCAACTGACGGGCCTGATAATGGATTTTTCTTCGTACCTGCGCATGAATATTGATACAATGACCAATGATGAATGTATTCCATTTGAAAAAGAAGTGGAGCACACGAAGGCCTATCTTCGAATTGAGCAGATAAGGTTCGGAAGGAGATTGTCAGTTTTTTATAATTTTGAGTCAGTAGATTTTGAAATTCCACCGCTGACACTTCAACCGCTTGTGGAGAATGCCGTTGTTCACGGAGTGTGTCAGAAACGTGGCGGCGGAAAGGTAATTATCGGCTCAATTGACCGAAAGTCATATTATGAGATTATAATTGAAGATGACGGAGTTGGATTTGATCCGGACAGTTTTGGTGAGGATTCACAGGTCCATGTGGGAATGGAAAATGTTAAGCAGAGACTTAAGATGATGTGTGGCGGAAAGTTGGAAATAGCAAGTGAAAAAGGAAAAGGCACAGTTATAACAATTAAGGTGCCAAAGCAGAGAAATGTGGACAAAAGTGACAGGAAATAACAGATACAAAAGTGATAGGAAATAGCAGATACAAAAGTGATAGGAAATAACAGATACAAAAGTGATAGGAAATAAAGAGACAGACATAAAAGAGATTCATAATACAGGAGGTGTAGTTCCATGAAGATTATTGCTGTAGATGATGAACAACTTCAGTTAGATGCATTAAAACAGGCTATTGATGAAGTTATTCGAAATAATAAATTGTGTGATTTAAAATCGGAAAACGGTGAGATAGTGACATTTGATGATGCTTATGATGCGCTTGATTATTCAAAAGAGAATCAGGTTGATATAGCATTTCTTGATGTTCAGATGCCCGGCATGACAGGAATAGAGCTAGCCTACAGACTGAAAGAAACAAATGCGGATATAAATATTATCTTTTGTACAGGTTACAGTCAATATGCTGTTGAAGCCATGGAACTTAGAGCGTCAGGGTATATAACAAAACCTGTTGGAGCAACAGATATAACAAGGGAGATGGAGAATCTCAGAAATCCCCTCAAACAAAATTCCGATAAGAGAATAAGACTTCAGTGTTTTGGAAATTTTGAGATATTTGTTGATGAAAAGCCTCTTCAGTTTCAGCTTGAAAAAACCAAGGAAGTGCTGGCATATCTTACGGACAGAAAGGGAGCAACCTGTTCTAATGCCGAGATAACCGCAGTCCTCTGGGAAGATGACAGTCAGCACAAATCCTATTTCCAAAAGTTGAGAAATGATTTGAAAGACACTTTGCAGGCAGTGGGCTGTGAAAAGTTAATTAATTTTAGCTGGGGAAAACTTGGACTTAATACATCTATGGTAGAGTGTGATTATTATGACTGGGTTGAGGGAAAACCTACAGGAATTAATGCCTTTCACGGTGAGTATATGATTAATTACAGCTGGTCTGAATTTTTGCTCGGTCAATTTTATGAGGGCGGACTTAAAAAATAGTGATAAAAATTGATTTTATTAAAAAAACTCCAAAATTATTTGATTTTGGGGTTTTTTATTGCAACTTTATTGCAACTTTGGTGTGTTAAAATGTTCATATAGAAAAGGAGAATACCATCCATATTCTTATTTTCAGAATACCGGATTCGGGGGTTATTATTTCGAATCTGGTAAATAATAAATTGAAAGGTGCGTGAAAGGATGAATATAGCACTTGTAGAAGACAACAGGTCGAAACTCACAAGAGAGTACGATTTGTTAATGGATAGATATCCCGGATGCACTGTATTTTGTTATTCAGATGTTGAACAGGCACTTAACAAAGTGATGGATGACAAAATTGAGATGTTGCTGTTGAAGCGCGAGGGTGCAGAAAGCGACAAGGGAGAGATATCGGATTACTTAGAAGAACAAAATTACTTATTAAAGGTTGAGTGGTTTGAAAAAATATTAGAAACCAGTTGATGAAAAAACTAGCAAACTTAAAAAGTGGGAAAACGAAGAACTGAAAGCAAACTTAAAAAGTGGGAAAAACGAAGAATTGAAAGCAAACTTAAAAAGTGGGAAAAACGAAAAACAATCAGACTATGAGGAAAGAAAAAAGGAAAAAACAGAAACTGGAAAATCGGCTGTCAGAACGGAAGGGTGATGATGGCGAGTATGAAAGCAACTATGCAAAATGGGTTTGAAAAAATGTACCTTGAGTATGAAAAAAGCTAACGGGTATGAAAAGAGTACGACGAGTGTGAAAAAAGCTAACGGGTATGAAAAGAGTACGACGAGTGTGAAAACGGCTAACGGGTATGAAAAGAGTACGACGAGTGTGAAAACGGCTAACGGGTATGAAAATCAATTGAACGGAAACGGGAGAGGTGAGAAAAACAAACTAGCCAAAATCGGTATGGAAAACGAAGAACTGTGCAAAGAGAGTATGAAAGCCTTATAAGAAAAACGAAGAACTGTGCAAAGGGAGTATGAAAGTGCTAAAAGAAAAATGAAAAACGACGGACTGTGCAAGAAAGGGTATGGAAACACAATAAAAGCGTAAGTAGGGTATGGAAGGCGAGGCTAGATCGGAAGGAAAAATGTAATATAAATGTATTTGTTCTTGAAGGGAAAAACAGGAAACAGATACATTATCCGAAGTGAAAGTGGCTAGGTTACTTTGGAACTAGAATAAGCACCGTGTATGCGGTGCTTTTCTTATTTTACTTTATAGGAAAGACCGCCTTCGGCGTTCTCATGAAAAGAAAAACGCCCACATATTTGTGGGCGTAGCAAACAGACGATGCAGATTTAGAAGATATAAAAACCTTCTGGTGGATTATGCGTATTATATCTATTTACTTTATTGTAAAATATTAACAAATTTAGTACAATGATAATGAAAAACATTGAAAGTTTTGAAAAAACTTAATTATTTAAGGAGGGTAAGGAATGAGATTAGTGAAAAAAACATGTGCACTTGCATTAGCAGCTACTATGACATTATCTGTAGCAGTGCCAACAACTGTAAGTGCAGCAAAGGTGAAGATTTCAAAAAAGAAAATCACAATTTCAGTAGGAGAGTCGAAGACTCTAACAGTTAAGAAAGGAAAAAAGGCTGTTAAGAAAGTTAAGTGGAAAACAAGCAATAAAAAAGTTGCCACTGTAAAGAAAGGTACAGTTACAGGTAAGAAAGCCGGAAAAGCTGTTATTTCTGCTGTTGTAGGAAAGAAAGCTTATAAGTGTACTGTTACTGTAAAAGCGAAGGCTACTAAGAAGTCTGGTGCCAATACAACAACATCGACACAGCCATCCAATACAGCAACACCGACACAGCCATCTAACACAACAACACCGACACAGCCATCTAACACAACAACACCTGTTAAACCGAGTGAAACACCAACAAGCTCAGGTGATAATCAGACAAAACCGGTAAGTGACTTCTCTTTCAAAGACGATGTTACTATAGAATATGGAACTAAAGACAAATATGTTGAGTTTGAAATGAAAAAAGATGGAAGCGGAAAAGTTTCAGAAGAAGAAAAAACTGAATTGCTCAGATTAGGATTTGAAATTGATGAGGAAAAGGGTGTTGCATCTAAGATGCAGCAGTGTGAATCAGTTAAGTATACATTCAAGAAGCTTCCAAAGACAGTAGATGATATTAAGTCTTTCTTCGCTGAACCGGAAAAAGATGACGTACCAAATGATGAAAATGCGGAATATGTAGGTTTTAACTATGGCGGATTCAACGCTATGGCAGCTACAATATGTGCAGCATGTACATTCCAGGGTGGAAGCAATCCTGCAGATCCATTCTTCTCAAAGGATCCTGTAAGAGAGATGTTTGAGTACATCAACGGACCATCAAGCCAGATGGATATTGCAAAATCACAGATGGATAATGCAATCTCATCTATGAAGGAAGCAATCAAGGTATGTGGACCAAACGTTTATAAGAGTTACTTCAATGGAGCAACAGATACAAACAACTACACACCGGATGAACCTTATGTATTAGAGATGTACAAGGGACCTTATTACATTGCTGAGAAAGAGACAATTACAGGAACAAGACCTACTACATACATGATCTTAGTTAAGTCTGGTGGAGCTGATGCAGAAAGATATATTGATGTATACTACTCAACAAAGGATAAGAGATGGTATTCATATCAGAATCAGTTTATGCACATAACTGCAAATGACTTCAAAAAACCAAAAGAAGAATTATAATAGATCGTTATTATTAACGAGATGGTAAAAGCTTCACTTTCAACTCGATTGAGTTGGAAGTGGAGTTTTTTGATTTTATACAGTAAACAAACTTATAGGATTTGGCGTTGACGAACCAAGCAGGACTTATTATAATAAACTTTAGGGATTTAAAGCGACAAAGAAATGCCAATAGCATTCTGAAATTGTCGCATAGAAATACGGAGGAGTTTAAAAATGCCAATTACAGATTTACTTGTACATAATGCAAATCAGTTCGGAAATGATGTTGCTTTAGTTGAAATCAATCCGGACGTTAAAGAGAAAAAAAGAGTTACATGGAGAGATTATGAATTAATAGAGACCAATCCAATCTGCCATTACAGAAGAGAGATTACATGGCAGGTTTTTGATGAAAAGGCAAACAGAGTAGCAAACCTTCTTCTCAGCAGAGGAATTCAAAAGGGAGATAAGGTTGCTATTCTTATGATGAATTGTCTTGAGTGGTTGCCTATCTACTTTGGTATCTTGAAGACAGGAGCACTTGCAGTTCCTATGAATTTCAGATTTGATGCGGAAGAGATTAAGTATTGTCTTGATTTGTCAGAGACGGATGTTCTTTTCTTTGGTCCTGAATTTATCGGACGTATTGAAGAGATTGTCGATGATATAGGCGAAAAGAGAATTCTTTTCTTTGTTGGGGGAACATGTCCAACATTTGCGGAACCATATGATAATCTTGTTAATAACTGTTCATCGGTTGCACCAAATATTATTCTTGATGACAAAGATGATGCAGCAATTTATTTTTCATCAGGAACAACAGGATTCCCTAAGGCTATTCTTCACAATCACGAGAGTCTTATGCATGCTGCTAAGGTTGAGCAGAATCATCACGCACAGACAAAGAACGATGTGTTCTTGTGTATTCCGCCACTCTATCATACAGGTGCGAAGATGCATTGGTTTGGTAGTCTTCTCACAGGTGGAAAGGCGGTATTGTTAAAAGGTGTTACACCAAAGACTATTTTTGAAACAGTATCAAATGAAGGATGTACTATCGTTTGGCTGTTAGTGCCTTGGGCACAGGATATTCTTCTCGCACTGGACAGAGGAGAATTGAAGATAGAAGACTATAAGTTGTCTCAGTGGAGACTTATGCATATAGGTGCACAGCCTGTACCACAGAGCCTTATCAAACGTTGGAAAGAATATTTTCCAAATCATAAGTACGATACTAACTACGGACTCAGCGAGTCAATCGGACCTGGATGTGTACATCTTGGAATGGACAATATCGAAAAGGTTGGAGCTATCGGAATTCCTGGTTACGGCTGGGAAGCAAAGATAGTTGATACTGAAGGAGTTGAAGTGGCAAAAGGTGAAGTGGGAGAGCTTATTGTTAAGGGACCTGGTGTCATGACATGTTACTACAACGATCCTGAAGCTACTGCAAATACATTGAAAGATGGTTGGTTGTTTACAGGAGATATGGCTGAGATGGATGAAGACGGATTTATTTATCTTGTTGACAGAAAGAAGGATGTAATCATCAGTGGTGGTGAAAACATTTACCCTGTACAGATTGAGAACTTCCTCAGCAAGTTTTCAAAGATTAAGGATGTTGCGGTTATAGGTCTTGCGGATGAGAGACTAGGAGAAATCACAGCTGCAATTATCGAACTCAATCCGGATACAGAATGTACAGAGGAAGAGATTCAGGAATTCTGCAAGACACTTCCAAGATACAAGAGACCAAAGAAAATTATCTTTGCGGAAGTACCAAGAAATGCTACAGGAAAGATTGAGAAGCCAAAACTTCGTGAGAGATATCACAGTACAAATCTTGTAGATGCTCAGAACAGAGGATAATTAAATTTATAAATGACAAGCATCTGAAAGAATACTTGATAAAATGACTGATAATAAAAAACATAATAATAATTAATACAACATAATAACAGGGCTGTTGCCGTTTGGTTGATTTTAAAATTATATCACCAATGCAACAGTCCTGTTTTTTATGTTATTATTCCCGACTTAAAAAGTGACATTATATTGGATTTTGTATTGGATTTTGGTATAATTAATGTATGTAATTTTCCTTATGAAAATATTAGAGCGGATACTTTAATTGACGGAACAAGCGTAGCGATTTCAATGATTTAACAATTGAATAATGATTGGAGGAAGAGATTATGGAAGACAGATCGAGAGTAATATTCGGGAATCCAATGAAAAAGTCTGTTATCAGAAAAGCAATGAAGACCAAAAAGAAAAATATAAGTAAGTTTGGTGATGATTCAGGTGTTGATTACAGGGCGGTAATAAAGAAAAATCCCTATATTGGAGCGGAACTGGGAGTTTTTGATATAAGAATAGTTGCCGGAAAAAACAAAGCGCAAAGCAAGAGCATGTCAAATTCAAAAAAGAGCAAAAAGGACAGAAATAATAAATCAGCAGGCAGTGTTGAAGAAATCAGATTTGATACAAATAAAGGTATCATTGTCGGAAATATCAGGATGGGATTTGGACATTACAGAATATCCATGGCTATTGCTTCAGCGGCACACGCAATGGGATATACTCCGTATTGGATGGATCTCAATTCTTACAGTAACACCACGTGTACAAAAGTTATTTCAGCACAAAATGAGTTGTACTCTCTGGGTTCAAGGATTTCAGGAAAGAGCAGACTGTTTAATCATTTTGTGTGGGAGCCACTTAATTATGAGGGCTTCAGAAAACTGTCTTACAATGCATCAGACCAGAAGAATGCAGAACTGATGGCACCGGTATTTAAAAATATACCGAAGGAGATTCCTGTCGTTGCAACCCATGTATGGCCGGCCCAGGCTGCTATACACAGTGGAATAAAAAGAGTTGTTAATGCAATTCCGGATAACTGGCCTATGGCACTTCATTTTGCAGAGGGCAGTATACACACTATCCAGACGCATTATGCATACCAGGGATACAGAATACTAAACGGAATGCAGGGAAAAGATGTCTTAAAGCCTATGCCGGAAGACGCGCTTGTATACACGGGTCACTATATTGATCATGAGCTTGTGAGCAATATCGAAGCGGATTGTGAGAAGAGAATAAACAGAAAAAAAGACGGCAAGGCAATGAGATTTCTTCTGACTATCGGAGGAGCCGGTGCACAGAAAGAAATCTTTTCGGAAATAATCAAATACCTGATTCCATTTATCAAAGAGAATAAAGCAGTGCTTTATGTAAATGTTGGCGATTACAAGAATGTATGGGATGAACTTGTGAATGAGATTCCGGGGATGATGGAAATTAGTGAAACCCATTTTGATGACTGGAGCGACACAAAATCATTTGCAAAGAGAGCACTTGGTGATGGTGCGAATGCAGAAACAGACAAAGCAAAGACAGATGCCACTGTAAATGATATCAAGGGGATACATGGATTCTGGCACAAGAATATATTCGAGGCAGTTTATTGCACAAATCTGTTGATGCGAAGCTGCGATGTGCTTGTCACAAAACCAAGTGAACTTGCATTTTACCCGGTACCAAAGCTGTTCATCAAAAGAGTGGGCGGACATGAACAGTGGGGTGCAATCCACTCGGCAGAGATAGGTGACGGAACTTTGGAGTGCAGGGATATTCCACACACAATTCAGATGATAGAGTTATTCCTTAACGACGGAGTTCTTCTGAAAGACATGTGCGACAATATTATTTCAAATAAGGCGAGAGGAATATATGACGGAGCGTACAAAGTCGTGGAAATTGCGATGAAAAAATAATGAGAAGTTTAGTGGGAATTGGCAACTCGAGAACAGAACAATATTGACATAGATTGCAATGATAAAGATAGGAGGTCGGCTTATGGGATTATCGATAAAAGAAAAGATATCTTACGGATTAGGCGCTGTTGGAAAGGACATGGTTTATATGCTTTCCGCCAGTTACATTTTGTATTATTATCAGGACATTCTCGGAGTAAAGGCATGGATAATGGGTGTCATACTTATGGCAGCAAGAGTTTTTGATGCATTCAACGATCCGATTATGGGAGTGCTGGTTGCAAAGACAAAGACCAAATGGGGCAAGTTCAGGCCTTGGCTTTTTATCGGTACAGCCCTCAATGCGGTTATTCTGTTTTTGATGTTTTCTGCACCTCCGACACTTAGCGGAAACGGACTTGTTGCTTATGCAGCAATTACCTATATTCTCTGGGGCGTGACGTATACGATGATGGATATTCCGTATTGGTCAATGATTCCTGCATTTACAAAGGCTGGAAAAGAAAGAGAAGGATTATCAACTCTGGCTCGTTCCTGCGCAGGTGTGGGTTCGGCGATTATTCTTGTAGTGACAATGATGTGTGTTCAGGCACTGGGTAAAGGAAATGAACTGGTTGGTTTCAGATGGTTTACGCTCATTGTTGCAATTCTGTTCTTTGTATTTATCACGATTACATGTGTAAATATAAAAGAAAAATCCACAGTTGATGTGGATGCACCTTCAGTTTCACAGATGTTCAAAGCGCTGATTCAAAATGATCAGGCAATGACTGTCGTTGTGGCAATTGTTCTTATTAACTGTTCGATGTATATAACCTCCAATCTTGTTATTTATTTCTTTAAGTACGATTTCGGAGGCGCAGACTGGTACAAATCATATACCCTGTTCAATACTTTTGGCGGTGGAATACAGATTCTTTCCATGATGTTATTTTTCCCGATACTTCGAAAGTTCTTTAATGCAATAAAGGTATTCTACATTAGTTTTGGTATGGCGGTAATCGGATATATGTCACTTTTAGTCATCACATTTGGAAATATAGCCGGAGTATTTGTATTGTTTATTCCTGCGTTTTTCATATTCGGAGCAAACGGAATGTTATCTGTACTGACTACAATATTCCTGGCAAATACAGTTGATTACGGAGAAATAAAAAATAACAGAAGGGATGAAAGTGTAATTTTTTCAATGCAGACCTTTGTAGTTAAGCTGGCATCAGGTGTGGCGGCATTGGTTGTGTCAATTTGCCTTTCAATTCTCAATTTGAGCAGCAGTGCCAACGAGACAGACAAGGCAGTTGAGATTGCAAAAAGTGCAGCCTTCGGTCTCAGATTTACCATGGCAGTGGTTCCTATTGTAGGGCTGGCAGTGGCAATACTGGTATTCAAATCAAGGTATGTATTGAATGATGAAAAAATGAAGAGTATTACAGATGAACTGAAGAGAGAAAAATAAAGTGACACAGAGAAATAGTGTTGCTGGGAAAAAAGTAGCAGAAAAAAAAGTAAATTGAAATATAAATAGATTGGAAAATGGATAAGTGACAGTTTGAATAGGAGATGCAAAAAAATGATAAATGAAAAAAATCTTACATTTGAACTTTCAACCAAAGATACGACCTACGCCTTTAGAGTCACACCTACCGGACATTTGGAACATCTTCATTACGGAAGGAAGATTCATGTTCCGGACAATGATGCATTGACTGAAAAACATGAATTTTGTGACGGAAACGCGGTGGCGTACGATGAGCAAAACAAAAATATAACTCTTGAGGACATGAACCTTGAGATGTCTTCCTACGGAAAGGGAGATATCAGAGAGCCTTTTGTCGTAATCAGGTATCCGGATGGTTCAGTAACCTCTGACTTTATATATGAGAGTTTTTCCGTTTCAAAGGGGAAAGATGTAAAAATTGGAGAATTAAAAGATAATAAGAAATCAGAAATAAATGAAAAAGCGGAAATGATTGAAGGATCGGGAGAAAACAAATTGCCGGGTTCTTACGGAGCGGAAGATGAAGTGAGTTATCTTTGCATAAAGCTTACAGAGCGACATACAAAGATACAATTAGAACTTCATTATTACGTGTATGAAAAATGGAATGTAATAACCAGAAGTGCAAGACTTGTTAATAGCAGCGAGGAGCCAATTATTCTAAAGAGGCTGATGAGCATGCAGCTGGATTTCCCGGATACAAATTTCTTTATGACCACATTCAATGGAGAGTGGGCAAGGGAAATGGGGAAAAATACATTTCCGCTAAAGGCCGGAAAACATGTGAACTCATCATTTACGGGAACGAGTTCAAGCAGGGCCAATCCTTTTGTGATGCTGCATAAGAAGAGCACCGATGAAGACTCGGGGCAGTGTTACGGATTCAATCTTGTGTACAGCGGAAATCATTATGAGGCAGCAGAAGTATCAGGTTTTGGCAAGACGAGATTAGTTACCGGAATCAATCCTGAAGGTTTTGAATTTGCACTTAATCCCGGGGAAGAATTAGAGGCACCGGAAGCAGTAATGACATTTTCTGCGGAGGGCTTTAACAAAATGAGCCGGAATATGCACGGATTTATCAGAAACCACATAGTCAGGGGAAAATGGAAAAACAAAGAGAGACCGATTCTTATAAACAGCTGGGAGGCAGCATATTTCAATATTGATGAGAAAAGACTCTTAAGCCTTGCAAAGAAGAGCAGGGAAGCCGGAATAGAACTCTTTGTGATGGATGACGGATGGTTTGGTGAGAGAAATGACGACACAAGTTCTTTGGGTGACTGGGAAGAAAATAAAAAGAAACTTCCGGGAGGAATAAAGTCGCTGTCTGAAAAGATAAATGATATGGGACTTGAGTTTGGAATCTGGGTTGAGCCTGAGATGATAAATGTAAACAGCAACCTATATAAAGAACATCCTGAATGGGTGATGGACATACCGGGAAGAGAGCACAGTGAAGGACGAAATCAAAGGCTGCTTGATCTTGGAAATGAAGCAGTGCAGGAATTTGTTATTGAGTCCATGACGAAAGTTTTTTCTGCAGGGAACATTGCATATGTTAAGTGGGATATGAACAGAAACATCTCAGACTGCTATTCAAAATGCCTGCCGTTTGAGAGACAGGGAGAGGCGTCTCATCGATATGTGCTGGGACTCTACAGATGTATGAGAGAACTGACAAAAAGGTTTCCTGATATCTTATTTGAAGGATGCAGTTCCGGAGGGAACAGATTCGACCTTGGAATACTTTGTTATTTTCCTCAAATCTGGGCCAGCGATAATACCGATGCATATTGCAGATCAATTATCCAGACAAATTACAGTTACGGTTATCCAATGAATACATTGACATCACATGTTTCGGGATGCCCGAATCATCAGACACTGAGAAAGACACCTCTTGATACAAGGTTCAATGTTGCAGCCTTTGGAGTATTTGGATATGAATGTAACCTCTGTGATATGAAATCAGAAGAATTTGAGGAAGTAAAAAATCAGGTAGAGATGTATAAGCAGTGGCGAAAAGTTTTGCAGTTAGGAGACTTTTACAGGGGCAGGACATTTGATGATACAGAGAATGTATTGGAGTGGACCTGTGTTGCTGATGATAAGACCAAAGCTGTTGGAATGATAATGCAAAAACTTATGGTGCCAAACAGTTCAAATGAGAGATTTTTCGCAAAGGGACTTGATCCATCGCAGAAATATGTTTTTGCAAATAACAGACGCAAATATAATATAAAGGAATTCGGCGACCTGGTTAACACAGTTTCACCGATACACATAAAGCAGGATTCATTAGTCCACAATCTTGCAGCAAAGTTTGTAAAAATGGATGGCGAGGAAGAGCACTATAAAATATACGGAGATGTTCTCATGTACTCGGGAATAAAGCTGTCACAGGCTTTTGCAGGCACTGGATACAATGAGAAAACAAGATATTTTCCGGATTATGGTTCAAGGATGTACTTTGTTGACAGGATTGACTGTGATGAAGAAGATGAATGAACCGGTTAGTTGTTAAGCGTATGAAAAAGGAGGTATTGTATGAAAAGAATTATCGCATTTCTATTATCTATTGTAATGGTTATGACGTTGTTTAACGGTATGCCTGAAGTTGTAAGAGCAGATAATTATGGTGACGATTATTATTATGAAGGTGAGTTAGGAGCAATTTATTCTCCGGAGGCTACAACTTTCAGGTATTGGAATCCAAACGCAGAAAGTGTCAGTTTATGTTTGGCCCCCCTTGATAACAGACCGATGGAAAAAGTGATGGAAGGCGAAAACTGGACGGGAGTTTGGACGGTTACAATTTATGGAGACGTTAAAAATATAAATTATTATTATGATGTGGATGGAAACATTGTTGCTGATCCTTACGGCCAATCAAGTGATGAGTCTATCGGATCAACGGTAGCAGATTTAAGTTCAACGGACCCATCCGGTTGGGAAAATGACGTTCACGTTTTTATGGATGAAGGTGACTTGAGTGGAGTGATGGCGTATATTGACATTGCATCCTTCTCGTCTGATGAAATGACTTCGGGAATCAGAAACGATTATCTGGGAAAATATTCGGCTCTCACTGAAAAAGGGACAACGGTTGAAAACGCGGGATGTGTGCCGACATGTCTCGAGCATTTGAAAGCGGCACTATATGACAGTATATGTATTGATATAGCCACTGATGGCCAGTTGATGTTACCGGATAAAAAATATGCCTATAACCCTTGGGAGAGTGGTGCTTCAGTACGTGAAGTAAAGCAGATGATTATGGCACTGCATAATGAGGGGATAGGTGTTGATTTGCAACTGGATTTTTCCAATGCGCCGTTTGAAGGAAAAATGCTTGAAAAGTACGTTGTTGACACCTGTTCTTACTGGATAAATGAGTATCACATTGACGGTATTGTTCTGAAAAAAAAGGTCAGTCCTGCGACAGAAACTAAACTTAAAGAACTTGTAAGTTCAATAGACAGCAGAATACTGCTTGCAGGAATAACAGAAAAAAGTCTTGTCGATGACAGTTATCTGAATAGTTGGAATGAAACAAACAGCAGTAATTCAATTTGTAGCAGAGTTGGTACTGGGATCTATATGTATCGTAATTCTTTGTTTAGTCGAAGCACAGGAAATGTGGATAAATACATATTAACTTTAATGGCAATGACAAAGGGAAAGCTGACCATAAACTTGGGTCAGGAGTTTGGAGGTTATGGTGACAGCATTGACTGGAGCAAACTTGGCGATGGTTTTGATGAAGGACTGATGGAGCCTAAATACAGTGATACATATAATTATTTTAGGAAACTTCTTGCAATTCGTGAAGTTTTTTCACCGCTTACAAAATCCGTTGGAGCTACATCTTTCACGGCAGGTGGTAATAATCGCTTTGCAGTAACAATGACTAACAGTGCATCTTTGACAGACGAATGGCAGAAGATGATAATTCTTTCTAATTCCGGTAACACGGCTTGGAACTATGGCATAAGCGAATCATATGTAATTATTGCAAATGGTACAACCGTAAATTATACCTCCGGTCTTGGTACATGTACAGGGTCGGTAAATGTACCAAAAAACACTACAATGATTCTTGTAGACAAATCAAGTTTTAATCCGGCAGCTAAAGTAAGCATTACTTACTACGATGCGGTTAGTGATACGATGCTCTCTTCGATATCTATTGATAAGGGTGGACAATATACATTTCCTGTGGAGTCACCTATCACTGCGCCATCAGGGTATGCTTTTAGTGGAAGGTATAACTGTTGGGGAGATTCAGATTCCTATATTGCAGTGGCCGGTACGTCAAAAATAATAACAGAAGATATGACTATCCAACCGGTATGGGAAAAAGCATATGACGTTTATGTTGGAAATACTAGGATTACCGAATCAAATAAAGACGACGTTTTGGGAGATGCAGACGGGGAGAGTCAGAGCGTAAAATTTGATCCTGAAACCAATACACTCACTTTGAATAACGCAAATATTTCAGAGGCATATGAATACAAGTATGGTTATGAGGCAATGATTTACAGCGAACTTAGTGACCTGTTCATCAAACTTGTGGGAAATAATACTTTGGAAAGTACCAACACATATGCTGACGGCATTGATGCCGCAGGTGGTTGCGACGTGACAATAATTGGTGATGGTACACTATCAATTAACAATGCATATTATGGAACTTATATTGGAAGTTATGATGTCCCTGGAGGAAACCTGACAATTATGGATGGAGCAAAAGTTATTGTTACTGATTCTAGTGCGGCAGGTGTATGGGTAAATCATGATATTAATATTACTGACAGTGAAGTGATTATTGACAGAAAGTCTATGTCATACAATGGAATGGTGGCAAGTACAGATGGTACAATTTCAGTTACAAACAGTGATGTAAATATCAAAAACAGTTGTTCTGCAATTCTTTTAGGAAATGCAGACGGTACAACAAACAAGTTTGTTATTAATTCGGGAACAGTAACAATTGATACGGATTATTATGGAATAGAGCAGGGGACAGATCCATACAGTGAAGAACCTGTGATTAATGCAACCATTGAGATAAACGGTGGAAAATTGGATATTACAGCAGGTGTGGCGGGGACTAATATTACAAGTGTTAATATGGATAAAGAACTGGATTACAGTGAGGGGACAGATCTTGGATACGGCGGACGAATAGTGATAGAAAAGCCACAGGTGCACGTTCATAATTATGAAGCAGATGTACATGCTCCTTCATGTACTGAGGGTGGATATACAACCTACACCTGTTCGGGATGTGGAGATTCTTATACGGATGATTATACAATGCCTCTGGGACATTGTTATGGTGAGCATGATAAGACATGTCCGCGCTGTGGAGCAGTAAATCCTGATTATGTTGAGCCGCCAACAACAGAGCCGGTAACGACAGAGCCGGTGACAACAGTTCCGGCTACTACAGAGCAGGCCACAACAGTTGCACCTACAACAGAACTTGCCACAACAGTTGCACCTACGAAAGCCGCAGAAACTACAACGGCAGTTGAGATATCTCCGGAAGATGCAAAACTAGAAAATGTGGAAGCAGCAGAAGTGAAAATTGTAAAAACAAATACTGATATTAAGGATGTTAAAGGCACGGAATACAAAATCTGGATGATCAAAGCTACAACAAAGAAAAAGACAATAACACTTAAATGGAAACAGGTAAAAGGTGCTGACGGATATATTATTTACGGTTCAAGATGTGGAACCAAGATGCAAAGAATTAAGACATTAACAAATTCAAAAGCAAAGAAATATACTGTTAAAAATCTCTTAAAAGGAAAATTCTACAAGTACATGGTAGTTGCGTACAAGAATACAGCCGTTGGAGAAAAAGTAATATCAAAGTCAAAATCAGTCCATCTTACAACAAGTGGCGGTAAATATGATAATCCGAAAGGAATAAAACTGGTTAAGAGCATATTTACTTTGAAGAAAGGAAAATCCGTAAAAATAAAAGGAAATATTAAATATAAAGGGGTTGTTCCGGTTCATGTTTCATGTTTCCGTTATGAGTGTACAGATAATTCTGTTGTTGCAGTGAATAAAAACGGAAGGATTAAAGCAAAGAAAAAAGGCAAAGCAACAATTTACGTCTATACTCAGAACGGAATATGTAAAAAAGTGAGTGTGACGGTCAAGTAGAAAGACAAACAAATTCATAGTTACATAGTTTGTTTTGGAGGGGCTGTTGCACTAACTAACGTTAGTGCAACGCTCCTTTTTAAGTTAAAAGCGCAAAACCCATGCTCCGAAAAAGCATGGGTTTTGTGGTAAAATATTAGTATGCTAAAAAATAATAAATTACAAAAAGATTATACTATGAATTCGGAAGGATATCAATTAAAACTCCCATTAAATATTGATTGCATAATACCGGAAGATGATTCTGTAAGATTGCTAAGTCAGTTCGTGGAGGCAATGGATTTAACTGACTTATTTACTCGCCTTCACCAAGTGCAGGTTTTTGTGTATTTCTGTTTACGTTTTTTAAGTCTGATAAAAAACTGAAATTTACCTGAGAAATTATAATTGCTGCAAAAATAAGAACGCATCCAAGGATTCCACGGGTACTCATATGTTCTCCAAGAAGAAGCCAGCCTGCAAGTACAGAAAATACCGATTCAAAACTCATCAGCAAAGATGCAACAGTAGGATTGACGCCTTCCTGTCCAACAATCTGGAGTGTGTAACCTACACCGCAGGAAATAAAGCCGGAATAAAAAAGCGGAATCCAAGGTTTGACAGAGTAGAAATGTGATAACCATTCTTTGAACATTTCTGCATCAAAACCGTGAAGAGTAACACCCATTTCGGTCACAATCATAGGAATTGCAGTGAGAATTCCGCATACGAAAAACTGGATACATGCCATTCTGACGCCGTCAACTAAAGGTGAATATTTGTCGATTGTGATAATGTGCAATGAAAAAATAAATGCACATATCAGCAACAGAATATCGTATATTTTAAATCCTTCATTTTCCTTTAGGCATAGAAGATATAATCCTACTAAAGCTATGGCAACGCCAATCCAGACGTTTACCGGGCAATGCTTTTTCAAAAAAATACCAAGAATCGGAACTATGAGAATGTAGCATGCTGTGAGAAAACCAGCCTTGCCTGAAGTGGCACCAAAGTGAAATGATACCTGTTGAAAGTTGCTGGCAATACATAAAATAGTTCCGCACAATGAACCTGCTATGAAGAGTTGCTTTTTGTCTGCCGGAGTTTTTGGAGCCTTTGGCGATTTTCCTGATTTATCTAAAATTACAATTACGGGGATTAGAACAAGACCTCCAAGAAAAGATCTCAGTGAATTAAAAGTAAAAGAACCAAGTACATCTCCGCCGAAATTTTGTGATACAAATGAAATGCCCCAAACCAGAGCCGTAATTAATAGCAATATAGAATGTGTGAATTGTTTGGACTTCATGATAATTCCTTCCTAAAAAAAGTTTGTTATGAAAATTCTAAATTATTTAAACACGTCAATTTTAACAGAAGAAAATGCAGTAGTCAAAAAATGTTTATGACATGACTGAATAGTTACACATTTACATAGTTTCGTGATATAATATATTTTGCGTTTTTATGTTCGGAAATAGAGCAAAAATAAAGAGGTTAAAGAGGTTGTTATGAAAAAACAGATTGAAAGAAAATATGTATTTGGAATAATTGCTATTTCGACAGTTATGGCATTTCAGTTGAATAGTTATGTTACTTTGGCTGATAACAATAAATCGATTGAGGAGTCAACAAGCTTAGAAGTTACACAAAAGGATAATTCCCAAAGTGAAACGTCCTATTCTGATTCGGAGATTAAAGAAACAGCATCTTCTGTTACAACACAGAAAACTACAACGAAGGAACCGGAGATTGTCATAGAGAGACCTGTAGTGAGCAGTGAACTTGTGAAAAATAAAGCAACTCTCTCATGGAGGGCTCAGAACGGAATAAGAGGTTATGAAGTTTATGCAAGACAATACAAAAAGAAAAAGTTCAAAAAAGTTGCGGATGTCACCAAACCTTCTTTTGAACTTGGAAATTTAAAACCGGGTTGCTATTACAACATAAAGGTATGCGGATACACAAATGTAAACGGAGTTGTGAAAAAGGGCGGATTCAGCAAACCTATTGTAGTAATGACCAATGTCAAATTAGTTTCCGCAAAATCACTTCAGACTGCAACTCTCAACATTTCCTGGGAGACAAGTAAGAAGGCAGACGGTTATGAGATTCAGTACAGTAAAAAAGAAGATTTTTCAAAATCAAAGAAAAAGAGGATAGCAAATAATAGTGCGGATATGACTAATATTTATGAACTGGTTCAGAATAAGAAATATTACGTAAGAATCAGAACATACAAAACAGTCAGAAAGAAACGAATCTACAGCATGTGGTCAAAGACCAAAAAGTGTACCATCAAGAATGCTGACAGTGTTATAAATGGCAATTTCAAAGCAACAGATGGCTTCTTTGAAGATTCCGCTTTCTTTGGCGATTCGGTAATGCTTGGATTTGGCAATTATATAAAGAAAAAAGATAAGGGATATCTGGACGGTGCTAAGATGATGGGAGTTGGCAGTTATAATCTCATTCAGGCACTCATGGAGGATTCTGAACTTCATCCGCTGTACAAGGGAAAACACATGGCACCTCACAAGATAGTAAAAGAGATGAAAGCAGAGAAAGTATTTCTATTCTTTGGAATAAATGATGTGTGTAACGTTGGCGGATTGGAAGATACCATAACACACTATACTCAGTTCATTGAAAAAATGAAAAAATACAATCCTGATGTGGAAATATACATTATCAGTGATACCTACACTCTTAAGGGCTCAAAAATGTATGTTGAATTTAGAGAGCGTCTCCACAAGCTCAACAGCTATATGAGAACATACTGTGCTGATAATGGATATGAATATATTGATATAGCATCGTACCTTGCAAATTCAAAAGGATATCTTAAGAGTAAATACTGCTCAGACGGATTCCTTCATCAGACATATGAAGCATATGTGATTTGGGACAAGGTACTGAGAAATTACGCATACACAAAAAATCACAGCAGGTAGTGAAAAACGAGTCTTGAAGCATAGAAAATACAGAAAAAACAGGATGAATAGAAATGAATCCTTATTATATAAAGGAGAAAAAAGTGAGTAATACAATAATTGAAATAAAAGGATTAACAAAGAATTTTGATGAACAGCAGGTTCTTAGAGGAATAGATTTGAATATTCACGAAAACGAATTTCTCACATTACTTGGTCCATCGGGATGTGGAAAAACAACAATCTTAAGAATAATAGCCGGATTTGAAGAACCAAGTCAGGGAGAGGTTTTGTTTAGCGGAGAAGATTTGACCAAAATACCTTCTTATAAGAGGGAGGTAAATACAGTATTCCAGAAATACTCACTTTTTCCATTTCTAAATGTATATGATAATGTTGCATTTGGCCTTAACCTGAAAAAAGTCGATAAAGAAATCATACATGAAAAGGTGACAAAAATGCTTGGACTTGTGGGACTTCAAGGGTTTGAAAAAAGAGATGTTACTCTACTTTCCGGAGGTCAGCAGCAAAGAGTTGCAATCGCAAGAGCACTGGTAAATGAACCAAAAGTACTTCTTCTCGACGAGCCTCTCGGAGCACTTGATGCAAAACTCAGAAAAGAGATGCAGACAGAGCTTAAGAAAATCCAGCAGGAAGTAGGAATAACATTTATTTTTGTAACTCATGATCAGGAAGAAGCACTTTCAATGTCAGATACAGTAGTAGTTTTAAATGACGGTGTAATCCAGCAGATAGGAACGCCTATCGACATATATAACGAGCCTGAGAACAGGTTTGTTGCAAACTTTATCGGTGAGTCAAATATAATTGCGGGAACAATGTTGGATGACTGTCTCGTAAAATTTGATGATGTGGAATTTGTCTGTGTGGACAAAGGTTTCAAGAAGAACGAAGAAATCGAAGTTGTACTTCGCCCTGAAGATATAAAAATCGTAGAGCCAAAAGACGGTCAACTTAGAGGGAAAGTGGCATCGGAAGTGTTCAAAGGGGTTCACTATGAATATATCGTTCAGACAGACAGGAGAGAGTACAAAGTTCATACAACTGAATTCTATAATTTAGGAATTGAAGTCGGAATGCGTCTTGATCCCGACGACATCCACGTAATGTACACTATGGATTATTAAAGCAACAGTAATACATAAAACTGATGAGAAAAATAAATTGGAAAACAACAAAAACAGGAAAAGGATAAAGAAATGAAGCATTTTAAGAAATTGATAAATCCATATATTGTGTGGTCGTTCTTTTTGATTGTAGTTCCTCTGTTCCTAATAGTGCTTTACTCAATTACCAAGGGTACAAGCACACTGGTAAATATTACATTTACACTAGAGCACTTCAAGAAGATTTTTGAGCCGGTATATCTAAATGTATTTTTTAAGTCATTGCAGCTTGGAATAATTACAACGATTGTATGTCTGGTTTTAGGATATCCAATGGCATATATTATTTCAAAAGCAAAGGAAAGTGTTCAGGGGATTTTGATATTGCTTGTTACTATTCCTATGTGGATTAATACATTACTTAGAACTTATGCATGGATAAGTCTGTTGTCTGATAACGGTCTTATTAACAGAATGTTTACAGTGATGGGCATTGCACCGGCAAATATGATGTATACGGATTTTTCCGTAATCATGGGTCTGGTGTGTGATCTTATGCCATTTATGGTGATTCCAATCCATACATCACTGACAAAGATGGATCACTCCCTGGTTGAGGCCGCAGCAGATCTTGGAGCCAATAAGGTTCAGACTTTTACGAAAGTAATTTTGAAACTTTCACTTCCGGGTGTTATTAGCGGAATTACAATGGTATTTCTTCTTTCAATATCTACATTCGTAATACCTAAGCTTCTCGGTGGAGCTCAGTATACACTTATCGGAAATCTTATTGAGCAGCAGTTTATCTCAATCGGAGATTGGAACTTTGGTAGCGCAATTTCCCTTATTCTTGCATTGGTTATTATCGCTCTTATGAGATTTATGAACAAGATTGATCCGGACGAGAAGGGAGGAGAATAGCATGAATAAGAAAAATGGTATAGGTGCAAAATTATACATTACATTATGTTTTGCGTTTTTCTATCTTCCGATTCTGGTGACAATGTTTTTTTCGTTTAATTCGTCAAAATCATTGACTCATTTTACAGGTTTTTCATTCAGATGGTATGAGAAACTGATTCACGATAACAGCATTATGAGTGCGGTTTATGTTTCAATCAGTATTGCCATAATGTCGACAATTATCTCAACGGTACTTGGTACAATAACGGCAATCGGACTTTCGAGAAGCAGAAAAATTTTGAAAGAATGGATTTTAAATGTAAATAATTTTCCTATTATGAATCCGGATATTGTGACGGCAATAGGTCTTATGATTTTCTTTTCTTCATTAAAGATTGAAAAGGGATACATAGCGATGCTGCTTTCCCATATTGCATTTTGTACGCCGTATGTTATAACGAGCGTTTATCCAAAGGTGCGAAGAATGGATCACAATCTTGCAAATGCGGCAATGGATCTTGGGGCAACTCCTTTTCAGGCTCTTACCAAGGTTGTAATTCCAATGCTACAGCCTGGTATTTTTGCAGGGATGCTTCTTGCATTTACAATGTCTCTGGATGATTTCGTTGTTTCATATTTTGTTACGGGCAACGGAGTTGAGAATATTTCAATTGTTGTTTACAACATGTCAAAGAGAATTAATCCTACAATCAATGCGCTGTCCACAATTCTCATTGTGGTTGTTACAGTTATACTTGTCTGTGTAAATGTCATTCCTGCAATTATGAGAAAGAATCACAGGAGTACCGGAATGGCTTATCAGACAAAGGCCGGAACTTTAGGAAGAAGAGTTGTTCTTGGCGGTGGAATTGTACTTGTGCTTTTTATAGCAGGCTTTTCTTTCAATATGAGTGGTGCCGGCAAAAAAGTATTAAAGGTATACAATGCCGGCGAATATATTGACAAGACATTGCTGGATGACTTTGAAAAGAAATACAATTGCAAAGTTATTTATGAGACATTTGATTCTAATGAGTCGATGTACACCAAACTTCAGAGTGGTGAAAAATACGATGTTCTCGTCCCTTCCGATTATATGATTGAGAGACTTATCAAAGAGAAGTACCTGCAGCCGATAGACTGGAGTCTCATTACAAACAGGGGAAAGGTTATTGAACATCTTTGGACAAATGAATATGATCCAAAGGGCAAATATACTGTTCCTTATTTTTGGGGCGGAGTTGGAATTGTTTATGACAGGAATGTTGTTGACAAGAAAGATTTAGAAGAGGGCTGGGATATTCTTCTAAATGAAAAATACAAGGGCAATGTTTACATGTATGATTCTGAGAGGGACTCATTTATGATTGCACTTAAGGCACTTGGTTACTCGATGAATACTAAGAGCAAAAAAGAATACGAGGAAGCATATGAATGGCTTATCAGACAGAGAGATACAATGGATCCGGTTTACGTTGGTGATGATGTTATGGACAATATGATTTCCGGAAATAAGGCAATGGCGGTTGTTTATTCCGGAGACGGAGCTTATGTTATCAACGAGAATGACAATCTGGACTTTTTCCTCCCTAATCAGGGAACTAATGAGTGGTGTGACTGTATGGTTATCACAAAAGATTGTAAAGAGACAACTCTGGCAAATCAGTTTATCAACTTTATGTTGGAAGAAGATGTATCCGAGATAAATGAAGAGTATGTCGGTTATGATTCGGCAGTCAAGAGCACATACGAAAAGTTCAGAGATGATTACTATCTTGGGAACAGCGCATGTGCCCCAAAACTTGATAACCCCCTCAATGAAACATTCAGATATCAGGAAACAGAACTCAAACAGTACTGTGCAAGTTTATGGACTAAGGTGAAGTCTCACCAGAAGTAAGCAAACAATA
>JAILRH010000104.1 GCA_024698345.1 Lachnospiraceae bacterium | reverse complement strand
TTTCATCAAGAAAACTCACGAATTTGTGCGAACGAGAATCATACTTCTTTTGAAGATAATCCTTCAAGCATTGTCGAACTGTTTTGAGAAAATATTCATATAATGCGAAACGGTTATTTTGAAAGCATCGTATATCAATTTCAAAAAGTATACATTGTGAAATAAAAAAAATATGTGTTACATTTTCTGTAACACATATTTTTTGTTCTTTTTTATTTCTGTACTCCGTTTTCATATTCCATAATCTTCGAAGTATTTCCCGCACGTTTTACCGGATTTCCACTGTTATTTACAACGTGAGATATTCCCGGTTTTCCGTTTAACACAACGCTTACTATGTTGTGAATTTTCACACCTTCAACATCAGGAACTTCAGCCGCAGAATTTATGTCAACTTCTGCATCTCTGTTATAAGCGTAAATACCAAGTCCCCATGCCTCATGATCTGTAACTTCATCTGCAACTTTATATGAAGAATATCCATTTACTGTATTATTATGGCTCATAAACTCTTCCTGACTTGGAACATCGTAAGGAATCTCACTCTGATAAAAATACAGTTTTCCTCCGTTTCCGTTCCAAATTGTCTGATACTCTTGGAAGTGTTCTACAAAAAGCCCATACATAATCACGTTATCACCGTTTACGATTATTCCGTTCTTTGCCGTATTCTTTGTCCAGCCTACATTTGCTCCATGATCAGCTCTCCATACCCAGAAATTATCTCCGATCACGTTATTAGAGTTGATTGTAACACAGTTAGAAACTTTACCTATATATCTGCCGCTTCCACCTACTCTGAAGTACACATCATTTAAGCAGATAGGATTGGTCTCATGATTTACGTCAGTTTTTTCAGATCCAATTTTCAATAATGATTCAGATTCACTATCTCCTGCTTCAAAAATAAGTCCGCTAATTCTTATTCCCTCAACATCTGCTGTCTCCATTACAACATTTCCTTCTTTTGCCACAAGAGTTGCAAGTCCCATTCCGTAAATGACAGTATCCGGATTGTTGACTTTTATTGTTTCAGAGAATTCGTAAATACCCGGTGTAAATAAAATATTCTTTCCTGACTCCAATGCCTCATTAATCGCTTTTGCGTCATCACCAGGCTTTGCAACATAGAAACCTGCAAGAGATTTTACCGCACCTGTGCTTCCCTTTGTCCATGAAGGACCTGATGTTTCATTTCTAAGTTCCGGAATATACAATCCATAACCATGTTCATCATCATATACTATAAACGGTTTTTCTTCTATGTAAGAAGTCTTTTCAACTTTTGTAAGTGGATTATATGGCCATCCTCCCATCGGGATTTTGTTAAGATTATCTCCAACAAATACCATGTTCCAAACTCCTCCATCCCAGTATCCCCAATCACAGTTTCGTGTAAGATACTGCTGCTGAGATCCGGAAGATACAGTTCCTGCAAACTGTGAATCGGAAATAAATCCACCACTTGACCATCCTTCACCGTCACTTAATACGATTCCGTCATTAAAGTTCATTCTTCTCAGTGATACTGCCTGTGAATTTGCCCACATTGTGTATTTATTTACAGAAAAGTTCTCTGCACCGCGCCAGAAGTTACATGTCGCATTGTGATACATCCAGTCTGCATTTACCCACAAAGTTTCAATGTTTGTATCTGTAGGTTGAATACCCACTCCGGCAACTGTTGTGTAATATCCTACATTGACCGCAATTGATTTATCATAATCGCCCGGCTTAAACAAAATAGCATATCTTTCAGTACCAAACTGGTTTCTCTCCTGCTCTTTATATATTTCATTGACCTTTTCTTTTACTTCTTTGCTGTCATCCTCCGGCGAAAATACAAATACGTTTTCTCCAAAAATCGAATCGTCTTTCACTATCTCAGAAACAGTGTCATATTCAATATTATTTGTTACCGGCTCTTCAACTGTTTCATTCTTCTGAACGCTGTCCTGTTTTGCATTGCTGTTGTCATTATTATTTTTCTTTTCACATCCTGCTGTTGCAGCAACAGTAATTGCGGCAATTGTTCCAATAAAAATGACTCTCTCCCTAATTCTCATTTTTAATTCCTTTCTTCATATCCTTAGTATTTTTTTTATTATTATTCGTTATTATGTAACTATTCAGCCATGCACATAAAAGAATAAATATTATGAACGACTGCTTGCAGGATTTCAAATATTTATTTTTTTATGTATTTGGGGAACCCAAATCAGCGAGACACGCGACAAAGCATTTTTTGTCGCGAGCGAAAGTGATTTGATATCCGAAGGATGAAAATCACGAAAGCTAAGCAGATCTGCGGATTCGAGCTGGCATTGCTGAAAGGCTGAATAGTTAC
>JAILRH010000101.1 GCA_024698345.1 Lachnospiraceae bacterium | reverse complement strand
AATACTATTGGAAGCGATGGGTTGAAAGTCTTTTTCCAAATATTGAGGTTATTGTAGATATAGAAGATAATAGTATGGGGGAATACGGAAAATGTATTACTTTATATACTAAAAGATAGGTGACATGATTTAATTAGAATCATTAGGCTATGAAAGTGACATCATGGACACCAAAGTAGCACTTAAAGCACTCCAAGTTTTAGACGAAATAGAGGCAATGGAAAATGATATCACTTACATTATTTCTTGCCAGAATCCTGATGGTGATTTAGACTTCTTGAAGTAAAATAATACCTCCAAAGTAGATTTTGTTATTTATAATATCTACTTTGGAGGTGTTTTATTTTTTATATGACCGAAGTCATGGTTTTGTAATGAAATATATGACGGCGGTCACTTTTTGTGTCTTGAAGCCTTTGATATGATGTAATCACAATCAAGAGAATTGTGATGTTTAAGCGTTTTGATTTTTGCAGGGGAGGAACAGATTCGAGATGATTTCAAAATTATCGGCATGGAAATATGTGAAAAATAATAAGAAAACAGTGGGAGTTCTAGCGACGGCACTGGCATTGTCCTTTGTGGCAATGTATGTGATGTATGTGCTGTTAATAACTACTTCCGAAAGTTTTGGAGTGATAATGTTTGAAACTCCCAAAAAGATATCGTATCTGGACATCAGTGTCGAATCTTTGGGAGTAAACAGAGATGACTATACCGATGAGAGTGAGTTTTTTGCTGAATATGAAAAGAAGAGAGATGAACTGATTGAGTATTTGAAAAATATTGATGGTATTGATGATGCATTTTATACACAGATATTGTCGAGTACATACAGGGCTGTTATGGGTGAATACGGTTTCGAGATTCCGCTGATGGAACCGGAGCAAATTGAGAGTTTTCTTAAACATATGGATGCATCTTTGGTCAGTGGAAAGATGCCTTCAAAGCCAGGGGAAGTCCTGATTGATAAGACCATTATGAAGAACGCCGGATTAAAAATAGGTGATTGGTATCAGGAAAAATGGTTTGGAAATACATTTCGCATTGTGGGAACAATTAAATCAAAGTATTTGATTTCAACGGGAGTGCCAAACGGATATTCAAATAACGGTCAGGGCATTGTTGTTTATAACAACGAAAAAACATCAGATATGGTAAAAATATTAAAGGATTACGGAATCAAACTTGGCGATGAAGACAGAGTATTAGATAAGAAAGAATATAAAAAAGATTATAAGGAAAGTATCACGGATACGATTGATCTTGTAAACAACACCATATTCATTATTGTTATGTCTTTTCTGACAATACTTGTTATTGTGGCTTACATTTCTTTTATGCGCAATCGTGTAAAAGAATATTGCCTTTATGCATCCATCGGATATGGCAGGAGTGCTATTTACGGAATGATAATTAAAGAGATGGGCATTATATTTGCAATTGGATCGGCTGCAGGAGTGATTTTATCTTTAATTACAGCTTTTGTGATATATAAAACTGTTATGGAACCTATGGGACTTGTCTCTCAGGTGGTTTATCCGGATCATATTTTAAAAATAATTTCGACATATGTTTTTGTCATGGGTATTCTTCAGATACCGGTGTTAGTAAATATGTTAAAGATACGAACTATCGATGCCATTGAAGATTAAAAAAGTATTAGATTTATAGGAGAAAAGAAAATGTTTGAAGTGAAAAATATTTGTATGATATATGATATGGAGACTGATTCAAAAACATATGCCCTTAAGGGGTTTGATTTAACATTGCCGGACAAAGGTTTAATTGGAATTGTGGGACCTTCCGGTAGCGGAAAGAGTACATTGATGTACTGTCTTTCAACGCTTAAAAAACCTACAGAGGGAAGTATCAATTACAATGGGATTGAATTGTCTGATATAGGGAATTCCGAAAGGGAAAATTTGAGAAGAAGAGAGTTTGGATTTGTTTTTCAAAAACATTATCTGGTGCCTTATATGACAGCATTTGATAACTGTTTGGTTGCAGCAGTTGAGAAGAAGGAAAAAATCAGAGGAAAAATTGAAGATATATTTGAAGAACTGGGACTTTCAAAAAAGGAATGGAATAAAAAACCGTCGAAACTTTCAGGAGGACAGTGCCAGAGGGTTGCAATTGCAAGAGCAATAATAAATAATCCAAAAGTTATATTTGCAGATGAGCCCACAGCTTCATTAGATCATGAAAACGCGTACAACGTTATGAAGATTTTAAAAAAGTACTCAGGTGAAAGACTTGTTTTGGTAGTGACACATGACAGGAGTATTTTGAAAGATGCTGACAGAATTATAGAGATGTGGGATGGAGAGGTGAGTAAATGAGACCATTATCACCAATGTATTATATAAGGGAGAATAAATTTAGAACAGCGATTGTAATATTTCTTTTGTTTATGACAACATTATTGTTTCTTGCAGGAAACTACATAGAAAGTATGTACTATTATTATGGTAAAGCAGAGGAATATTCGGATTTGAACTGCGTTGTATATGCGGTGTCATCAGACAAAGATTTTAAAGATTACAGCGAGTTTAGAGAAAAACTATTAAAGGATGAAAAACTGACTGTGTTAGACAGGTCTCCAAGAGCCTATTCGGGAGTTCCTTTGATTTGTACTATGGGGTTTGAAATTGGATGTTCTTCAATGGTATTTCAGAATAAGGATGATTTGAAAACAGCCTTTGACAAACTTGGTATTAATGCAGACCTTTCAGATGTGAAAGAGAAGAGTGTATGTATTTCATCAGCCATGGCAAAGCAGCTTGGAGTAAAAAAGGGAGATGAGTTTAGCTCTTCCATATATAAAGGCATTGAGGGAAAATATACTGTGGATGCAATTTTTGACGATGACAGTTTTATAGTTTTTTACGTGAAGTATTCGGAGGAACCGCTAGAGATGAATGTTTTCGCAGAAAATATGAAAGGTAAAGAACTTAGGGATTATCTTAATGATATTAAGGGTGATTTAAATGTTCATGTAGCAGACAGTATTTCTGAGGAAGTTGAATCTGAGTTTGCTCCATTTAAATTGGTATTCGGAGTTGGAATTGTAATTTTGTCGGTAGTGCTTTCTGTTATAGTAAATGCAGTAATAACAGGACAGTTTATCTCAAGAAGATTTGAGTTTGGGGTATACAGAGCCATCGGATTTAAAAAGAAAGAAATTTATAGTAAGTGTGCATCTGAGATAATGTGTATGGATATATTGGCTATAATTATAGGTGCCATACTAATATTACTTTTTAGTTTTATTGTTAATGAATTATATTACATTCCATTAGGAAGATACCTGCCTTATTTTTCGGAGTTGGGATTGAAAGCATTTATCGTTTCAAATATACTTGTTGTGGTTCCAACGATTTTTTTAAAGGGCAGAGGCATGAGCAGGGTTGACGTTACAGAGTTTTAGGTATGTGATAAAAACACGAATGCTAAACTATGTAGATAGTGATATAAATATACGGTTGATTGAGGAAGAGATAAATATGATATATGTAATAATATCAAATCTAATTATTGTTTTGATGACGCTTCTTGCAGCAGGAATGTCGGGAAATATCATCCTGACATTTCTGATTGGAGGCGGATTGCTGATTAGTGTTACTGCTGGATATGTTAAAGACGGTGAGGATAAACTGGTGCTGATTTTACAGTTTTTCCTTGCGGTCTTATTTGTGCTTTGTTTTGGAAAATGGTGGGGGTGTTTTATTTTTGTCATATTTTTCTGGTCCGGCAGCAGTCAGTTATTTTTAATGTCCAATGTTGCACTGCTTGCAGAAATTATTATTGATTTTGAGAGAATGAACAGCTCAATTGGAAGAATGCAGCAGATTACTGCCATTATATTACTGCGTTTTCTTATTCTTAATATTGTAGTGTCGCTGATGGTGTTTGTAAGATATCTCATAAGAAGAGAGGAAAACAAAAAGCGTGAGGCAAGGCGAATTATCAGAGAGTACAGCCTGAGTGAACTGCATGAGATTGAAAAAAACAAAGAGCTGACTAAGCAAAGTTATAATATTGACAGACAGGCACGACTGATTGAAAGAGAGAATATCAGCAGAAATATTCATAACAGTGTGGGGCATTCCATTACGGCTGCCATTATGACCCTAGATGCAGCAGATATGCTTTTTGACAAAAATCCGGAAGCCGCCCACGATAAAATGCTTGATGCAACTACAAGAATAAGAGGAAGCCTTAACTCAATCAGAAGTGCGGTAAGAGCGTTGGATGATGAAAAAAAAGATATTTCCATAAATGATCTTATCTGCTATTTTGACAATATTATTGACAGTTTCTTAATGGACACAGAGCGTGAATGCGACAGAATGTATGAGGTATACGATAAGGGAATGATGATACAAAGAGAGCATGCCGAGTTTCTTACAGGAGCCCTTGAAGAATGCTTTACAAACGGAGTGAAACATGGAAGTGCAAATCATTTCACAGTTAAATTGTCCGGGGACAGTGCTCATTTGAGGCTTGATGTTAAAGACAATGGAAAGAGTGGATTTAATGTTGACAATCAGAATGAACTTATTGAAAATGGATTTGGAATCAAAAAAATAATATCGTATGCAAAACGCTGTGGCGGTACGACTGAATTTAGAAACGAAAATGGATTTATTAGTGTTATAGAATTGCCGATTGAAAGGAAAATATAATGTATAGGGTATTACTGGTAGACGATGAAAATATGCTGTTAGATAGTCTGGAGATAATTCTGTCCATGAATGGGATGGAAATAGTCGGAAAGGCTCACGATGGAAAGGAAGCACTTGAACATCTTAGAACAATAGAATGTGATGTGGCGTTGGTGGATCTCAATATGAAAGGTATGGGTGGAATAGAACTGATAGGTTATTTAAAGAGTATGTATCCAAAAATTAAGATACTTGTACTCACAACTTTCTACGATGACAAAAACATAACTGACGCCATCACAAAGGGAGCTGATGGATATCTGCTCAAGGATAGTGGGAAAGATGCAATTCTTGGTGCGGTGGAACAGCTGATGAAAGGAGTCAGTGTTCTTGATCCTAAGGTGATGATGAGGCTGACCGCATTAATGAATAATAAAAACACAGAAGATTTGCTTCAAGAGATGACAGGAAGAGAGAGGGAAGTGGCTTCGCTTCTTTCAAAGGGAATGACTAACCGTCAAATAGCTGATAGTCTTTATGTGTCGGAAGGTACTGTGAAAAATTATATATCGTCCATATATGATAAGACGGGAATTCATGACAGAGTGAAACTGGTTATGGCACTTTCCGGTAAATGATAATATGCAATATTATGCACTTTAGATAAAAAATACACGTATAAAGCGCATAATATTGCATTTTGTTTTTGCGTATGCTAACATTGTTGTATGGAGGTGTGTGGATATGAATGTATTTTCAAATGAAATAATACAAATGTTATCAACAAGAGTGAAAAATTATAGAATAGATTATCCTATGACTCAAAAGCAATTGGCTGAAAAATCGGGTGTTTCAGTAAGAAGCATTCAGATGTTTGAAACTGGTAACGATATGCAGTTGAGTAATTTTATAAAAATAATAAATGCATTAGATTTAGCTGAAAATTTTGAATTGATTATACCGGATGTTTCGAAACGCCCGTCTAAATATCTGGAAGAGAATACAAACAGACAAAGGGCAAAAGTGAAAAAAGAAAAGGTAAAAGAAAAAACAAAATTTGTTTGGGGAGATGATGAATAATGATTAACACAGCGGAAGTTTATCTATGGGGCACGAGAATAGGAATTGTTCATTTAGAAGATGAAAAAAACTATGCTTCTTTTGAATATGACAGAAATTTTGTCGAAAGTGAGATAGAGGTATCACCTATAAAAATGCCGCTTTCTAACAGGGTTTATGAATTCCCAACTTTGGCAGGAGATGCCTTTCACGGAGTTCCGGGAATGTTAGCAGACTCTCTTCCGGATAAATTCGGAAATGCTGTCATTGAAAGATGGCTTATCAGCAAGGGGAAAAGTCAGGCGGATTTCAATGTGATTGATCGTCTTTGCTATACAGGAAAGAGAGCTATGGGTGCATTGGAATATGTTCCTGCAACAGGAAATGACAGAGAGATAGATGACTCTATCAACGTATCAGAAATGGTAAAGTTTGCATCAGACATACTAAACAATAAGGAAAAAGTAGAACTTAGTGATGAAGAGAATCTGGCATATGAGCAGTTAATTCAATTAGGAACCTCTGCCGGAGGAGCAAGAGCAAAGGCTGTTATAGCCTGGAATGAAAAAACAAAAGATATCAGATCAGGTCAGATTCTATTGGATAAAGATTATGATTATTGGTTAATGAAATTTGACGGAGTTAACAAAAATGGTGATCATGGATTAAAAGACAGTATTGAATACACTCTGATAGAATATGCATATTATCAGATGGCGGTTAAAGCAGGTATAAATATGAATGAATGCAGAATCTATTCAGAAAATGGCAGAAACCATTTTATGACCAAGCGTTTTGATCGTGTAAACGGAAAGAAAATTCATATGCAGACATTGGGAGCGTTGGCACATATTGACTATAACATTCCCGGACTTTTCAGCTATGAGCAGACGGCAGATGTTATGAAACGTATAAATCTTACTGCAGCAGAGAGGGAACAGTTTTACAGAAGAATGGTATTTAATGTAGTTGCAGTAAATCAGGATGACCATGTAAAAAACACATCATTTTTGATGGATAAAACAGGAAAATGGAGTCTGGCACCGGCCTACGATATTACATTTTCCTATGACGTTAATAATAAATGGTTATCAGCCCATCAAATGCTGGTAAATGGTAAAAATGACAATATTAATTTGGAAGATATGATAGAGTGCGGAAAGAAAATGGATATATCCACAAAGAAATGTAAAGGTATTATTGAGGAAGTTATCTCCTCGGTAGATATGTGGGAACAAATAGCAGGTGAAACAGGAATAGTTGAAAAAACAATTGCCGGCATTTCAAATATAATAAAAAAGAAAGGATTAAGTTGGCATGATTGAAAAAAATAATTATGTAACTTTATTTCGTGAAAAATTTATCAAAGTTTACAAAATATCAAAAAATACCTTGATATTTTATTTTTATTTAGGTAGAATATTCAATAGGTTAATTTGAATATTAACAATTTATTTTTTAGGAGGAAATCGAAATGGCAGTTAAAGTAGCTATTAACGGATTCGGACGTATTGGTCGTCTTGCATTCAGACAGATGTTTGATGCTGAAGGATATGAAGTTGTTGCAATCAACGACTTAACAAAGCCTTCAATGCTTGCACAGTTATTAAAGTATGATACAGCACAGGGTGGATACTGTGGAAAGATCGGTGAAGGTCTTCACACTGTAGAAGCTGATGACGAAGCTGGTACAATTACAGTAGATGGTAAGACACTTACAATCTACGCTAAAGCTAACGCAGCTGAACTTCCTTGGGGAGAAATCGGAGTAGACGTTGTACTTGAGTGTACAGGTTTCTACTGCTCAAAAGAAAAATCACAGGCTCATATCGATGCAGGTGCTAAGAAAGTAGTTATCTCAGCTCCAGCTGGAAATGACCTTAAGACAATCGTTTTCTCAGTAAACGAAAATACATTAACAGCAGATGACAAGATCATCTCAGCAGCTTCTTGTACAACAAACTGCTTAGCTCCTATGGCTAACGCACTTAACAAGTATGCTCCAATTCAGAGTGGTATCATGTCAACAATCCACGCTTACACAGGTGATCAGATGATTCTTGACGGACCACACAGAAAAGGTGATTTAAGAAGAGCACGTGCTGGTGCTGCTAACATCGTTCCTAACTCAACAGGTGCTGCTAAAGCTATCGGTTTAGTTATCCCAGAGTTAAACGGAAAGTTAATCGGATCTGCACAGAGAGTTCCTGTTCCAACAGGTTCTACAACAATTCTTACAGCTGTAGTTAAGGGTACAGACGTAACAGTTGAAGGTATCAACGCAGCTATGAAGGCAGCAGCTTCTGAAAGCTTTGGATACAACACAGATCAGATTGTATCTTCAGACGTTATCGGTATGAGATATGGTTCATTATTTGATGCTACACAGACAATGGTATCAAAGATTGCTGATGATCTTTACGAAGTTCAGGTTGTATCTTGGTATGACAACGAGAACTCATACACAAGCCAGATGGTTAGAACAATCAAATACTTCGCTGAATTAGCTTAATTGATAAGTTCTATTTAGCTTGTTAGTATTTTTAATAAGATCCAAAAGGGTCCGGTCTCTATGGGCCGGACCCTTTTTATATGTGCTCCGCAAGGATGCGCAGCTTGCGGAATACTAAATGACATTATGAAAGGAGCAAAAATATGCTTAATAAGAAATCAGTTGATGATATCAATGTAAAAGGTTTAAAGGTATTAGTTCGTTGTGACTTCAACGTACCTTTAAAAGAAGGAGTTATCACAGACGAGAACCGTCTTGTTGCAGCTCTTCCAACAATCAAAAAATTAATTAACGATGGTGGAAAGGTTATCCTTTGCTCACACCTTGGTAAGCCAAAGGGAGAGCCAAAGCCGGAGTTATCTTTAGCACCTGTTGCAAAGAGACTTACTGAGTTGTTAGGACAGGAAGTTAAGTTTGCTGCAGATGATACAGTAGTAGGCGAGAACGCTAAGGCTGCAGTTGCAGCAATGAACGACGGAGATGTTGTTCTTCTTGAGAACACACGTTACCGTGCAGAAGAGACAAAGAACGGAGAAGCATTCAGCAAAGAATTAGCTTCTTTATGTGATGTATTCGTAAACGATGCATTCGGTACAGCTCACAGAGCTCACTGCTCAAATGTTGGTGTTACAGAATATGTTGATACAGCAGTAGTTGGTTACTTAATGCAGAAGGAAATTGATTTCCTTGGAAACGCAGTAAACAACCCTGTTAGACCTTTCGTAGCTATCCTTGGTGGAGCTAAGGTTGCAGATAAGTTAAACGTTATCAACAACCTTCTTGAGAAGTGTGATACATTAATCATCGGTGGTGGTATGGCTTACACATTCATCAAAGCTCAGGGTGGAAACGTTGGTATTTCTTTAGTTGATGATTCTAAGCTTGATTACTGTCTTGATATGATCAAGAAAGCTGAAGAGATGGGCAAGAAGTTATTACTTCCTATCGATACAGTTGCAGGTGACGGATTCCCGGATCCAATTGACAAACCTATCGATACAATCATCGTTCCTACAAACGATATTCCTGACAACAAAGAAGGTCTTGATATCGGACCTAAGACACGTGAGTTATTCGCTGACGCTGTTAAGAACGCTAAGACAGTTGTTTGGAACGGACCTATGGGAGTTTCAGAGAACCCAAGTCTTGCTGCAGGTACTATAGCAGTAGCTAAGGCTTTAGCTGATACAGATGCTACAACAATCATCGGTGGTGGTGATTCAGCAGCAGCTGTTAACAACCTTGGATTTGGTGATAAGATGACTCACATTTCTACAGGTGGTGGAGCTTCACTTGAATTCCTTGAAGGAAAAGATTTACCGGGTGTAGTTGCAGCTAACGACAAATAATCGAAAAGAATAGCAATGAAGCATAAAGAGCGAGCAGATGTTACGTCTGCTCGCTTGATAGCGAAATGAAAGAAGCTTTTGCGGAAAGAACGCTGAAAGCGTTCATGAATTGCAGAAACGTGCTTGAAATATTAATAAATATAATTAGGAGAAAAAGTTATGAGAAAGAAAATTATCGCAGGTAACTGGAAGATGAACAAGACTCCAAGCGAGGCAGTTGCATTAATTAACGAGTTAAAGCCATTAGTAGCAAATGATGAAGTAGACGTAGTATTCTGCGTACCTGCTATCTCAATTGTACCGGCTATGGAAGCTGCTAAGGGATCAAATATCAACATTGGTGCTGAGAATATGTACTTCGAAGAGAGCGGAGCATACACAGGAGAAATCGCTCCTAACATGCTTACAGATGTTGGAGTTAAATATGTTATCATCGGACACTCAGAGAGAAGAGAGTACTTTGCTGAAACAGATGAGACAGTAAACAAGAAAGTATTAAAAGCTTTCGAGCATGGTATTACACCAATCATCTGTTGTGGTGAGTCTCTTACACAGAGACAGCAGGGTGTTACAATTGATTTCATCCGTCAGCAGATTAAGATTGCTTTCTTAAATGTAACAGCTGAGCAGGCTGCAACAGCAGTTATCGCTTACGAGCCAATCTGGGCTATCGGAACAGGTATGACAGCTACTTCTGATCAGGCTGAAGAAGTATGTGCAGCAATCAGAGCTTGCATCGCTGAGATTTATGATGAAGCAACAGCAGCTGCTATCAGAATTCAGTACGGCGGATCTATGAATGCAGGAAATGCTGCAGAATTACTTGCTAAACCTGACATTGACGGTGGACTTGTTGGTGGTGCTTCACTCAAACCGGATTTTGGTAAGATTGTTAACTACAACAAATAATCTTTTATTTGTATAATTACAATATATTTGTAATATAAACAAACAGAATGTCGGTTTTCCGGCATTCTGTTTTATGGTATAATGAAAGCAAGGGAGTAATTGGGAATTCTTTTACGAAAGGATGGATGTGCTTATGAAAAGGAAAAGTACAAAAATATTATTGTTTTTGTTGTTATTTTTTTGTGTAGCTATTGGATTTGATTCTGCTTCATACGCAAAAGCTACTTATAAGGTGACACCAAAAACACTTGCTAAAGTTGCTAAAAAGAAATATGGTGCAAAGTGGAGTACATCGAATACTCAGCATTATCTTGGATTTAATCTCTACATGAAGAAATTGTCAAAGGCCGGAGGCGGTACACTTGTTGTTGGTAAAGGGACATACAAGCTTTCTAATCCTATCCAGATTCCTTCGAATATTACGATTAAGTTTCAGGATGGAGTTACTTTGAAAAAAGTAATGAGTACAGGTGTAAGTTACAAAGCATCTTCTATTTTGATCGCGTTTTGCCCTGAGAAAGATTATCAGAAGAAGGCGGTTTACGGAAAGTATAACTGCTCAAAGAATGTCAAACTTATAGCTGAGGATGGGGCAAAGGTAGTATTTGATTTGGGATATAATAAGGACGTTTTAGGACTTGTTGTTGCTCACAACAATAATGTGGAAATAGCAGGTATTACATTTAAAGGACTAAACGGCAAGCATTACATTGAGCTGAATGGAACAAAAAATGCCAGCATCCATGATTGCTATTTTGGTCCGAATAAGAAATCAACAGTTGCAAAACTCTATAACAAAGAGGCTGTTAATATTGATCTCGCTGACAGTAAAGTTGGAGGCATCGGAGTTTCATATGTAAAACAGGATAAGACTCCATGCAAGAACGTAGAAGTATACAATAATGTTTTTGACGGATGTGGAAGAGGCCTTGGTTCTCATAAGTTTTCGCAGACAAGCAGTGGAAAGAACATATATCATGAGAACATTACAGTAAAAGGTAATACTTTTAAGAACAATTATGATAATGGTCTTTTCATGCTGAATTGGAAGAATACAACTATCACAGATAATAAATTCTACCATATAGGAAACAGCAGCAAAATGAAAACTACATTCACGGCACATGGTATTGCAGGTAGTGGTTTGATTGGAATTACCATTACCGGTAACCATTTTGAAAAAATTGGAAAGAATCCAATATACTTCATGTACAAAGAAAACGTTATTAGAGGTGCAGGTTACAAGGGAATTAAGTTGTATATTACACCTGAAGAAACCGAGCTCATGGTAAATAACACAGCAACAGATTGTGGTGAACCTCATAACGAGAAATATGCTGGATATGAAGTGGTATATTTTAGAAATAACGGAAAGTCTGCAAAAGAAAATGCAGTGGCCGTTGATTTTGATAATGGCGAAGTTAACTATGACTTTGTAACAAAAAAGAAATGATAAAGGAGAATTATAATGAGCAAAAAACCGGTAGTATTGATGATATTAGATGGTTATGGATTGAATGACAATCCAAAAGGCAATGCAATTGCTATGGCAAAAACACCTGTTATGGATAAACTTATGGCAGAGTGTCCGTTTGTAAAAGGAAACGCATCAGGACTTGCAGTAGGACTTCCTGACGGACAGATGGGTAACTCAGAAGTTGGACATATGAATATCGGAGCAGGACGTATTATTTATCAGGATCTTACAAGAATTACAAAAGATATTGAAGATGGCACATTCTTTGATAATCAGGTACTTCTCGGAGCAATTGAGAATTGCAAGAAGAACAACTCTGATCTCCATTTATGGGGACTTTTATCAGATGGAGGAGTTCACAGTCACAATACTCATCTCTATGGTTTACTTGAAATGGCCAAGAAGAATGATTTTGACAGAGTGTATGTTCATGCATTCCTTGACGGACGTGATACACCACCTGCATCAGGAAAAGATTTTGTTGCAGAACTTGAAGCAAAGATGAAAGAAATCGGAGTTGGTAAGATTGCATCTCTTTCAGGACGTTATTACGCAATGGACAGAGATAACAATTGGGACAGAGTTAAGCTTGCTTACGATTCACTCACAAAGGGAGAGGGAATCAAAGCAACAGATGCTGTTCAGGCAATGGCTGATTCTTATGCAAATGATAAGACAGATGAGTTTGTATTACCAACAGTTATCACTGATGAATCAGGTAATCCTTTATCACTTGTAAAGGACAATGACTCAGTTATCTTCTTCAACTTCAGACCGGATAGGGCAAGAGAAATTACAAGAGCTTTCTGTGATGATAAGTTTACAGGATTCGACAGAGAGTTCCTCAATACATATTATGTATGTTTCAAGGATTATGATGAGACAATTCCAAATAAGAAGATTGCTTTTGAAAAAGAGTCAATTAAGAACACATTTGGAGAGTTCCTTGCAAACAACGGAAAGAAGCAGTTGAGACTTGCTGAGACAGAGAAGTATGCTCATGTAACATTCTTCTTCAATGGCGGTATTGAAGAGCCAAACGTAGAAGAGAAGAGATTACTTGTCAACTCACCAAAGGTTGCAACATATGATTTACAGCCTGAGATGAGCGCCCCTGAAGTTGGTGTAGATTTGGTTGAAGCTATTAAGTCTGATGAGTACGACGTTATCGTTATCAACTTTGCTAACCCTGACATGGTAGGTCATACAGGAGTAATCGAAGCTGCAGTAGCTGCAGTTGAGAGAGTTGATTCTATCGTTGGTGATGCAGTTGAAGCTGTAAAAGACGCAGATGGTATTTTATTTATCTGTGCTGACCACGGAAATGCAGAAAAGATGATTGATTATGAAACAGGAAATCCACATACAGCACATACAACAAACCCTGTTCCTTTCATCCTTTTCAATGCTGATTCATCTTACACATTACGTGAAGGTGGATGTCTTGCAGATATCGCTCCAACACTCATCGAACTTATGGGTATGGAACAGCCTGCAGAGATGACAGGAAAGTCTTTATTAATAAAGAAATAAATAGTATAATAACTTATGGGCGCTACGCTTCACGCGTAGCGCCCGTTTTAATTATTTGGTGGCTGTGTAACCAATTGGGAGGAGCCACCTATTCTGTTTTTATAAAACAACTTTGGGAGAATTTTTATGGCAAAAAACAATCAGAAAAGTCTTGATATGACGCAGGGATCTATTACAAAATCAATCTTAATGTTTGCGATTCCGTTATTTTTAGGAAATATATTTCAGCATTTTTATAATATTGTCGATACGGCGATAGTAGGAAATGTGCTTGGAGATAATGCACTGGCGGCAGTAGGTGCAGTTTCACCATTATATACAATGGTTATAGGTTTTGTAAGTGGTTTTACAAATGGATTTTCGGTGGTTTTATCCAGGATGTTTGGAGCTTCTAATGAAGAAAATATGAAAAAAACAGTTGCATGGTCTTATGTTTTGACATTGATTATCTCATTAACGCTGACTTTTTTGAGTATGATTTTCTTAAGACCTATTTTAGTTGCTCTTAATACACCTGCAATAATAATAGATGATTCCGACAAATATCTTAGAATTGTTCTGATGTTTGCAGTGGTTACCTGTGCATACAATATGTTGTCAGCACTTATGAGAGCAATAGGAAACAGTGTGGTTCCTTTATATTTTCTGATTATTTCTTCTTTAATAAACGGTGGACTTGATTATGTATTTGTGAAGATGTGCGGATTTGGAATTGCCGGGGCAGCTTATGCTACAGTCATTGCACAAATCATATCAGTAGTACTTTGCATGATTTATATTATTACAAAGAGTAAATTGCTCTCTTTCGTTCCAAGTAATTTGAAATTTGACAAGGTACTTGTAAGTGAAATGTTAGCAACAGGATTTTCAATGGGACTTATGCTTGTGGTAGTATCTATTGGTTCAGTAATTCTTCAGGGAGCAGTAAATTATCTGGAGGCAGAGATTGTTGCCGCTCACACAATTGCAAGAAAGATAGATTCAATTTTTATGTGGACTATTGGTACCCTTGGAATTGCATCTTCTACATTTAGCGGACAAAATTATGGCGCAGGCAAGATGGACAGAGTATATAAAGGACTTGGAAATGCTATTGGTATCGGAATGATATGGAGTCTGTTCTCGACAATTATGTTGTTTTTATTTGGAAGAAATCTGATTGTGCTAATTAGTGGAACAAAAAATGACTATATTGTGGAGACCGCGTTTCAATATATACGTATCAATGTTTCCTTTTTCTTTATTCTCACCGTATTGATTGTACTTAGAAACGGACTTCAGGGAATGGGAAGAAAGCTTGTTCCGGTTATGGCAAGCGTTGTGGAAATGCTGTTCAAATTTGCGGCAGTTGGAATTATTACAAAAAAGTTGGGATATTTTGGCGTGTGCATTCTCGAACCTATTATTTGGTGCGTGTGTGCGGCTATGGTTTTGGCTGATTTTATTTTGTTTATCAGAAGAAAGAAAGATGGTAAGGCGGCAAATAATTATTGAAATAAGAATCTATTATTTTTATTCTGATGATGTCTGCTTCACTCTGTATTTACAGTGTTGAACATGATGCACAGCCGGATGTATTTAAAAATGCCTTATCGGGATTTTGGTGGAGCATGTCTACTATATTTACTGTAGGGTATGGGGATATTTATCCGATAACGGCTCTTGGAAGGATTATGACGGTAGTTATAACACTGCTTGGAGTTGGATGTGTTGCCATTCCAGCGGGTATTATTTCTGCCGGATTCGTAGAACAGTATACAAAGATTCAGTCGGCGGAAGCAGAGGCGTTAGCCGCCAACTCAAGACAGACAGTATAGAGAAGATAAAGAATAAATGGGGGAATATGCCAATACATTTACACCAATCTATAAATGACATTTGTCATCTGTGTTTTTTTTAATAGTTACAAATATCATCTGCAAATTACTATTTAAATAATATATTATGTAAGTGTAAGAGATACGCTATTAAATACAAAACACTTTTTTTACTATAGTAACAAATAAGTTATGAAAAAAGTAAAATAGAAATGTCTTTTCATCGAGGAGGGATAAGAATGAAAGAGAATAGTAAAGAAAATAATAATAAAGAGAATAGTAAAGAAAATAATAAAGATAATAATAAAGTGATGAAGCTGTTTGGTAAAATCAAAAATCAAATCAGTGGCAGTTTCAGAGATTATCCATTTACTATGGTAGCAATTGTAATTGCAGCTTTTTTTGGAGCTATTCTCGCCGATTTGGATCAAAGCAGTGCCAGAGATTTATATGAGAGAGCGATGACCTTCGGTCTGATTTTTGCAGTGGGTGAATTGTATTGTGAAGAGTGCCTCAAAAAAGAAAAAACCAAATATATTTTTGGAACTGCAATTTCAGTGATATTGGGATTGTTTTTTACATACGTATTTACCGGTGAAAGTAATTACATATTTGGAGTGAAAGCTGAGACTTTTTCAGAAATATGCTTAAGAATAATTACGGTGTATGCAATTACATTGATTGGCATGAGTGTATATCATATGTTTAAAAGAATTGAGACGAATTTTGAAACATATGTAACCAGAGCATTTATGAAGTTTGTAAAAGTAACAGTTATCTATGGTTTGTTTGCAATAGGGCTTGCAGTGATATTGATGATATTTAATGAGTTAATCTATGATACTGAAGAATTACTTTTGAGAATTGAGGTGTTCCTTGCAGGTGGAATATACGCGCCGATGTGTCTTAAAACAATAGCGGCAAAAAATACAGACGCAGGAAAGTTTGCAAAAATATGTTTTAATTTTGCATTGTTGCCAATGCTATTGATTGCATTTTCAATAATTTACATGTATTTTATCAAAATATTTACAACAGATACGGTTCCTTCAAATGTAGCATTTCATATTTTGACATTTTTATTCGCAGTGGGAGCTCCGGTTTGGACAATTTCACGTAATATTAATGAGAATACGGCTAATAGCAAATTAACAGCACTGTTACAATATATTCCGTACATATTTCTTCCGTTTGTTGCATTACAGTGTTATGCCCTTGGAATCAGAATTAATCAGTATGGATTTACTGTATCAAGATATGAGGGAGTAATCGTGATAGTTGCAGAGGTTGTATATTTTGTTTTATATTTTATGCATCAGAAAGGCAATAAAAAAGCTATAGCTTATATTCTTCCGATTGCATCAGTTATCGCAGTTTTTGCATTGTTAGTGCCGTTTACATCTTATGATGATGTGGTAATCAGATCTCAGATAAAAAGAATACATAATTATGTTGCAATAGAAAACAGAAGTGACAGTCAGAACAAGGAATTAAAAAGTGCATTTAACATTGTTGGTAGTGTTGGATATAAAGGTGAAAAAGTTCTGACAAAAGAATTTTCAAAAACTCTGTTAGATGAAATCAAAACATATGAAGATGAGTATGGCTATTATCCGGCTGAAAATTATGCATATATTGATTTAAACAATTTATTTAATGATGTTGATATTTCAGATTATGCAAGGATAACAAAAGTTACAAGTGATAAGTTGGATTCACATTTCATGGCTTA